>DATHAB010000039.1:0-37997 GCA_035296885.1 Rubrobacteraceae bacterium
ACGAAAGGCCTCCAAGAAGAAGGGGTACAAGCTTCGGTAAGTGTTTCGCTAACTTACTAGGGCCGGCACGCTACGGATAGGTGGGCAGCAGGCCTCCTCAACTGATTCGCCACTAGCCTTTCTAAGCTGGTTACTGTTAGCTCGCTGTCAAAACGCCTCTTAGTTTCCAGTGCGCGTTGAAACCAGAAGCCGAAGTAGCCAGGAAAGGGCTCCCCGTGACCGGTTAATGGTGCCTAACTATGTATATCTCGGTAGCGCTATAAGATGAAAGCTGTAGGGGTACGACGTTGGTGAGGAAGAAGCAGATGGAACGTTGCGAGCACTACCAGCTTGTAAAAACCACTGTTTCCAGTAGGTATTGTCAAGTAAGTGATATTAACCCCTCCCATTGTCCATCAGTACAATAATTCATGGCGACTGCTGTAGCTAGCATATTGATTTGACACTAGAGGCAGCGGGCAGCTACCTATGGGGTAGTAGATTGCAAGCTGTTCCTCACACCGTCCTCATTAGGAATGGCCGTAGTAGGTGTAGACGGCGCGCTGGAAGTCGCGCCTGGGCACAACCTCGGGATCGAACTCCGGCGAGTTCATCACTTTGTCTCTGCTCTGCTTCACCATCACCCGCTCTTCGCCCACGTCGTGGCTGACATCCTCCACCGGGATCAGGAAGTGCTTCTTGCCTATCCCCAAAAAGCCTCCAGCGGCCACACCCAGAAAGCGCGGAAGGTGTGCTTGCATCCGGTCGGCGTACAGATCCTCCACGGTTCCTATTTGCTCGCCGTGAACGTCGTAGACGTCGAGGTTGCAGATGTTCTGCCAAGGCTCCTCTACGCCAATAGGTGAATCGCTCACTTTAACGAGGTTCGACGGCCGCTCTGTGTGCCTGTCCCACATATACCCTCCTTTCCCGAGGAGCACCTTTTGGGTCTCTACCCCGTAGAACGCGTCCAAAAACGACCTTCTCACCAGGGTCATATGAGCTACCAAAAGCTACAAGAGCACGGGGTGGCGCCACAGTTGGTCGGGCTTGTTACATCCTGAGGGGAAGCGTGAGTCAATAACAGTGTAAACCGCTGTAGAGTTGCCGTATTGTGCCTTATGTTGTATGCTTCCTACCAGCGGAACCAGGGGAAAGGAAAGGCAGCGTGACAGAAAAGAGCAAAAAAGTGATGGGCAGGGCCAAGAACCTTGTTAAAAGGGTTGCCGAGGCCGTAACACCTGGCGATGAGAACAGGGAGTACTTTAGCAACCTCATAAAGGAGACTAACGAAAGAAGCGTCAAGGGGGCGCTTCGCAAGTACTTTAACAACCTTATAGAGGAGACTAGCGAAAGAAGCGCCAAGGGGGCGCTTCGTAAGTACTTTGCAAACCTCCTGAAAGAATCTAACGAGAGAAGCACCCAAAGCCTAATTCGGAGACGCCGCACGGCGATGATCAAGGACAGCCTGGTCGTGGCCATCCGCCAGGCGCGAGAGGGTGTGGGCGAAGTAGACGACCCTAGAGCTCAGGCCTTATTCGAAACCACGGCCGAGGCCCTTGAAGGCTTGGTTACCGCCTTTGCTCATTACGAGCAAGAGGTAGAGAAAGCCTGGCAGCCCGCTTAACACCGCTTGGTACCTTAAGTGGGTAGAAGGGGTGCGTTTGAGCTAGCGGCAGCGTCGCGGTGGGGTTCGCTTGAGCAGTGTGATCTTCGCAGCGTCCCTAAGGCAGCCGGCAGGACTTGCACTACTACTAGTTCATCTCGATTTTTTATGCACCTCCGCTAAGAGACATTTCCTTGGCTTAATGTAGATGCTCAGCCCAGGCGTCTGGTGCAGTAAGCGTATTATCCTACACATACACCTAATGGGGAAAGCAACAGAAGAGAAGAGCAGGAAGGAGGAGTTGCCTTGGAGACCGTGAAGAACTTCGTCGGGGGTAACCCGGTCGCCGCAGACGCGCAGGAGGAGCTCGACGTTCCCGATCCAGCTACCGAAGAGCTCTTGGGCCGGGTGCCGCTTTCGGGCAAAGAAGACGTGGGCCGAGCCGTACGCACCGCGGCGGAGGCCTTCGAGGAGTGGCGCGAGGAGCCGGTAACGCGTAGAGCGAGGCGGATGTTCAAGCTCCAGGTTTTGCTCGAGGACAACATGGAGGACCTCGCGGAGCTTTGCACCCGCGAAAACGGCAAGCACGTCGAGGAGTCCAAGGGCGAGATCCTGCGCGGCATAGAGGTCGTCGAGCTCGCGGCCTCCATGTCCACGCTGATGAAGGGAGAGACCCTCGACCAAGTGAGCCAAGGCGTGGACTGCGCTCTTTACAAGGAACCTTTAGGGGTGGTCACAGCTATAACCCCGTTCAACTTCCCCATCATGATCCCGTTGTGGTTCGCTCCCCTTGCGGTCGCCACGGGCAACACCTTTATCCTCAAACCCTCCCCGCGCACGCCGCTCTCGGCCGTGCGCCTCGCGGAGCTCTTCTCCGAGGCTGGCTTCCCGAACGGCGTCTTCAACGTCGTGCACGGGGCCGTGGAGACCGTGGAGGCCCTAATAGACCACCCAGAGGTCAAAGCCATCTCGTCCGTCGGCTCCGCTGAGGCGGCCCGCAACATCTACAAGCGGGCGGCCGAGCGGGGCAAGAGGGTGCAGGCCCTGGGCGGGGCCAAGAACCACATGGTGGTCATGCCCGACGCGGACCTGGAGGCGGCGGCCGAGGGTGTGTTCTCCTCGGCCTGCTCTAACGGAGGGCAGCGGTGTCTGGCGGGCAGCGTAGGGGTTGCGGTAGGAGGGACCGGGGACGAGCTGGTGGAGAGGCTGGCGAGGATAGCCAGCAAGGCCCAGGTGGGCTCGGGCCTAAACCGGAAGATGGACTCGGGCACCGGCATAACCCCCGTGACGAGCGAGGAGGCCAAAGAGAGGATCGCCGGCTACATCGCGAAGGGCGAAGAGGAGGGCGCTCGCCTCGTCGTGGATGGTAGGGAGCGTTACAACGAGGACGAGGGCTTCTTCTTAGGGCCCACGATCTTTGATCGGGTGACACCCGAGATGGAGATAGCGCAGGAGGAGATTTTCGGCCCCGTTCTCGCCGTCGAGCGCATGGAGGGCTTGGACGAGGCCATACGGGCTATAAACGACTCCCGCTACGGCAACGCAGCGGCCATCTTCACGAGCGACGGCGGTGCTGCCAGGAAGTTCAGGAGAAAGGTCGAGTGCGGCATGATCGGGGTGAACATAAGCGTGCCCGCGCCGGTGGCCTTCTTCCCGTTCACCGGCTGGAAGGACTCCTTCTTCGGGGATCTGCACGCCACCGGGCGCGATGGTGTCGAGTTCTACACTGAGCGTAAGGTGGTGATCGAGCGGTGGCCGTAGGGAACGGCTCGAGGCTCCTACAAAGAGCTTTAGCCTCTTCACCTTTTAGGACCCATCCGCAGAGGGTAGGATATTACTACCCAAGTAGAGATAGTAGCAGGAGGAGATACAATCAATGCCGGACTCGTACAGAGACCGAGCTATACAGGAGACTATAGAGCAGCTTACTGAGGCGGTGGTCGGCCAGGAGCCCAAGCTGGACCGACAAGAGGTGCAAAACGTACTGAAAGGAACCGTTGCGCAGCTGATGAGCGAGCCCGGGATAGAAGGGGAGCTGTCAGGCACGGTAAATCCCCCGCCCAGGGCGCGAAGGGAGGCTCCACCCCCCGGGCCCCCACCGGATGCCAATGCGCCAGCATAGTGGATGAGCTAGAGGTTGCGGGCTTGCCACGGCGGGTTGCCTCTGTTGCCATAACCGAGTTGCCCGATGAGTGCTCTTGAGCAGCGGACCAGGTGGTGGGGACAAAGTTGGTAGTTACGCCTGGCCCTCTTCTGTATTCGGGCTGGGGGACGCAGAGGCTGTCTCGACGGGCACGCGCAGTGCGTCTAGTAGACGAGGCACCGCGCAGTAGAAGGCGGCGGTCAGCGTCAGCTCGACGCGGGCCTTCTCTTCGAAATGCTCAGCCAGTGTAGCGTTGATCTCGTTGGGGACATGCCCGTCGACGAGGGCGTCGGTGAGGGCGAGTGCGGCTCGCTCGGCTTCCTCGAAGGCGGGGGAGGTGCGCCACATCGCCAGCTCGGTGACCTTGTGTTCGTCGACGCCGGCCTCAGCGGCCATCCGGCGGTGTTGGTGCCACTCGTACTGAGAGAGCGTGCGTTGGGCGGTGCGGAGGATCATCAGCTCGCGTAGCGGGCGGGGGGTCTCGCAGCACTCGCGTAGCGCCCACGCGAAGTCCATCCACGCCTCAAGCAGCCGCGGCGCGTGCGCGAGGGCGCGATAGAGGTTCACCTGCTGAGCGCCGGCTTGCTGAATGCGGGTGACTACATTGTCGGGCAAAGGTGCCAGTGGGATTGCCGTTGAGTAGGAGGCAGCGTGGGCGGTTGGTTTGCTCACTCGGTCGCTCTCCATTGTATAGCCTCCTCTCTACCCGGCTTGCGTCCGCGATGCGCCACAGAATAGCGTCGTTTTGCCCCTTGTGCCAGGGGGAGGAGGATTATCTGTATGCTCTGAAGAAGGCCGTCAGATTCTTTCCGTCGCAACCCCTTCTCTTGGTGTGGCGGAATGTGCTGCATCTCTTTGAGGTCTCGTAGAAGCCGCCTTAGGGTGCGTGTATCCCCTTCGGAGCTCAGGAGGGGCGCTAAGGTTGGTCCTGTGGCTTTGAAGGCTTTCGACCGGTTGATCGCGCGCCGTACGGTGCTAACTGTGTCTAACGGGCAGCATCAGCACGGGTTGTGGAGGGCGAAGCACACGTAGGCGACGCCAACGGAGGCAGCTTCTCTACCGCTACGCCCCCCGCCTCCGCACGTGCCCCGCGCAACTCCTCGTCTAAAGCGCCGAAGCTTTCCAGCGCCAGCTCGTCCACCAGCGCTCCCTTTTCTGCAAAGTAGTGGTAGGGCGCGTTGTGGCTGATCCCGCCCTCCTGGCAACCTCCATCATCGAAAAGCCTTCCAGGCCGCGCTCGGCGGTCAACCCCAGCGCCGCGTCCAAGACCGTGCGGCTTGGGCGCCTGTGGTGGTAGTAACCAGGTGAAAAGTTGGATATCGTGCTCTCGAATTGCGCTGTCGGCTGATCCAGAAGACGAGGTAGTTTGCAGGCTCGTCGCCCACGACTGGATTGTCTATCTTCGGCGTGTGTCCTATCTCGTTCGTCTCCCTTTTGGCGTCGTAAGGGCTTCCGGGCCCGTCCCTTTAATCAGGGTGCTCTGTAGCGTTTGTTCGGTTTACGGGAGGGGTAAGTAACGAAGTAAGCCTGCTCAAGCTAATATCAAAGAAGGGGACTGAGATGGCGAAATGTGAAGTTTGTGGTAATGAATACGACAAGGCTTTTCGGGTAACGTTACCTGACGACCAGCCGCACGTGTTCGACAGCTTCGAATGCGCGATCCACGCGCTAGCCCCCACCTGCGAGCATTGCGGAGTCAGGATCATTGGCCACGGTGTAGAGGCGAACGGCTCCATCTACTGTTGCGCCCACTGCGCGAGCATGGCCGGGGCGACTCAGGTACAAGACCGAGTCTAAAAAGGCCTTCGAGAGGTCATCGGTTCTCTTTCACCTAGGGCTACGGTAAGGGACTGAGCGGCCCCGGCACCGAGGATGTTAGGAGGCTCTCCTCTCGGCATCTGCGCTGATCTACGGAGAGCATAAACGAGCTGCCTCACCAGCCTTCAAGGCGCATCGCCTCTCTGTCGTCTGCCGTAATAGCGATAATAAAGCTAAAGCCTGTTGTAGGCTCGAAACGTCTTGTCGTACTCGTTGCCACACACTTCGCACTTGGCCATTTCCAGCTCTTCTCTGTCGCTAGGCTTCCGAAAACCGACAAGCAGGTATATCTCTGGCGCGTCCCGATATAAACGCTCGGTCTCGACGCGCAAGGACGCCCGCCCGCTGTACACACAAACGAATCAAAATGTGGTGGCTCGGGGATCAGCACAGTATTTTGAGAACCACTAGAACCACTCCTGGAGCCGTGAGAAGGGCGAGCACGCGCCGCCCAGGTGTCAGCGCAGCAAACGCGCTAGCCCGGGACTGCTGCGGGCGGCAAGAACCCTGTCCAGCGCTGCTTCGCCTGGGCCGGCTAGCACCAGGGAGACGTTGGCGGCGAAGAGAATCAGTGTAAATTCGAACCCACCGTTGTTAATGAAGAAGCCGTTTGGCAGGTGGACCAGCAGGGTCGCCACCAGCATGTCGAGCGCCAATAACAGGGCCGCCAGGCGGGTAAACAGCCCGATAATCAGGAGCACCCCGCCCAACAGCTCCACCAGGGTTACAACTACGGCGGCTAGCGTAGGGGCTGGGATTCCCATTTGCCTGAAATTTTCTGCCACGCCGCCGAAGCCGAAGACAAAAAGCTTCTGAGCTCCGTGCACCAGGAACAAGAGGCCAAGTACCACCCGCAAGACCGTGATCCCCCACCCATACAACCCAATCTCCCTACCGGCTTCCACGCCTCTTCCTTTCCGGCCCTGCCTGGCCTATTTGAGTGCTGCTATTCCCCAGCTTACTACGAGCATCCAGTATACTTGCTGCCGGAGAAGTGAGCGGACGACCTAAGTAAAGTTTCCCCCGTTTCTCTTCTTAAAGAAATCTCGGCGACAGAGGGGGGAGGTCGTCGCCGAGATTTTTAAAGTGTAGCGTACATCCGCTACTTTCGAAGCTTTGTCATCTCCGTTTGAGTGCCTTTCTAAGGGCGATACTAAAGGGTTACGTCTTCGAAGCTCGGGAGCAAGCAGCTGTTACAGCACCGACGCCGGCCTCTATCAGCCCTTAGAGCAACGCCGCGACGCGTTCTGAAAGAGCGACCTACAGCCTGAAGGTGCGGGGTTTCAGGAAGGGCCCGGTCTCGCCGGCCGCTCCTCGCTCGGTAGTGGTTCCTCACTCGGGCTCGGTGGGATCTCTCCCGTTCTCGGCGGTATGTCTTCTGTTCTCGGAGCGTCGGGCGGGACTGCCTCCGCCGCCGGCGCCAACGCAATGTCTTCCTCCGGCCTCGTGGCCTCGGTAGCAGCGGTGGGAGACATCTCCGTCTGAACATCCGCGGACCGCGGCGGGGCATCCCCCGACGGTATATCCACCGGAAAATCAGTCTCTAGCGTGGCTGCTCCCGGCGGTGCACCTGCCGCTGCCGGAGACTCCATACCTACTGCTATGCCCAGCAGCTCTTTTGCTCGCTCGGCCAGCTGTGTCTGCGCTAACTGCGCCTCCCTGAAGAACTCGTAGAGGTCGGTGCGCCCGGCCGCTTCGGCATCCAGAGCATACGTGTCGCAGTTCTCGGCACCTTTCAGGGCATGGAAAAGTATACTTATGAGATCGTAGTGCTCATCGCGGGTACCGGTGATCTGCTCGCCGGGATCCATCCCTTATCCTCCTTCTGCTCACGCTTACCGTGCTGCCTTGGGCAACCTTACCCGCACCGAAGAGCACGCAAACGAGCCATTGTCCCGGTACCTCTTCGGCCTTTTGAGTGCGCGACCGATCATCTCTTGAACGCGCTCTCTTCGAAGCACGGGTGTGTCTTTGTTCGCCCTTTAGGACACCTTAAAAGGTCGTCGTCACGCAAAGCGTCTTGTAGCTCGGGTGCGTCGTTATACCTCTTTCGACGCTGATTGCTTCTACCCCTTCTCGCCCAACGCCGAAAGAGAGGTGGTGGTAGAAAAAAGCTCTTAAGGGCCGAGCGCGTTTACTCTGTTGGGGCCTAAGTCAAAAGCGATATCGCTCCTACCGCCAGCCTGTCGGAGAGGAAGCGGAATTGACTTTACTCTAAACCGGGTCAAAACCTGATTTTGTTCGGCTTGTCTTCGGGAAGATTTTCCAGCAGAGCGTGTGGTCGCACTGTGACATGGAAGTCAGCCCTGAGCACGGTTTATCGTTGTTAGCGTCCCTCGCGCCACGGTTGGGGGCGAGTCAAAAGCCCTTTCGGTCTGGGCCGCTCACCCCACCGTTTTCGGCGTAACCGCTGCTTCGGTGAAGCTAGACGTTCGTGCTCAGCTTCGGTCGTGGAGGAAGTTCTACGGCTGCTCGGTTAGGGTAAAACGTAAAAGACCGACGAGCCCGTCAAACTCTCCTCGCAGAACGTCGGCTGGCTCTTCCCGATTGTGCTCTTCGCGCCCGACTTCGTTAGGGTGTTCGACAACCTTGTTCTCGGCGCGCACAAACTCGAGGCGGGCGTCTCGGATGGCGGCTAGGTCTACGAGAACGTCCATGAGGGGCCGTACCCTTGTTTCCCGACCGCAGAAGGTGCATTCCTGCCCGGAGATATCCATTATGGCCAACTCGTCAAAGTCGCACCAGCGAAGCTCGGCGTCGAGACCCCAGAGGGCGATGAGATGGTGCACTTGGCCGAGCTGGAGGGCCTCGATGGTGTCTTTTATGCCGTGTACTCCGCTCTCGCGCGCCTGGTAGATAAGCCCGGCTTTGCGCTCTTTCTCGGCCCTCTCCACGATGGTCTCGAACTCCTCTATGGCCTCGTTCTCCGGCCCCCTCGCCTCCACTTGCTCCTCGGCGACTACCCTCTCCTGTACATCCTGCGGAAGCGTCTCGCGGAAGGCGGCGGTCCTCTCCTTGGGGCCAGCGAGTATTAGGTGCTTGATGCCGTCCCTGAGGACGAGCTTGCGCGTCTGCTCGGCGAGCTCCTTGAAAAAGCGGTGTAGGTGCGCCTGGCGCGTGTGTCCGGCCGGGTCGTGGTCCCTCGTGCCGCCGACCTTCGGGTATGGCTGCCTCGATTCGATTTCGACCTCCCGCAAAAAGCCGCTGGAAGCCCCTGTGCTGGCGTGCGCTGGCTCCTCCATTGGGGCGGAGACGAAGAAACGGAACTCCTGGGCGTCGAGGAGCGCTACGCCGTACGGCTCGTGTTCGTCGAGCGCCAGGACCAACGGTGCCAGGTACGGCTCCCCAAAGTGGAATGCCTCGGGTAGGTCCACCTGTAAGTTGTACCGCTCGAAGAAACCGTCCTCCGCGACGAAGAGGACCAGAGTGCGGGCGCCCGGATGCGCCTCCTCCACCAACTCCCAGGCACGATCGGCCAGATCCTTCGGCACCTCCATCTCCTCCAGGGAATCCCTTAGACGCACCTTGTACGCCTGCCCTTGGTTTTCCTCATATCGGGCGTTTACGCTCAGGTACACCGAGAGTATCGGACCAGGGTGCCCCTCCAAGCGCTCCTTGAGCCCGCGAACGTCTTCAGCTTGTGCCATATTTCACCTCTGTAAGTCTAGCGATGGTTAACCGTAGCAGCTAAATGATAAAGGACGACCGGCCGCAACGTTTCCTGCCGCGGGCGTTGGTAAACACCGGATTGCCAAGCACCGCCGTCTGCCATTCTATATTTACTTTCTACGAGCTCTTAAAACCTCAGTACTGTCACCAGTACCGTGGTAGCCTCGCTATCTTTTCGCCTAGCACGTTTACTCTTCCCGTTCCGCTGGACCCTCCTGGCCTCACTGTAAAGGATCAGGCTTGTCTCTAACAACCGTGCACTCCGGGTGCCCGCTAACCTCCGCGACGCGCGGGAGGCGTCTACGGGTTTTGCTCCACAAAGACGCGTTCGACATCCCCTAGCTAGCTCGTTTGTGCTGTTTCTGACCGCCGGTGCAAAAACCCTGCGGCGCTGGGCGCCTTCCCGAAGCCAGACCCTCTACCTCTCGGACTGCCTCTACGACGGATGCTCGGCACACCACACCTAGACAGATGATCGAGACGAACCTGGCGATACGCCAGTAAGTAGCTCCGAAAAGCTACTTCTCATAACTGGCTCAATGCCCTTCTTGGTCCGGCCTCGCGAAGCGCCGGGCCTCTTCAAGCATGCGCACGACCTCTTCGTCCGGAACCTGCTCAAAGTTCCGGTACCAGAGGCCGACAGCTTCGAGTTTAGTAGGCAACAGGAGACAAACGAGATCGTCGGCCTCTGGGCGCAAGAGCTCAGCGGTCTGGGGTGCGCAGACGGGTACGGCGAGAACGAGCCTGTAGGGGTTCAGGCGCCTTAGGGCCAAAAGCGCCGCGCGGGCCGTCATGCCAGTGGCGAGGCCGTCGTCTACAAGTATGGCTGTACGTGTCGTAAGGTCGGGGTAGGGGTGCTCGCCGCGAAAGAGCCTGAGACGCCGCTCGGCCTCTTCAGACTCCCGGGCAGAGATCCAGTCCAGGTAATCCTCCGGGATGCCTAAAGACTGCACGGCTCGTTCGTTGAGGACGCGCACGCCACCGGGGGCCACGGCGCCGATGCCGAACTCCGGCTGGCCGGGAGCCCCGAGTTTGCGGGCGACGACGACCTCTAACCTCGCTTGGAGAGAACGCGATATTTCTGCCCCTATCGGGACCCCGCCCCGCGGCAGTGCGAACACCACAGGGCAGTCTTCCTTATAGCGTGCAAGACGTTCGGCCAGCTGCCGCCCGGCGTCCCCGCGGTCCTCGAAAAACATATCCGCCCCAGGATTGCTCGGCTCTCTCTCCATGTAGGTGATTATGTAACATCGACGTCTTAGCCGCTGGGCGGCGTTTGTGACCACGCTTGAGATCTCCCTTGCGCCAGCGACGCTTCATCTTAGCGGCCGACATGCCGAGT
Source organism: Rubrobacteraceae bacterium (assembly GCA_035296885.1). GTDB lineage: Bacteria > Actinomycetota > Rubrobacteria > Rubrobacterales > Rubrobacteraceae > Rubrobacter_F. Next base: position 10,558 of record DATHAB010000039.1, read on the forward strand.
GTAACCGGGCTAGCGAACGAGAGGAGCGTACCCACAGCGGTAAGGACTTCTTCAAGGTTCCGGTCCTGTGTTGCTGCGGCTCTTTACGGTCGGTCGAGGACCAGGCGGTCCAGCACGGTACCATCCGGCTTTACGGCTTCTAAAGAGAGATGCTCGCCCTCGATGCGCACGAATACCGCATGGTAGGCGGACCTGGAGCAGGCCGTCCACTTGCTCTTGCCTGCCTTGTATAAGCTCTTGCCGGCGCCTCCGCTTACTACGTAGGTTACTCCGCTAATCGGCACCGTACGCTCGTAGTGGTGGTCGTGGCCGCTGAAAGCAAGGTTCACCCCGTGGCGAACGAAGACAGGCTCGAGGTCTTCTCGTATCTCCGTATCGCTGCCGTGCTTCGAAGAGCTGTAGGGAGGCCTGTGCAAGAACACGATCTTCCACGGCTGGCACGTCTGTTCTAGGTCGCGCTCTAGCCAGTCTTTTTGCTCCTCCGGGTCGCCGTCGTCGTCCTCATGGTAGAACTCGCTGTTGAGCGCGACGAAGTGGACGTTGCCCCAGTCGAAAGAGTAATAGCGTCCCGTGCTCCTCGGGTCGTTGCGCGGCAGGTAGAAGTTTTTGAGGTACGCGGCGCCATTCTCGTTCTCTACGTCGTGATTCCCTAAAGTTGGGAAGACTGGGACCTCCCTGAGGAGCCGCCCATACGGTGCGAAGAAGCGCCGGTCGTAATGCCGGTCCTTGCCCGATGGGTACACCACATCCCCGGTGTGCAGGATGAAGTCCGGTTCCAGGCACTCCAGCATCCCGGCCACCGCTAATTGATTCTTTTTGCCGTTGCCGCTGTCGCCGATCACGGCAAAGGAGAAGTAGAAATTTTCGCCTACTGGAGCCGTGTGAAACCGACCCTCCACCGGCAACCAGCCGGGGTCCGCCACCCGATAGTAGTAAATTGAGTTGGGCTTAAGACCGGAGAGTGTGATCGCGTGGCGCCTGACGGCCTGATCCTCTACCTCCTTGCATCCGAGTTTCGGGGTCTCCCCGTACTCCACGGAGCCCACATTTGATTCCTCGCTCACCCAGGCGATCACCGCCGAGGACGCCGACACGTTTTGTACGTAGGGGTTCCTCGGCGGCGGCACGACTCTTTTGATAGCGCTAAACAGCCCGGAACGTGCGCTCGCGAGCGTTGTCGCTACGCGCAGCCTCGCTATCTTAATCGCCAGCTTCAGTCGGCTTCGCAAATTGCTACCAGCCATCTCGCGAAATACTATCGGCTGGTGCAGAGGATGCACACACAAGCTAGCGCTGGCCGGAGAAGCGAAGGGTTACCTTAAAGCCGAAACGGCCCAGGCCACCGCCGCGTAGCGCAGGCCCTTGCCGAGCGTTACCCAGAACAAAAAGGTGTGCAAGGGCAGCTTCATCGCCCCGGCTAGCGCGGCCAGCACCTCGCCTATTACCGGCAAGAAAGAGAGCAGTAACGCCGGCCCGCCGCAGGTCTGGAGCACCGGCGCCGCCCGCACCTTTTTTTCGTGGCTTCACGAGGGCGGACGAGCGACCGCGCACGAGCGACCGCGCACGACGGCCAAACCGGTACGTCGTGCAGGAGCCTAGGACGTTCCCAGCCGTAGCCACCAGCACGGGGGCGACGAGCTGCTCCCCGACGCCGACCAGGGTGGCCAGCGGCGCCTCGGAGCTTAGCGGCAGCGCGGTCGCCGCGAGAAAGCTCCAGGCAAAAAGACCTGCGTAGCATGCGAGCAGCGCCATTAGTGGGGGAGCTATGCTCCCACTCCAGCCCGTCGGCGCTCTGCGCCCTCGTCACTCGGCAACGGTAGCGCAACTCGTGTCGGTATGGCGGCAAGGCGACTCTTCCTCTACTCCAAGAGCCCCGCTATCGCGTTCCACGCGGTATAGAAGACCCAACCTACTCCGTACCAGGCCATGTCGAGCCACGAAGCCTCCTCGTAGCCCTCCCGGGCGAGCAGAGCACTGCGCCCGACGCTCTTTCCGTCGACATACACCTCGACCTCGCCGAGCCTCTCGCCAGCCTCGGCCGAGGGGGGTAGCTCTTCGTTCGTTGTCCGACGCTCGACTTCAGAGTTTGGGTCTACGGCCGCGCCCACGTCTTCTTCGGCGACGAGCTCCACGGTCTCTCCCCGGCGGTAAGGCAGAGGCGCCTCCTCGTACACCTCGCCCTCTTCTACGAGCGCTTGGCGGTCGTAACGGGCGAAGCCGTACTCGAGCAGGGCCTGCGACTCTGTAAAACGTGCCACATCCTCTGTGCCGAGCACGACCGCTATGTAGGACTCGTCGCCGTCTTGGGCAGAGGAGACGAGGTTGGCTCCCGACTCGGGGGAGGTCCCGGTCTTTACGCCGGTCGCCTTCCGGTAGGTAGTGAGGAGCAGGTTGGTGTTGGAGATCTCTATAGACCTGTTTTGGGTGCTGATCGTGGTGTCCGTGGTGTCTACAATCTCGGCAAACACGGGGTACTTGAGCGCTTCCTGTGCTATCTTGGCGAGATCCCGGGCGCTCGAGTAGTTGTCGGGGGTGTCCAGACCGGCGGGGGTCTCGAAGTTAGTGTTCTCCAGCCCCATTTCGTCAGCTTTTTCGTTCATCCTCTCGACGAAATTATCTACGCTCCCTGCGCCGAAACGTTGGGCTAAAACATAGATCGCCTCAGTGCCTGAAGGTACCAGCGCGGCCGTTAAAAGGTCCCGAGCGGTGAGTCGTTCGCCCGCTATTAGCCCCACGTTGCTGTAGGTACCCCCCACGTATTCCTCGGCTTCACTAGTGACCTCTATCTCATCGTCGAGGTCAGCGCCATCCTCTAGTATAACGAGGGCCGACATGATCTTGGTTGTCGAGGCTATCGGGAGTTGCTCGTCGGCGTTCTCCCCCGTTAGGTACAACCCGGACTCGGCGTCCATGAGCGCCCAGGCCTCCGCCTCCAGCTCCGGCGGATCGGGGATTGCCCTACTAGGGGACCTGGTCTGAGCTTCGGCTTGCTTCCAGCTGGCGTCTAACTGAGGCGCCAGAATAAGCACGAGCATAAGCATTACTGTGACCGGCACTAGGACGGCCTTTTTGAGGTTCAAACTCTGTCGCACTTTAGAGGCTCCCGTATTCTGTACCAACTTCGCTGCCTGTGGCAGACGACGTTATTCTGCATGGGCGGGCCGAATCTTACCACCCGTATCCCTAAACCTTCTCGAAGAAACCCCTCTAAACGTTAGAAAGCCGAACCGTCAACAGGCTGTCGGGGAACAAGCCAAGCCGCTATAAGAGTTTGGTTCTCGCCGAAGGACGTTTCTAGGACAACCACTCGTCGAAGAAAAACGTACTTGAAGCTGGGACTATCCGTTTTTCCGTAGAAGCCGGCTTGCAGGTATCTTGTTGTGTGCTTTTATGAACAAATATGACACGTTTGCTACCTCTAGCTACCTTTTTCGTAAAAATTAGGTAGAATCTATCCCTATGCCCCTGATGGAGAAGCAGCGACGGGTGCCGGAGACGAAGCGGCCCAACTACGCCGTCTTTAGGAGGAGGCGTCGGATAGGGTTTGTAGTCCTTGTGCTCCTGGCGATGCTGGCTGTGGCCGGCCTCAGGGTGTATCTCTCCATGGGCACCTCTGAGGAGACGAACGAAGCTCCGTCGGAGCAGGTCGATACCCCGGTCGCCGAGCAGGAGGAGGTGTCCCAAGAGACGGCCGACGAAGAGGAGAAGGCCGCTGAAGAAGAGGAGGCCGAGAGAGCGGTTGCAGCTCCAGAGGACCCTACGCTTTACCTAACGGTTCCCAGGTTGGGCGTGTACGGCCACAGGGTACTGAACGATAGTTCGGGGTGGGCGCTGGATTTGGGGGCTATCAAAATTCCGGAATCTGGTTTCCCATGGGAAAAGGAGGACACTAACACCTACATGGCGTGCCACCGGATCGGTTGGCCCGGCACAGAAAGCTACAACCAATGCTTAAACTTGCCTTTAATGCAGAAGGGGGACGAGGTCTTCCTCCAGGACACTAACGGCACGGTCTACAAGTACCAGGTTAGCGAGGTCTTCGCCATCAGGCCCTTCGACGTGTGGGTTGCGGACCCACTCCCCGGAAGGGACGTGGTTTCCTTACAGACCTGCACTGAGAACCCCAATGACTGGTGGACTCTAGGTCCCGGGCTCTTTGGGGGAGGACCAGAGTCTGGTCGCTTGGTAGTTCGAGCCGACCGGGTTACCTAGCTCTACAACCACCTTCATCCCCACCCCCGAAGATGCTAGCCCGAATATTTTTTGGTTGCCGTCGAACCGGTGCCATCACTAGCTCTTTCAGAGATCCTCTCGGTTCCCTCCGCTCTTTAACGGTAAGCGGGATATAGGAATCGAGGCACGCGTGAGAATGGGTATTCCGTCGAGCACGATTTCAGGGGCTGGATCATCGCTGAGGCCGGGCGCTTCTCGACCTGCCTCCTCCTGTATGAAGAGCACTAACAACTAAGAGCAGTAACAACTAATATCAACTCAAGGATAATTCACGTTGTCCGCGTTGCTCTGGATGCCTAAACTGTACCTGTTCACTACCGCTACCCAGAAGAGATAGTAAAGTAAAAATAGTAGAGTATGGGAGAGCAGTGCAGAGAAATTAATAGAGGTCATTGCTAGGGCCTTTCGTAGGTAAAGTACGAAGCCACGAGCCGGGGGGCAACGAATGTTAGGTAAGAAGAAACGCAGGAAGAAAGCGCTGGATGAGAGGATCGGTGAGGAGATAAGGGCCGAGTTCGCGGGCCTGATAGCGGAACTAGAAAGGGACCTCCGGGAGTACCGGGACCGGTCGAGGCTGAAGGCAGAGACCCGCAGTGCGCTTGAGAAAGCGGAGGCCGAACTGGGAAGGCTGCACTTCGACAGGATTGCGCTCAAAAAACGGTTCTGGGAGGCCTATTATGGGGAGGACAAGGCTGCACTCTCGGAGATTGAGCGTGAACGCAGGTCGCTTGAGCGCGCCGTGAAGAAGGCAGAAAAGTCCCTCAAGAAAGCCCGCGCGGACTTCGAGAAGGCCGATTTTGATGATGATGCGAAGGCTGCTGCGCTGAGCGAAAAGGCGGACGCAGCGGGCGAGAAGGCCGACCTCCGGATTAGTGAGCTCGAGGAGACCCTAGAGAGGGTGCTAGCCGAGACGTGGCGCGACGTCAAGGAGGCTAGCGCGGCCCTGCACGACGAGTGCGAAAAGTCTCGCTACTACAGTGCTTCCGAAGGGGATGCTACCCGCGAGAGGTCTGCTTAGATCAACCAAAGGGTACGCATCTCGGGTGATGGTGGGGTAGTCGGACGATACGAGGCCTCCACGGTAGGGGCTGTATGCAAGGGTGCGATACACTTCGATAGCATGACAATATCCCTCGTCTTTCACCGCTCTGCTATGCATCTGGACAGGGCTGTCGGGTTGGCGGTGGTAGCCTGCTAGCGCGGTATTCGTACGCGGTGGGGCTGCGGGTACATGCTGATAAGTCTGGCGTATCAGCCGAATCGGAACGATGGGCTGCACTTAGGCGGTACCACCCAGGCGACGAGGTGATAGTTCTCTAGAATGCCGCGTTTACGGTGGCGGAACGCCGCTGTATCAAGAAGATTACTTAACTACCCGTCAATCATCTTCTTGCCGTAGAAGTGTGGCTAGCCAACTTGCGCCGGTTCGACCGGCGCTTGCTCGATCTCCCGTCCCAGTCCGACCAGCGCCGGTTCTACTGGCGGCGGCCCGGCCTCCTGAGGAACAAACTCTGGGGCGACCCCCTGCTGTGGCACGGCCGCCTCTTGTGGAAAGCCGGCCTCCGGGGGCACCTGCTCCTGCGGAATAGCCTGTGGTACAACCCCTTCCTGGGGTATAGCTTGTGGTGTGGCCTTCTCCTGTGACGAGTCGGTCTCCTCGTGAGGTGTGACGGCACCCGGCGTGACCTTTTTCAGCTCTCCCTGGACGATAAGCCGTTGGGTGTAGTCGGGGAGCGTACAGGTCTGGAGTGTAATCACGTTCTTGCCTGAGACAGGCTCCGTAGGGGTCCAGTCAAAGGGGTCCCAAACGTACTCGTTGAAGACCTCGTAGGTGTACGTTGTGCCGTCTGAGTCGGTCAGAAGAATTTCGTCGCCGTTCTTCAGCGCGTCGAGATCGTAGAAGACTAAGAAGCTTCTAGCGCCCGGGAAGCCCATGCGATGGCCGGTAATGTACACGTTGGCCCCCTCCTGCCAGGGGAAACCCGAGCTATCCAGGTGTGAAGCGCTGGTGTCGAGAGCGGCTTCGCTATCCCATGGGGCGTCGTAAACGGGCAGATCCTCCACCCGCGCCATCTTGGGGACGGTAAGGTAAAGCGTCGTATCTCTGGGGGCAGAGGAGGCGACCTCCTCGCTCTCCGTGGCGGTGGAAACGGCTCTCCGCACCAGTGAGTCCTCCCCCAGAAAAAGGGTGTATGCTACGAGCCCGAGACCGCCAAGCACGAGAATCAGGGCGAAAGTGGAGACTGTTCGCCGTGTTCTCCGCTGCTTCTTGCCCCGCCGGTACCGCCTTGTCGGGTGCTCTTCCGGCACCTGATATCGCCGGTACCGCCTCGCCCGGAATATCTTCAATACGTTCTATCCCTTCGGTATATCGCAACGAGATCACAGTAAGGCAACTCTGACAGCCTCTCTGTATGTCCGGAGACTTTGCCTTTGACCAAGGTTGTGGGATGCTTCCCGCTATGTATCTCTAGCTTTGCTTCGATAGTTTCCACTAGCTTAGTTTTCAGCTCCTCTGATAGATCGGTTAAGTAGACCGTTACATCTCCGATCCCTACCCTGACTTCGGCTAATATCTCGGGGGTAGATCCTAGCTTTCCTCCTGCATGAGTTACTGGAGGTGCTTCGCAATCTGAACCACCTCAACACTGAGGACCAGCGCGAGGTTTGCAGAGAATAGAACTGCTTCCAGTCTCTGTTTTCAACGAATGCTCTAACAGCGTACCTCGGCCCTCCACGTTAATCTCTCAGCCCAACTTAGAGTTGCTCAGGAGGACCATGGTCGTAGCAGCGCCAGCCCTCACTTTAATTAATTTTACGGCATGACTCCGGATTTATCTTGTTGTAGCACTCCAGAAGCACCTAGAGGCGGAGCTTGGCAGGGCGTAGTTGGACTATTGCTCATGAGGATGACCGGTCGTGCTGACCGTGAACGCCGCCGCTATGGATCGGGACGGCTGGACCTTCTACCGTTCCGGCAACGGTGTGTGGCTTGTAGAGCGCGTTCCACCGCGCTACCTCTTGCTTCTTGGAGGTAGCGGGGATTTGTGCCGGAACGAGCGAAGTTTTTGGCCTCTATCTTCGCCTGGGGCGTTTTAGGAGGTAGCAAGCCTCCTCGCCAGTGCCCTCGCCGACTACCCCTCGGTACTCAGCGTAGTCGGCCCTATTAAAACGCAGAGCCCCAAGGTTGGATCTGAGACGTTTTGCTCTACTTTGCCTGCGGCCGGTTAAGGCTATTACACACGGCCTCCCGGTCGAGACGTAGGATTGCTGTAAAGTGTAGGCTCTTGCAGAGGTGCGGGAAGAAAAACCGCGGGCCGTAGGAGGAGAGGGATATGTTGAGCAATCTTATAGCAGCCCGGGCCGTTTTCGGTATGTCGCTCTCTTTTCACATAATGTTCGCGGCTTTGGGTGTTGTCATGCCGTTTATGCTCCTCGTCTCACAGTACCTCTACCTGAGGAGAAAGAACCCGATATACCTGGCGCTAAACAAGAAGTGGACCACGGCGTTTGCCGTCACTTACGCGGTCGGGGCGGTCTCCGGGGTGGTGCTGACCTTCGGGCTCGGGCTCTTCTGGCCGCGCTTTATGGACTTCGCCGGGCCGATGATCGGCGTGCCCCTCTCGATCGAGGTGATGTTTTTCCTGCTTGAGGCGATCTTCTTAGGTATCTACCTCTTCGGTAGGGAGCTGCTGTCGCCGTGGGTGCATTGGGCAAGCGCCATCCCTCTCTTTATCGGGGGATACGCCTCGATGGTCGTCGTGCTCCTCGCTAACTCCTGGATGAACACCCCGGTTGGGTTCACCCTGAACGAGGCGGGTGAGGTAATCGACGTCAACGTCCTGGACGCGATGTTCGCGCCTGCCTGGTACGCCGAGGTGAGCCACATGGCCGTGGCGGCCTTCGAGGCGGTAGGATTCGGTTTCGCGGCCGTCTACGCCTTCGGCATGATCCGGGGGAGGATCGACGAGTACCACAAAAAAGGGTTCTTCCTCGGAATGGTGGTCGTGACCTTGGTCGCGCCGCTCATGATCTTCTCCGGCGACCACACCGCCAGGCAGATCGCCGTAAACGAGCCCGCGAAGCTGGCGGCTATAGAGCCGCTCTTCGAGACTAAGGAAGGGGCGCCTCTCAGTATCGGCGGGTATCCGGATATGGAAGCAGAAGAGATGCGCTTCGACATCGAGATCCCCAACGTGCTCTCAATCCTCGCCTTCGACGAGCCGAACGCCACCATAAAGGGCCTGAACGAGTTCCCAGAGGACGAGAGGCCAGATCCACGCTACGTCTGGTGGGCCTACGACGCCATGACCGGCATCGGTTTCTTTCTGGCTACTCTCATCCCTTTGTTCTGGATCTTCTACTGGCGTTACCGCGGGGTTCCGACCAACAGGCTGCTCCTGTCCGCGATAGTACTCGCCGGTTTCCTGGGCTTCGTAGCCATCGAGCTCGGCTGGATCGTAACCGAGGGAGGGCGCCAGCCCTGGGTCGCCCAGGGAGTCATGCGGGTCGAGGACGGAATGACCCTGGCTCCAGGGATAGGCGTAGCCTTTTTCGGGTTTGCGCTGCTCTACATATTTCTCTCCGCCACGCTCGTCTGGCTGCTCAAGCGCATCGCGACCGGCGCGCCATCCGAGGAGGAGCTCGAAGGAGTTCAAGAGCATCAGGAGGAGTTGGAGAAGAAGGAGGACGCGTATGCCGTTTGATGTCCTTCTCGCCGGGGGTTTGGGGCTGTCGATTCTACTTTTCGCTCTGGCGGGAGGTGCCGACTTCGGCGCTGGTTTCTGGTCGCTGCTAGCGCGCAGGGGGGAGCGGGCCCAGGAGCAACGGGAGCTGATCGAGAGCGCCATAGGGCCGGTTTGGGAGGCAAACGAACTCTGGATCGTCGTCTCGACGGTTATTCTTTGGACCGCGTTCTCGCCCGCCTTTGCGGCCTATGGAATCTCGCTCTTTATACCCTTTGTGTTGGCCATCGCGGGTATCTTGCTGCGTGGAGCGTTTCTGGCGTTCCGCATCGAGGCCGGGGAGGAGGCGACGGGCGGTGCTTACAAGTTCTTTGGGGAGATCTTCGGGAGCATGAGCATCATCACGCCGTTCTTCTTGGGCATGGCGGCAGGGGCTATCGCTTCGGGCCGGCTCCGGCTGAACGAGAACGAGCTCCCGGCTGATGGGTACTTTCAGCCCTGGCTCGGTCCCTTCCCGCTCATCGTCGGGATTTTAGGTCTGGCGACCTGCGCTTACTTGGCAGCGATCTACCTGACGTTTGAAGCCCACGGCAACCCGCCGCTCCAGGAAGATTTTCGTCTCAGGGGGATCATCTCCGGGATCGTGCTCGGCGTCCTCGGGGTAATCGCACTGCCGATAACCAGGTCCGACGCCCCTTATATGTGGAACGGCGTCTCGGAGGGACTTGGCCTCGCCCTCATGCTCGTCGCCACGCTGTCTTTGGCCATCTCGGTTGGCCTGCTCTTTGTCCGGCGCTACTGGTGGGCTCGGGCTACCGCCATCCTGCAGGTGACGGCGGTCTTTTGCGCGTGGGCGGTTGCCCAGTACCCCTACCTCCTGGTACCCGACATAACCATACAGGACGCGGCTTCACCCCAGCCGGTACTCGTCGCCATGAGCATCCTCGTCGTCGTCTACGTCGTTGTTTTGGGCCCGTCCCTTTATTTCCTCTTTAGGATCTTCAAGACCCGCTCCGCCGGCAGGGAGGAAGAGCCCTGAACCTCTCTAAAAAAGGGAGGAGGTGCGCCGGCCTATGACCGATATGTCCGGGGAGAGGCGTGGCGATTTCGCCGTAAATCTACTGAACTGGGCCGGGGCCTACACGATTTTGTTTATCGGCTGCGCCCACGTGCTCGTGGTCGGCGAGCACTTCCTGGTCGCAACCTATCTCGGGGTGTTGTTCCTGGCCAACTGTGCCGGCGCGATCGCGGTTGCAGCCGGCCTCTATTTGGATAGATACACCTTCTGGGCCTGGCTCTTGGGGGGGGTGATCGCTGGCGGCGCGTTCGTCGGCTTTTTGGCGAGCCGTACGATCGGCTTGCCCGGTGCCATGGAGTTCGTGGGGCAGTGGTTCAACATCGCGGGGCTGCTTACCCTGGGGCTTGAAGGTCTTTTTCTGTCGCTGTCCTTGCTGGCTATAACGTCGCAGGGTAAAGCTTTCGTAACAGCGATAGACCAAAGAGGCCTTGGACAAGTCGAAGCAACAGAGGAGGAGACAGCGGAGCAAAAGGCGCCCGGGCAGATAGAGGAGGAGATGGGCGAGATCCGGGGCCGGATGACCCCAGACCTCGTAGACCTTCGGAAGCATATAGAGCCGCAGGCGGTGAAGGAGCAGATAGAGCAGAGCCTGCGTGGGCGCCTCCACGGCATCCTCGGTTCGCTTAAGCCCGCTTTAGGACGTAGACAACCAGGGCTGCTGGTAGTCCTGGGCATCTTGACCGTCGCTGCCATATTCGTGCTACGTAGGACGACCGGCAGAAACAACGGCTAAGGAACGGCAGAGAGTTATATGGGTCCCGATTCTTTTCTTACTTCAGGGCTACTTTCGCGCCTCTTCGTCCACGAACTCCCTGGTTTTTCGCTCTTCCCAGTCCCGGCCTAGCATGTTGCCGGACCCGAACACGTTCAGCGCATGCACCGCGAGGCCGATGCCCCAGCCTACGGGGGCCAGAAAACCACCACGAGCCGCCCGCGTCTTGCCTCGCAGGCAACGATCGGCGGTTTGTATGCTCTTAGGCTTAAAGCGTCGCCAGCACCTGATTCTGTACTTCGACCATCCGCTTGTAGAGGCCGTTTGCTTTCAAGAGCTCTTCGTGGGTCCCGCGTTCGACGATCCGCCCCCCTTCCAACACAAGGATCTCGTCCATCCGCTCCATGTGAACGAGCCGGTGTGTGATAACCAGCGTGGCGTGCTCCGGTGTCAGGTCGTAGATAGCGTCCAAGAGCCCCCTCTCCATGGCAGGGTCCAGGTTGGCGGATGGCTCGTCCAGTATGAGCACGGGAGCATCCTTGAGCAGCGCACGGGCGATCGCCAGTCGCTGGCGTTCTCCTCCGGAGAGCCGTAGGCCCTGCTCGCCCAGAGGGGACTCCAATCTTTGAGGGAGATAGCTCACGAACTCAGCCAGCTGGGCGCGCACGAGGGCGGACTCTATCTCCCGTTCGGTCGCACGTGGGTTTGCCAAAAGCAGATTGTTCCGCAAGGTGTCGTTGAAGAGATAGGTGTCTTGCGCGACGATACCGACGGCGTGGCGAAGGTCTTTTTCGGCGTAGTCACGTAGGTCGTGGCCTCCTAGCCGGACCACGCCGTACGTCGGGTTCCAAAAACGCAGTGCCAGGTTCGCTATGGTGCTCTTGCCCGAGCCGCTTGGGCCGACTATGGCGACCCGGCTGCCGGGTTCTACCTTAAAGGAGATATCCTCGAGGACCAGGGGCTCGGCTTCCTGGTAACCGAAGCCGACGCGATCGAACTCGAGCATATGGTCGGTGGGAGGTGGGAGGGGCTCGTCGGGGTCGAAAACCTGCGGCTCTTGGTCGGTTATCTCGAACAAACGCTCCCCGGCGCCGAGCGTGCGCCCGAGGAACTGGAAGGCCGCTCCAAGCGGCTGCACCGCCTCGAAGCTGCCTAAGACGAGGAGCGCCAGAAAGGCCAGGTACACGTCCGGAACCTGTCCTTGTTGTACCAGCGGTATCGCCAGGATTAGTACGGTCCACATCGCCAGGTTCATCGTCAGGTCGGCCAACGTGTTCTGTAGGCCGGCGATGGAGGCCATTCTGCGTTGCACCCGGCCGAGCTTGGAGCCGAGAGCCGATATCTTCCGGTGCTGCTCCGAGGCCTGACCGAGAGCAAGCACGTCTTGCACTCCCTGTATACCGTCCACGACTCCTATATTAAGCTCGGTTCTCAACTCCAGCTCCCGCCGTCCCAACCTCCGGGCGAGGGTGCCGACCAGGAGCGGTACCCCAACGCCAGCTAGCGCTAGAAAGCCTAAAGCCACGAAGGCCAGCAAAGGGTCAAAGACGTAGAGCGTAAAGAAGGTAAGGGCGGCGACGATTCCGGCGACTATGACGGGCGAGAAGGCCCGCAGGTATATGTTTTCGAGCTCTTCGATGTCTTTGACTATCCGGCTGAGCAAGTCGCCGCTACGGTACTCGAGCAAGCGAGCGGGGGAGAGGGGCTCGAGCCGGCCGTAGAGCCATACGCGCAGGTCCGCCAGCAGCTTGAACGTTACGTTGTGGGAGACCAACCGCTCCGTGTAACGAAAGACGGCTCTCGAAATCCCAAAGACCTGCACGAGGAACATCGGCAACGTGAGATGGCTTAGGCCGAACTGGAGTGCCGAGGCTGCAATGAGGTAGGCGGCCACGGAGAGAAGCCCGATGTTGCTCGCCATGGTGCCCACGCCTAGAGCTACGGCGAGCACCATCTGCCAGGGGTGGCGGCCCAGGAATCCGAGCAGCCGTACCAATACCCTCACGCGAGCGTCCGTTTGTAGGTGCCCACGAGGCGCGCGTAAGGACCGCCGCGTTCGACTAGGTCGGCGTGGGCGCCGACCTCAGCCACACGGCCGGCTTCGAGCACCGCGATCTGGTCAGCCCGGTACACGGTGTTCAGCCGGTGGGCGACGATGAGTACGGTCCGGTCCCGCATCAGGCGCTCTAACGCGCTCCCGATCAGGCGCTCGCTCTCCGGGTCTAGGCTCGAAGTCGCCTCGTCCATGATGAGCACCGGGGCATCTTTCAAGAAAGCGCGCGCGATGGCCAGCCTCTGAGCCTCCCCTCCGCTCAGACGAACGCCGCGTTCCCCGATCTGGGTGTCGTAGCCCTGAGGGAGACGCGCGATAAACTCTGCGGCACCGGCCAACGCCGCCGCCTCCTCGATCTCTTCTTGGGTGGTGGTAGGACGTGCCAGACGTATGTTCTCCATCACGCTCCCGTAGAAGAGGTAGGGCCGCTGGGGCACCAGCGCCACGCTCGCGCGCCAGGTCTCGACGGGGAGATCGGTGATAGGGATACCGTTCGCGGCTATCCGCCCGCTCTCGGGATCCAGGAACCTTATGAGCAGGTTAACCAGCGTGCTCTTGCCCGCGCCGCTACGACCCACCAGAGCGGTGCAGGTGCCAGCCGGCAGGGTGAGATCAATGCTGGAGAGGGCTTGTTCCTTGCTCTCCGGATAGCTGTAACTCACGTCGTCGAACTCTATGCTTAGCCGGCCCGTAGGGTGGGTCGCGGCGCCGGAGCCCGGGCTCACCGGTGCGGGGGTATCAAGAATCTCGAAGATCCGCTCGGCTGCGGCTTTGCCTTCCATGCCGGCGTGGCGGTGGACGCCGAGCTCCCGCAAGGGGCGGAAGAACTCCGGTGCTAGAAGTAACACCAAAAAGGCCGGTTCGAAAGCGATGCTTCCCATCAGCAGACGCACTCCCAAAGCCACCGCTACCAGCGCGATGGAGAGCGTGGTTATAAACTCGAGCACGAAACCGGAGAGAAACGCCCAACGCAGCACCTTGAGCGTCCTCTCGCGGAACTCGTCGCTGATCTCGGCGACCTTCTCGCGCTCTGCCGTCCCTTGACCGAAGGCTTTGAGCGTGGGAAGACCCTGCAGCACGTCCAAGAAGCGCGCGCTCATCCGGGAGAGAGCGGACCACTGGCGCTTCGTGTGTTCCTCGGCGTGGCTCCCCACAAGGAACATGAGTACTGGTATCGCCGGGGCAGTCAAAAGCAGCAAGACCGCGCTGATCCAATCTGCCGGCAGTACGTACGCGGCGACCAGGAGCGGCCCAAACACGCTCAGGACCATCTGCGGCAGGTAGCGGGCGAAGTACGCGTCGAGCTTCTCGACGCCCTCGACGGCCGTCGCCGTGAGCTCGCCGGTGCGCTCGTCCCTCGTATAGCTCGGCCCCAACCGCATAAGGTGAGCTAACAGGCGTTCCCGCAGCTCGTTTTTCACGTGGATAGCCCCCCGCTGACCGGCGATCTCACGCAGCCACAAAAGGCCCGAGCGCAGGACCGCAGCGCCGAGCAGGAGAAAAAGCAGCGTTACCACCTGCTCCAAGCCCTCGCCCGAGAAGAGCACGAGGCCGACCACCTTGCTCAGAAAGACCATCTGGGCGATCGTGGCGACAGCACCCAGAGCCCCCAAGACTACCGTGCAAATAAGAAAAACCCTGGCACGCTTCGCTTGCCGAAACAGATCCTGGTTCATGAAGATATTCTAGCCTCCGTTCGGAGAACCATCGGTAATGCCTCCTACGCCGGCCTTTGTTCTACTCAAAGTTATACGCGCGGGTAGTGTGGTAGGAAGGTCCTCGACGGTTCCGCTCGATAAAGGATGCCCCTTCTCCCGGGTACTAGGTGCCTTGTGCGGATTGGACTCTAAGGCAGCGAGGGGGATTCCTTGGGATCTCCCTCTTCGAGTGAGGGTCGAGCTACTCCGCTTTCGCGGGCCGCCTCCGCGACCGCCTCGGCCATCGTGGGCACGATGCGCTCATCGAAGACGTCGGGGATTATGTAGTCCTCCGAGAGGTCCTCTTCGGGGATCACCTCGGCCAGGGCGCGGGCGGCGGCGACCTTCATATCCTCGTTTATCTCCCGCGCCCGACAGTCCAGAGCGCCCCTGAAAAGTCCCGGGAAAGCTAGGAGGTTGTTGATTTGGTTGGGATAATCGCTGCGCCCGGTGGCCATAATACGCACCCTCCCCTCAGCTTCCTCGGGTGCTATCTCCGGATCTGGGTTAGCCATGGCGAAGACGATCGGGTCTTCGGCCATCGACTCCAGGTGCTCTAAGGTCAGCACATCGGGCACGGAGAGTCCTAAAAAGAAGCCCGCGCCGACTACGGCATCTGAGAGCTCACCGGTTATCCCGTCCGGGTTGGTGTTCTCGGCAACCCATTGCTCCGCCGGAGCCAAGCCTTCTCGCTCCGGGTAGACGATACCCTCCTCGTCGCAACCGATTATGTTCTTTGCCCCGGCGGAGAGCAGAATCTTTACGCAAGCGCTACCCGCCGCTCCTACCCCGTTGACCACGATCTTCAGGTCTTCCAGATCCTTCCCCACGATCTTTAAGGCGTTGAAAAGAGCCGCTAGAACCACGACCGCCGTCCCGTGCTGGTCGTCGTGAAAGACCGGGATGTCTAGATCTTTCTGGAGACGCTCCTCGATCTCGAAGCACCGAGGAGACGAGATGTCCTCGAGGTTTATTCCACCGAAGGACGGGGCTATGTTCTTTATGGTGGCTATAATCTCTTCGGTGTCGGTGGTTCCCAGGCAGATCGGAAAAGCGTCCACATCAGCCATCTCCTTGAAGAGCATCGCCTTCCCTTCCATCACCGGCATCGCCCCCTCGGGTCCCGTCTCCCCGAGCCCCAGGACCGCCGTGCCGTCGGAGACCACCGCGATAGTGTTGCGCTTGATGGTGAGGTTGAATGCTCGGCTCGGATCCTCCGCTATCGCCGCGCTTACCCGCGCAACCCCCGGCGTGTAAACCATAGAGAGAGCGTCTCTCGTCTTTACCGACATCTTGGGCTTGACCTCTATCTTGCCTCCGATATGAGCATCGAAAGTTCTGTCAGAGAACCCGAGCACGCGTACCTCCGGGAGCTCGTCGACCGCGTCCGTTATCTGCTCGCCGTGCTCGGAGTCGCGAGCGTCCACGGTTATGTCCCTCACGCTCTGCTCCCCCTGCATTCGGACGATATCCACCGCCCCGACTATCCCCTCCTCCTTGCCAATAGCCGTAAGAACCTTCCCCAACAACCCCGGCTTGTTCGGTAACTCGACCCTGAGGGTCACCCTGTAGCTGGCGCTAGGAGCCGATTTCATGGCCGTGAAGCCTCCCCTCTCACCTCTTATCCCCACAGGTTGCTCGACGCAACCGATTATGCAGCTTAACATGTCTCAGAGTGCTGCACAGCCTGCAGAGCGCTTCTACGGCTCCCTTGACATAATCATATATGTTCGGAATATAGGAGCCGGAGCCACGTGCTTAATTCCCCCTTTCCCCAAAGGTGGTGCGGGGCTCCGGCATGCCCACTTACGTGTATTCTTAGTCCAGCGTCTACCGGGGGCTTACGAACCGGTTACCATGGCGTCATCGTCGGCGGGGTAGAGGAGGAAGGTTTGGACGTACTCGTTAGCGGATCGACAGGACTTGTAGGCTCGGCGCTCGTACCTAGGCTCAGGGATAATGGGCACCGCGTCATCCGCCTCACTCGTTCGGGGGATGCTGAGGACGATAGCGTCCGGTGGGACCCGTTAGCGGGCACCATCGAGGCCGACCGTCTTGAAGGGATAGATGCCGTCGTGCATCTGGCAGGCGAGAACATCGTAGGACGCTGGACGCCTGCTAAGAAGGCCCGCATTCGGGACAGCCGCATACAAGGGACACGCCTCTTGGCTGAGACGCTTGCCGGGCTCACCTCGCCGCCCGGGGTTATGGTCAGCGCGTCGGCGACGGGGTACTACGGGGACCGGGGCAACGAGCTCTTGCGGGAAGAGAGCGCTCCGGGTAAGAACTTCCTCGCCGCGGTATGCCAGGAGTGGGAGGCTGCGGCGGAACCCGCGCGGGAGGCTGGGGTAAGGGTCGTGCATCCGCGGTTCGGGATCGTGCTCAGCCCGCAAGGCGGTGCTTTGGGGGCAACGCTCCCTATCTTCAAGCTCGGCGGGGGCGGAAGGATAGGAAGCGGTAGGCAGTACTGGCCCTGGGTAGTCATAGACGACGTCGTCGGGACGATTCTCCACGCCTTGAAAACAGGCTCTCTCAGGGGTCCGGTCAACGGTGCCGTCCCCGACCCGCCCACCAACGCGCAGTACACGAGGACTTTAGGCCGTGTGTTGAACCGGCCAACGGTCTTCCCTCTGCCGGCCTCCGTGGCACGCCTAATCTTCAACCAGCTCGCCGACGAGCTCTTGCTGGCGAGCCAGCGCGTCGAGCCCGCGAGGCTCAGGGAGTCGGGCTACGAGTTCCGCTACCCCGAGCTCGAAGGGGCTCTCCAGCACCTGCTCGGGAAGTGAGCGTAGGCGAGATCAGCCACGAGCGCCACATGCGCCGGGTGATCGAGGTCGCCTGCGGCAACCCCTACGCCCCGTTTGGGTGTGTCATCGCCGACCGGGAGACGGGCGAGGTCCTGGCCAAGGGCCTGAATCAGGCCGAGAAGGATCACATCTTGCACGGTGAGATCGACGCGATCCTGCGTCCCCTCGAAGCTCAGCCAGACGTGGACTGGAGCGGCTCGTCCTCTACGCCGCCGCCGAGCCCTGCCCGATGTGCTCGGGGGCGATCCTTTGGCCCGGCATTCCCTACGTTATCTTCGGCACCTTGATAGAGACTCTCAAGCGTCTCGATCTCCCGCAGGTAGGCTTGCTCTCCGCGCAAGTCACCGTTCGCGCGTCTTCGTCCTTTCGGCGTCCCAAGATTACCGGCGGGGTGCTGGAGAAGGAGTGCGACGCGCTTTTCGAAGAGATGGCTCGCCGGGTGAGTTGAGCCCTGCTCAGAGATCTAGCCTAGAATTTCGGCCCCGAACCCCGCCTCCCAGAGCAATCTCTGGGCCAATGGAACTGCCTCAGCGTCGAGGGTCAGGACGAGGGCAGCTCGCTCGGTGTTGGAGTGCCTGACATAGAGGTCGTGGATGTTTATGTTGCTCTTACCCATGAGGGTCGTAACTTCGGCGAAGACGCCAGGACGGTTCTCGACGGGGATGGCTATCTCGACGTTCTTGCCACTTCTCTCGACGAGAATGCCGCCCAGAGCATCGTAGGCTTCGCGGGCTGCGTGGAAGCGGTACTCGATACTTTTTCGGTTCGAGATCTCGCTTCCGATCTGCGCCATTGCTCCCGCGAACGCCCCTAGAGCCTCGCCAAGGGCAGGCGTGTTCTCAGCCAAGATATCGGACCAGAGCGCAGGGTTCGACGCACCAACGCGCGTCAGGTCCCGAAACGAGGGACCCGCAAAGGAGAGTGCTTCGGGCGAGATGTCGGAGGCGACTTTGAGGAGCGCCACGGCCATAAGGTGCGGCAGGTGTGAAAGAGCGGCCATAAGGAGGTCGTGCTTCTCAGGGGCGACCGCCGTGGGTACGGCGCCCAGGTCCTGCCGCACGAACCGGGCGATCTCGCGGTAGGCCTCGGGGGCCGTTTTCCCCGTGGGCGTTAGAAAGTACCGGGCGCCGTGAAAGAGGTCTTTTCTCGCGTTCGCCACCCCCGAGAGCTGGCTACCGGCCATCGGGTGCCCGCCGACGAAGCGCAGGCCTTTAGCCTCGGCCTCACACACGATTTTGGTCTTCGTGCTCGCCACGTCGGTAATGAGGGTATCCGTCGGCGCCAGGTCCTCGATCAGGGCCGCGATGCGTGAGATGGGGGCTGCGAGCACCACGAGGTCTGCGCCGCGCGTCTCCTTGATGGTCGAGGCGCGATCTATGGCCCCGAGTTCGGTCGCTTTCTCGAGTATCGTCGGCTCGTCCACGCCGATGACCTCCCAGCCCGCCATCCTCGCGGCGAGCCCGACCGAGCCCCCTATGAGCCCGACCCCGACGATACCTAAAGCGCGGCTTATGAGAGCGCCCCTAAAACCCGATCGTTCTCCTCGGAGTTGCCGACGGTGACCCGGCTCCAGCCCGGAAAGCCCAGAGCTCCACCCTCCCGTATCAACACGCCTGCCTTCTCGAACACCTCAGGCCAGATCTTCACCATCACGAAGTTTCCTTGGGAGGGTATGTAATCTAGGCCCGCATCGGCCAAGGCTTCCTGTATACGGTCCCGCTCGCTAACGATGAACTCGGCGCGGCCCCTTATATTGTCACGTGCCCGCATCGAGGCGGTGGCGGCGGCTTGGGCTGCGAGGTTCACGGAGAAGGGAAAGCGGACCCTCTCGGTGTAGTCCGCTACCCTCTCAGGTGCAAGACCATATCCCACCCTTAAGCCCGCAAGGCCGTGGGCTTTAGAGAACGTACGCACCGCGACCACGTTCTCTCTCTCCAGCGCCAGGGCGTGGGAGCCGTTGTAGGCGGGGTCGGAGACGAACTCGTGGTAGGCCTCATCCAAGATCAGGAGCACGTTCTTGGGCAGCGCTTCGGCGAAGGAGCGCACCTCGTCAAGCGACAGGTACGTGCCGGTGGGATTGTTGGGGTTGCAGAGGATTACGGCTCGCGTCTCTTTACCAACGCAGGAGAGCAGGGCCTCCGGCTTGATCTCGTGCCGCTCCGTCAGCGGTACCTTTTTAACCTCGAGACCGAGTATAGCCGAGATCGACGCGTAGAGCCCGAAGGTGGGCCACGGGAAAAGCACCTCTCCGGGGCACTCGACAAGCTGCAAAAGGTTTAAAAGAACCTCGCTCGAGCCGTTGCCGACGAGGACGTTCTCGGGAGCCGTGCCAAGGTTGGCTTCAGCGACCGCCTTGCGTATGGCGCCGACGTTGTGGTCGGGGTAGCGGTTTAGGCGGGAGAGTGCCTCGCGCATAGCCGCCTCTGCCTCCGGGAGCGGGCCAAAAGAGAGCTCATTCTGGGACAACTTGACGTACTCACTGCTCGCGCCACCGCCTTGTTCCCCCGAGGCGTGCGCCACCGCCGCCTCGGATATGCGGGGCGGCTTATAGGGTCTAAGCGGGTCCAGCTCTCCTCTAAATTTCATGCGCTCCTTTTGGGAAGCTTGTCGGCTTTCAGACGGCTGGGTAATCAGCTGGTTGCTGACTGCTTCCATAGACTAGACCTCGGCAGGGCGGCTTTCAACATGGCACGCGTACACTATTACTACTAAGTCTTCGATCCTACCCGATAGCTGACACGCTGGCTAGCTTTAAGATAGAATTCACCCTCTATGGAGAATGCGGAGACTAATGCTAGGATAAAGGAGCTCAGGGAGCGCGTAGACGAGGTCGATCGACAGCTCATACGTGTCCTAAACGAGCGGGCGCGTATCGTGCAGGAACTCGTGGCGACAAAAGGCGAAGCGGGAAAGCCTCTCTTCGACCCTAGGCGCGAGGAAGAGATCTTGCAAAAGGTCGCCGAGGAGAATGAGGGACCCATCTACGACTCGTCGATGCGCGAAATCTTCGGGCTCATCCTACACCGTATCCGGGACCTGGAAGTGCAACGCGGAGAGTTTTACAGGTAGGCTAATGGATATCACGCAAAGCGGCGCCAAGACGAATGTTTCGACCACGAACGGCATGATTCAACCCGGTTCCTTCCGGGTGGTAGCAGGCCCTTGCACCGTCGAGAGCTATGAGCAGTTTCAATCCTCGGCCAAGGCAGTCAAGCAGGCCGGCTACGAGTATATCCGCGGCGGCGCCTTCAAGCCACGTACCTCTCCGTACTCCTTCCAGGGCTTGGGCGAGGAGGGCCTGAAGATACTCTCCGAAGTCTCCGGGGACCTCGGCCTCAAGTCCGTAACCGAAGTCCTAGATCCGAGCGACATAGAGCTCGTCATGGAGCATGCCCAGATAATTCAGATCGGGGCTCGTAACATGGCGAACTTCTCCCTCTTGAAGAGCGTGGGCGCTGCGATCGCGGGGACAGAGCATGGGGTGGTCCTCAAACGCGGTTTCTCGGCGACGGTCGACGAGTGGCTCCTGGCGGCGGAGTACATAACGAGCGCCGGTGGGGATAACGTGGTCCTTTGCGAGCGTGGAATACGCACCTTCGAGACCGCTACCCGCTTTACGCTGGACCTCTCGGCGGTGATCGTGGCCAAGAGGCTCACGGACCTACCGGTGATCGTCGACCCGTCGCATGCGGCAGGGAGGCGCGACCTGGTCATCCCGCTCTCCAAAGCGAGCGTGGCGGCGGAGGCGGATGGCCTGATCGTTGAGTCGCACCACGACCCGCAAGAGGCCTTGTGCGACGCGGAGCAGGCGCTCTCCGTGGAGGCGCTCCTGGGCTTGCGCGAGACTTTGAAACCCTTCGCGAGCGCCATGGGCCGAGAGGTTATCTAGGTAAGGCGGGCGGGTACACGGCCTACCGTGAACCGAATTCTAGGCGAGAGGTTCGTCCTCGAGCGCAAGATCGGCACGGGTGGCATGTCGTTGGTGTACCTCGGCAGGGACGAGGTCTTGGACCGTCCCGTGGCCGTCAAAATCCTGAGAGGAGGCTTCGAGGCCTCCGAGGTCGACACCCGCTTTAGGCGCGAGGGGCGCACCGCCGCGCGTCTCTCTCACCCAAACATCGTCCAGGTCTACGATGCCGGAGAGGACGAGCTCGGAGGCCACAAAGTCTCGTACATCGTCATGGAGTATGTCCCCGGAGGTGACCTGCAGGCCCTGCTCGACACGAACGGGCCGCTCGACGAGAAGGAGCTCGCACGGATAGGCGCCGACGTTGCTTTCGGACTTGCTCACGCTCACGAGAAGGGCATTATTCATCGCGATATAAAGCCCCAGAACATCCTCCTCGACTCCTATGGCCGCCCGAAGCTGACCGATTTTGGGATAGCCCGCGCCTTGGATGCGACGGCGGCCACCAGGACGGGATCCTATCTTGGCACCGCGTCTTATTCGTCCCCCGAGCAGTTGCGGGGGGAGCAGATCACACCGAAAAGCGACGTCTACTCTTTGGGGTGTACGCTCTACCAGGCGGCGGTCGGCGAGCCACCCTTCTCCGGTGGCCCGCTAGAGGTGGCGAGTCAGCAGCTCACGAGCTCCCCGGCCCCGCCCCGGACGCGAGGGGCAGCTTTGAGCGCGTCCTTCGAGGCGCTCATCTTCGCCTGCATTGCGAAGAACCCCGCAGATCGTCCGGACACCACTGGCTTGCAAGAGCGATTGCTCCGTGTGAGCGCCGTGGCTTCCGGCGCCGTAACGGCCGCCGACGAAACCACGAGGAGCTTCGCGGAGGCTACGCAAGAGATCAGGGCCGCCGGTGTTGCCGCAGCGAGCGCTGCGGCGAGCGCCGCCGGCGTGGCGAGGGTGGCGGGAACTAAGGGTCTCGGGGCGGTTGTCCGGAGGCTAAGGGGCCACATGAGCCCTGCCAGAGCCTCAGAGCGCACGCTGGCCGCGCCAACGCAGGCCGTTCATCAAGCCTTTCAACGGAGGGGACGGACCCGGCGAACAGGCTTCGCTGCGGGGGTTGTGGCGCTACTTCTGCTGGCGCTCGCCGCCGCCCTCGCCGTGCCCGCGCTGCTGGACACGAACATCGAGAAAGAAGCTGAACAGGTTGCCGGAGGCTCGCAAGACGCCGCGGAGCCCTCTTTCGGGGCCATAGCCGCCGGGACCGCGACCAACGAGCCTGTTGTTTCCGAGACCGACCCGCCTCTAACGACGGCCGAAAAGGCGGTCTTCGATGTGTACATAAAGGCCTCGTACAGGAACTTTGATGCGGCGTGGGCATACCTCTCCCAACGCAAGCAAAACGAAGAGGGGTCCAAGGAGCGGTGGGTGGAGCGGCAGAAGTTCAACGATCTCTGGTACGTGGACTTCCCCCAGATGCCCAAGGCCAGTGTCTCGGATGATGAGGCGAGGGTTA
Source organism: Rubrobacteraceae bacterium (assembly GCA_035296885.1). Lineage (GTDB taxonomy): Bacteria > Actinomycetota > Rubrobacteria > Rubrobacterales > Rubrobacteraceae > Rubrobacter_F. The sequence continues at coordinate 33,234 of DATHAB010000039.1, forward strand.
CGTTCAAGCTTGAGGAGACCCACAGCGCGGATAAAAGGGTGACCACGGGTACCTGGGTGTGCGTTAACGAGGGCGGGGAGTGGAAGCTGGATCGCCTGGAGACCGAAAGCACCAAGGCTCTGTACTAAGGGCGCCTGAGAGCCTACTCTTGTGGACGGCCGTAACAGCGTCGCAAAGTCGCTCGCAAAGCCACTATAATCAAACCCGTGACGAGGTTCGCACAAAGGTTTGTACTTGAGCGCGAGATCGGGGCAGGTGGCATGGCCCGGGTCTTTTTGGGTTGCGACGAGGTTCTGGACCGGCCCGTAGCTATTAAGGTCCTGAGGAGTGGCTTCCAAGACTCCGAGGTTAGCGCCCGCTTCAGGCGCGAGGGCCGCACTGCGGCGCGGCTTTCGCATCCCAACATCGTTCCGGTTTACGACGCGGGCGAAGATGAGTTCGAGGGTCGCGAAGTCTCGTACATCGTCATGGAGTACGTCTCTGGCGGCGACCTGAAGGCCCTGATCGATACGGAGGGGGTCCTCTCGAATGCAGAGCTGACGCGGCTTGGGTCCCAAGCCTCTCTGGGTTTGGCCCACGCCCACGAAAGGGGCGTGATTCATCGTGATATAAAGCCGCACAACATTCTTATCGACTCCTACGGCAGCCCCAAGCTCGCCGACTTCGGCATAGCCAGGGCTTTAGGCGCGACGGTGGCTACCCACACGGGCTCCTACCTTGGCACTGCCCTCTACTCCTCGCCTGAGCAGCTCCAGGGCGAGAAGGTGTCCCCAAAAAGCGACATTTACTCTTTAGGGTGCACGCTCTACCAGGCGGCGGTCGGCCAGGCGCCGTTCGTTGGCACCCCTATAGTGGTCGCAAACCAACACATAAACCAGGCGCCGAATAAACCAACCACCCTCGGCGCGCGCCTAAGTAGCGAAGCCGAGACCCTCATCCTTGACTGTATGCAGAAAGATCCCGACCTCCGCCCGAGCGCTGAGGAGGTCCACGAGCGGCTTCAGGAGGAATCCCGGCGGCCCCACCGCAACATACGTAGTACGTACGCCGTACCCCCAAGCTTCGAACCCACACCTGCCGAACGCACCCACACGGCGCCGACGGAGGATGTACCCGCGGCGCCTCCTCCGGCTACCGAACCTGCGAATACCGAACGCACCCGCGCGGCTGCTCCGGAAGCCCCTACCGCGGGACCACCGGGCGAGCCACAGCGCGAAGGTGACCGGAGTCAGCAGGGGCGCAGGCCTATTCTCGTCGCGGCGGCGGTAGTGCTCCTCGTCTTGTTAGGCATCGCTGCGGCGTTAACGCTTGGGGATCAAGGTACTGAATTTACGCAGACCTCAGAGGAAGACCAACAGAAGGAGCCTATAGAACAGGCCGCTCCGCCTGCCAAAGGCGAGGAAAAGGCTTCCGTGCAGGGGCAGACCACGCAGGCAAATCTCACCGGTAGTCAAAAGGGTAGCAATGCGGAAGCTGCCGCGGCGCAGACCCTCGAAGATTTTTACACGTCTGCTGCCGAGGGGAACTATGATAGAGCCGCGGACCTCCTGAGCAGCAACTACCGTCAGAGTACGTGGTCCTCCGAGAGCGTTTTCGTGGGGACTTTCAACACATTGGATAGAATAGAATTTACCAGCGGACCAACGGCGCAGGTCAACGGAGACACTGCCACGGTCTCCTTCAGCACTATCGCCTACCATTCGTGGGGATCGGATCCGAGGACCGGGATGGCGACGCTCATCCAGGAGAACGGCGAATGGAAGATAGACAGAATCAATGTTTGACCGACACAATCACAAGAGAGCCAAGCTACGGAAGGAACTCGATCTGAAGACTGTATTTACGGCGCTTGTTGCGGGTATCGTCGGCGGTTTGATCGCTGCAAGCGTCGTGTACCTGGGGTTCTCGGGGCCAGGGGGAGGCTCTGAAGACGCGACGGTCAACGAGCAGGTCCCGACCGCGTCGGTGAACCCCGGCGGTGAGGAGGGCCCTTCGGTGGGCGAGGTGTACACTCGTGATGGTCCGGGTGTGGTGAGCGTGGATGTGAACTTGAGGGAGATCGGTCCCGGCGGAGGGTCGGGGTTCGTGATCGACGAGGAGGGCCACGTCGTTACCAACCAGCACGTCGTATCGGGTGCCGAAAACTTGTCGGTCCGCTTCTCTAATGGGGCGCGGGAGGAGGCCGAGGTGGTAGGTGAAGACCCCTCTACGGACACCGCAGTGCTAAAGGTGGACGCTCCTGAAGAGGCCTTGAAACCACTTCCACTCGGTGATTCGGATTCCGTTGGGGTGGGGGACCCGGTGATAGCTATCGGCAACCCCTTGGACGTTGGGGTAAGCGTGACGACCGGGATCGTGAGCGGTTTAGGTAGGCCGATACCGGCGCCGAACAGGTACACCATAAACGGTGCTATTCAGACGGACGCAGCCATAAGCTCTGGTAACTCCGGTGGTCCCCTGCTCGACGCACGCGGGACGGTCATCGGGGTTACTTCTCAGGTCCGCGGCGGTGCCGAACCTCTTGTCGTCGCCCAGGGTGTGGGCTTCGCGGTCCCGATCAATACGGTCAAGGGTGTGACCGAGCAGCTCATCGAGACGGGCGAGGTCGAGCACGGTTACATAGGCGTGAGGATGTTCCGGGAGGGTATTGAAAATCTGGCGGCTTACTCGGGCCAATCGGCCCAGGAACTCTCGGAGGAGTACGGCCTGCCGGAGAGCGGGGCCATAGTTAGCCAAGTCATCGAAGGTGGGCCGGCGGAAGGGGCGGGCTTGAAGAGTGGTGAGCGCGAGGAGGAGATCGCTGGGCTGCGGGTACCGATCGGGGACGTGATCACGGAGGTCGAGGGTGACTCCGTGTCTACCCCGGACGACGTGATCGAGACCGTCAACTCCTTGAGGCCCGGCGATAGCCTGGACCTCACGGTCGTCACCCCTGGAGAAAAGTCCCGCGAGGTTACGGTTCGCCTGGGTATCCGACCTGACGAGCAATAGAGGAGGAGATGGCCTTAAGGTACGGGGAGTCTTTGGAGAACCTGAAGCGCGCCGCTGCCGAGAGGGCGGTCGCGGAGCATGTCGAGAGCGGGATGGTGCTGGGGCTCGGGACGGGCTCGACAGCCTCTTTCGTGCTACGTAAGATTGGGGCTCTTCTCGCGAGCGGGGATCTCAAGGACGTTCGAGGCATCCCGACCTCAGCACAGACGGCGGCCCTGGCAGGGGAGGTTGGCGTCCCGCTCGTTAAGCTGGTGGAGGCCAGACCCCGCCTCACGATAGACGGCGCCGATGAGGTCGAGCCTGGTCTCGCCCTTATCAAAGGACGCGGCGGAGCGCTTCTGAGGGAGAAGATCGTGGCCTACACTGGCGGTGGCCTCGTTGTCGTCGCCGACGAATCGAAGCTGGTCGAATCTTTGGGTGCGGGGCCGTTGCCTGTCGAGATCGAACCCTTCGGTTGGGAGGTCACCCTAGAAGCGTTGGCTTCTTTGGGTTGCGAGCCCGAGCTCAGGATGGACGGTGCGGGCGCTCCGTACGTTACCGACGGGGGCCACTACACGGTCGACTGCCTCTTTTTCTCTATTCCGGACCCGGCGGCACTCGAAGGGGAGATAAAGAGTATTCCCGGGGCATTAGAGTGCGGCCTCTTCGTCGGCCTCGCCCATGTGGCCGTTATAGGTCACCCAGGCAGGACGGAAGTTATCGAGACGAAGCCCTGAGACCCGCAGGGTATTACCTGGTCGCTACTCAGTGACAGCGCCGAAGCCTGCGCGGGCGCCGCGGACGGCACGCTCCTTCTCGACGACGAGCTTGTAGATCGAGCCATACTCGACGTAGACGGTCACCCTGCCATCCTCCATCTTTACGAGGAGGTAATCGTCCTCAGCGGAGATCTCGGCCTTGGGTTCCACGGTGAACGTGTCTCTCTTGTCCCAGATCACGAGGTTCGCCTCCTCGTCTCGGGCCTCCTCCGCTATCCTTTTGACGATCTCTTTATCCAAGACTCTTCTACTCCTTATCTTGTAAATTTCTCCGGATCCATTCTACTTTAGAGTAGGTAGTTTATTTGTCACCGTTCTCTGTTGTTCGAGAACCCGCTTATTTGGGCCAAATTGACAGGCACCACGTTCTCTCTTGTTCGCGGGTGTTTGTGGTGTATTGGTGTACTAATTGGTGTAGTAGCGGCATACTGCTCGATCGTTTGCTACCCGCTTACTGTCAGGCGTAGTCAGGCTAGCCCGTCCTCTTGCGGCGAGATGGCACTGCCTCTGATGATCGTCAGTTAACTACCAAGTCGCCGTCAGCTACTGGTTTGCTCGGACGCCCGATTGATCTTCGGGGCTTCCCCAGAGTTAGCGAGCCTTTCGTACATGGCTTTCGCTTCTTCTCTTAACTCGTCCTTTGTGGTCAGTGGTTTTGCACGGTAGTACTTCTGTCCGGTAACCACCTCGTAGCCGTCTGCAAAGGCGTTGCGGAACATCTTCTCTGCCGTAGTGTCGGATTGGTCAAAGCGCCACCTGTGGCCGTCTGGGAGGGATTTGTTCCACTCCTTTACCATTGCCTTCCAACGTGGGAACTTGAAGGTGCCGCGAGTCCCGGGAACCAAGTCCTTCGGCGGATAGGGCTTGGCTCTCTCCATCACGAAGCGAAACAAGGCAATGTTTCTATCCGATTTTGAACGGTAGGTGTTCTTTGCCGAAGCCTGGGCACGGAGCTTTGCGTATTCCTGCCGAACCTGCTTAGGGCTCACCCAAGACGCCACGGTAAGCGTGATGG
>DATHAB010000040.1:0-14080 GCA_035296885.1 Rubrobacteraceae bacterium
AAAAATGAGGGGAGTAGCTCTCTGGGTCTTGGGGGCGTTGGTGGCCTTTTTGGCGACGTCTGGCGCGTTTTTGTTGCTCGCCAGCTTGGGAAGCGACTCGACGCTGAGCGACCCAATCCCCCGGGCCGAGCCCGCGAATCCTAAGTCCCCGAGTCCCACTCTCGCGCTGGGGCTGCCCGAAGATCGACTGCGGGGACTCGAAAGGGCGCCCGGCCAAGGACTTACCCTGGACGTGGAGAACGGGAGCGAGGAGGATTTTCGAAGCGTAAACCTCGCGCTCGTCGTAGCCTCTGAAAACACCGTTCGGCCCCACGCTCGCTACTACTGGGCGACGTCGGAGAATCTGGCCCCCGGCAACGCAGCAACCGTCGAGTTCTATATCGACCTTTCCCCGCCAGCCGAGGATCATATCTAGGATACCAGCCCGCAAGTGAATCGGGACCTTCTGGAGATCAGGGCAACAACCCCCGAGGGGGCCTCGGCTGTTAAGACCGCTGTTCTAACGCCCGGACCTGCGCCGACGCTGGGGTAGCGGGCGACGGCGCCTCGAAGATCGGCAGCTTCACTCGTCCCACAAACGACCGAGCCAGTTCCCCGACCTCGACGGTGCTCCCAAAGTCCGCGCGCATCAGCGTGTAAGGGAGACCCGCGCTTAGACCCCGGTTTACCGACTTCCAGCCACTCTCTAAGAGAAACCGCGTCGGGATGTGCCGCGGCAACCCGAGATCGCTCGCGACCGCCTCGACCCCACCGAACCCGCGGAGCCTGAGATCCCGCATCACCCGCGCCAGGAGGTGGCGACGCGTACGCACGTCTCCCTTAAGGTACGCCAGGAGCGCAGCGTCCTCACCAAGAGGGCCTACAGGATACCGTCCGGCCCGGGGCAGGTAGCTCTGCGGGCCATACACCACGTAACCCAAGGCCTCTTCTCCCCGGCGTACCACGAATCCTGCCGGGCCCCAGGAGGATATCACCTCGCCGAACCACCCCTCGGCCGAGTAGCCACCCTCCGTCCAGTAAGAGATCACTGACTCGAGGCCCTGGATACCCCCGGCCTCCTCGGCAGAGATCGGCACGACCGTCGGGATAAAAGGTAGCGACCGCATCTTTACCACGCCCCGATCCGACTCGACGACATAGAAGCTCTACTACTCATCGCGGTCTCCAGGAGGAGGAGTATCTTCAGGGGTGTTCAGATGCGCCCGTAAGCGCGAGCGGGTCTCCCGAATCTTTCGCCGAAGCTCCTCCGGGTCTTCTCCGGATGCCGGCCGGCGGGGTGCTTCCCATGACACGTCGCGGAGCGGGGAAGCCTCCGCAGGCGGCTCGGGGTCGAATATGGGTTCCGGAGCACCAGCTCCGAGCGTCGGGCGTCCCTCCGCAGCGGCTTCTTCGGTACGAGTCTCGTTAGAGCTGAAGGGGCGCTCGCGGGCCTTTGAGACGCGTTCGTGCATCCTTTCCTGGGCCTCGAAGTAGGTCTCGCGGCTCCGCTCGCGGGCCTCACCCGCGCGGGAGGCTATAGAGCCCCTGAGCTCCTTGCCGGTCTTCGGAGCGAGGAGAATGCCCGCCAAAGCACCGACTGCCCCGCCGAGTACGAAAGTCCTGAGCCTCTGCTTATCCAACATCCCGCGTGCACCTCCTAAAACCTTCCGACTATTCTAACCGTTTCGCGCTGAGAGCACCGGATCTTTGCCGTAACGTCTTCTACCGGTCTCCTAAACCTGACTTGCGTTTGGGAGAAGCGAGGACGACCGGCGTCGCTTGGCTTTCTCGGCTATCCCCGAAACCCGGTTGGCCACAAAGGCGACCGCGGCGTCGGAGGTGGTCTCTACCGCGAGGTTCTCGATCGCGTAGACCCCGCAGCGCCGGGCACTCTCGAGTATGTAGTCGTGGATCTGGCGTATCTCCTCCATGTGGACGATGTACTCCTCCGCGGGGCGGCGCATCGCCGTGCCGAGAGCGCGCACGTGAAAGCGAGCGCGGTGGTCCTCTTCGTCTGGGAGATAGACTACCAGGGGGCACACGTTTGGGTGGTCTCGGTAGCGGTCCAGGATTATCTCCGGCGCCAGGTGTACCCCCTCTATGACCAGGTTCGTACCCTCCTTCAAGCCCCGATCCACGATCGCCTCCACCCCAACCGCGACCTGAGAGGCCTGCGCCCGGTAGCCTAAGAGACAGGTCTCTTCTTTAGCCTCCGGCATCCTCATGTCCTCCGGTTTTATGTCGTAGGAGCTCTTGTGTAGAAAGGGAAGGAGGTCCGGGCTTATGGCGCGCCGTAAGACCTCGCGGATAGCGTCGGTCCCGATCACGCTCTGGATGTTCAGCCGACGGGCGATGTCTGCGGCGAGTGTGCTCGTCCCGACCCCGGTAGCCCCACCGATGAGGACCACGACCGGCTCGGTGAACTGGCGCAAGACGCGCCAGTTGTCCAACCTAGAGACGGCGAGAACATCGGCAACCTGGAGCTTCGCCCGCGCGCGAGCGAAGATTTCTTCCTCCTCGACCATGAGGCGCTCCTCAGCCAGAAGCTCCGTGCGGACTTCGCTTGCTATCCGGTAGGCCAGCTCGATTTTTGCGCCCGCCTGGGCCAGGGTCTGGGCGAGCACCCCGCGCGAAAACGGGGTCTCCCGCCCCCCCTTGACGATAGTGATCTCTCGCCCGTCCATAGCACCTTTCCCTACAAAGCGCCGGTATACGGAGCGCCGGTACGCTCTTTTCTAGTTAATCCCCGAGGATGCGGAGCCCTCCGTACTTTCTTCCCCGCCGTCGCCTCACCCGATAGAAGAAGAACAGCAAGAAAGCCACCAGCACGAGCGGCACAAGCGGCACAAACACCGCGACCAGGCCGCCGAGTATAGCCACCACGTCCTCGAAAGAGCTAAGGAAAGGCACCGACACCCCCACCGATGCGACGTTCGCCGGCGGCCGCAAGATGACTTTCAGGACCGCCACCAAGCCCGTTATCGCCGCGCCCGCCGCAAGCTCCGGGATCGCCTCGGCGTCGAGCCCGGCCTGTAAAGCCGCCGAGAATAGAATAGCGCCCGCGACGATACGTACCGGCGTCTGCACCAGATTCAGTATCGAGCTTAGAGCCAGAATCTTGTCCAAAGTGCTCTCTAAAAGAGCGAGCACAAGGAGCGCTACGATGAGTGACCAGTCGCCCAAAAGGTCGAAGGGGGCCGACAACTCGAAGAACCCGAGCCGGGCGAAGAGGCCCACCAAGGCGAGCGGCAGGTAGGCCCGAACCCCCGCGATGGAGGAAAGCCCTACACCGATCCCGACCGCAAGGAGCGTTTCCACAAACACGATTATAGCGTACCGTCTCCGGCTTCCGGCTGTAGATCGTCTCTCAGTCGCCTAAGTCGTTCACCTCCTGTTTCTTCGAGGCTTGGGATCACCTTAGCCGGATTGAGCAGCCCTAAGGGGTCGAACACCTCCTTGACCTGTCTCATGAGCGAGAGGGCTACCCCGTGCTCGCCCTCCTGGTACTTCATCTTTCTCAGTCCCACCCCGTGCTCGCCGGTGCTCGTACCACCCAGCTCCAGGGCGTTTGCGGTCATGCCCCCCAGCACCTCGTCGAGCCGCTTCCACGCGTTCTCGTCGTTAGGGGGTACATGGAAGAAGACGTGGTAGTTGCCATCGCCTACGTGGCCGAGGATGGGGGCAAAGAGCGAGTGCTCGTCCATGAGTCGCCGTGTGTGAGCGATGGCCTCATGAAGTCGTCCTAAGGGAACGCAGATGTCGCTACTAACCGTATGGTCCTCGGGGTACCACTCTTCGGCGGCGTACCAGGCCTGGTTGCGCGCATCCCATAGCTCCTTCTGCTCCTGTTCGGTACGCGCCGCGGTGATCTCAAAGGCGCCAGCCTCCTCGAGCATGCGCTCGGCTGCCTCTACGTCCTCGGCGACCGCAGTCTCGCCCGACCCGTGGAACTCCATCCACAAAGTCGGCTTCTCGTCGTAGTCAGAAGACTGGTAGCTGTTGACCGCTCGGATCATGACCTCGTCCACAAGCTCTACCCGCGACAGACCCAGACCCGACCGGCTAAGCCCCGCCGCCGCCTCGACTGCCGACCCGATATTCTCGAACGTGACCCGGATGCTCTCGCGGTGAGCTGGAAGCGGTTGCACCTTGATGGTGAGCCGCGTGACGATGCCCAAGGTTCCCTCCGAGCCTACGAGCAAGCTTTTGAGGTCGTAGCCGCTCGAGGTCTTGTGCGCCTTGCTGCCAACCTGGATAATCCGGCCGTCCGAAAGCACGACCTCCATCCCCAAGACCTGCTCGCGCATGTCACCGTAGCGCAGGGCGTTCGAACCGCTCGCGTTGGTACCAGCCATCCCACCCAAGGACGCGTCCGCCCCGAGGTCTATAGAGAAGAACAGCCCGTATGCAAAGAGCTGTTCGTTCAGCTCCATGAGGGTCACACCGGGCTCAGCGCTGACGCAAAGATTCTCCGGCTCGGTGGAGAGGACCCGGTTCATCCGGCTCAGATCCAAAGAGATCCCACCCTCCACGGGAAGAACGGCGCCCTCTAAAGAACTACCTGCCCCGTAGGGCGTAACCGGTACGCGGTGCTCGCGTGCGATCTCCAAGGCATCGAGGACGTCTTGCTTGTCGCGTGCGTAGACCACGCAGTCGGGCGCATATTCGTGCTGGTAGCCCTCATCCCTCGCGTGGCTTTCGAGGTCTTCGGGGGCGGCGGATACAGCGTCCCCGAGGCGCTCTTCTAGCGCCTTAACCCAAGAAGCTTCGTGCCCCTGCCCAAGATCTGTCACGTTGAGAACCTCCCTTTCTCCCACTTCTCCCACCGCCGCGCATGTCGAGACGGTCAGCAAGACAAGTATAAGCTGTCCTCCCCCGCCACGAGTACCCCTAAAGGTGGTGCACAAGACGTTAAACGCCAAAGGCAACGAAGGCTTACGCCCCTTACCCATTTGCGCTCTACTAAAGTTATACTGGCCAAAGTCGAAGTTCGTACCGCCGGAGGAGTTGATGTCGCAGACCGTGACGATGGACAAAATAGTAGCCTTTTGCAAGCGCCGGGGCTTCGTGTACCAGAGTTCGGAGATCTACGGCGGCATACGTTCCTCCTACGACTACGGACCACTCGGTGTCGAGCTCAAAAGAAACGTGAAAGAAGAGTGGTGGCGACGTACCGTACACATGCGCGACGACGTCGTAGGCCTCGACGCTGCCATCATTATGCATCCCAAAGTCTGGGAGGCTTCGGGTCACGTTGCGGGGTTTAACGACATGCTAGTCGAGAGCCGTACCAGCCACAGACGCTACCGAGCCGACCACCTCATAGAAGAAGCTACCGGCATGGAGGTCGAGGGGCTGAGCCCTGAGGAACTCACAGAGATCATACAGAACGACGAGCGGATAAAGGATCCGGTCGATGGCGGGCGAGACTTCGCCCCGGTCAGACCCTTTAACTTGATGTTCGAGACGTACACGGGACCGGTCAAAAGCCCGGAGAACGTCGCGTACTTAAGGCCGGAGACGGCACAGGGAATGTTCGTCAACTTCAAGAACGTGTTACAGACCAGCCGTGTGAAGGTACCTTTTGGAATTGCACAGATCGGCAAATCTTTCCGGAACGAGATCACGCCAGGCAACTTTATCTTTCGCACCCGCGAGTTCGAGCAGATGGAGCTCGAGTTCTTTGTTAAGCCCGGCACTGACGAAGAGTGGCACGAGTACTGGATCGAGGAGCGCTTTAACTGGTACCTAAGCCTCGGCCTAAACCCCGAGAACCTCCGCAGGAGGGAGCAGACCCCTGAGGAACGTGCCCACTACGCGAGCCGGGGCGTAGATATCGAGTACAGCTTCCCGTTTCGCGGCTGGTCGGAGCTTGAAGGGATAGCCAACCGCACCGACTACGACCTCAAAAAGCACGCGGCTCATTCCGGCGAAAACCTGACGTATTTCGACCAAGCCCCGGGCGAATCTTACATCCCGTACGTCATCGAGCCCGCTGCCGGCCCCGATAGGATCGCACTCGCCTTTCTCGTAGACGCCTACGACGAGGAAGAGGTACGCGGCGAAACACGCACGGTCTTGAGGCTTCACCCCCGCCTCGCCCCCATAAAGGCCGCCGTCTTCCCACTGACAAAGAAGGAGCCCGTCTCAAAGGTCGCCAGGCAACTCTACGATGAGCTCAAGGGCGACTACCGCATCTCCTACGACGACTCCGGCGCCATTGGCCGCCGCTACCGCCGCCAAGACGAGGTGGGGACGCCGTTCTGCGTTACGGTAGACTTCGACACCCTCGAAGACCAACGGGTCACCATCCGCGACCGGGACACCATGGAGCAGGAACGCGTCCCGATAGCAGCTGTTCGAGAGAAGATGCAGGTCCTGATCTCCGGCTAAAGATTTTCGTGGGGGCTCTGCTACTACCTCCGTTGCAAGAACACTGGCTGGTTGTCTTCGGTGAGCCATACTTTAAGCTCTCGTTCGCTCGGCCGTCCGCAGTAGTTCTCTAGTGTCAGCGCTTTTCCGACGGTTGTCGCCATATCGGCAACAGAGATTTAACGTCGAAAAAACAAAGCTGGGGAGAGGTTGCTAGAATGCTTTCTCCGAAGCTCCTGACGCCACAGGTTGCCCAGAGAGAGGAACTTGTTGACGAACCACAAGCCCATCGCCCTCTGGTCCGTACCCCGGTCTATGTCGACGGCGTTCGAGCGGGTCTTTGTCGAGCGGGGAGACTTCGAGGTCTTCCACGAGCCGTTCTCGGCCTCCTACTACTACTCGACCGAGCGCCGCAGCGATCGCTTCGCCAACGAAGAGCCAAGGGCGGAGTATCGTTATGACAAGGTCCTCGCCGAGATCCTGGCACCCGGTGAAACACCTGTCTTTTTCAAGGATATGGCCTACCATGTAACAGGTTTCTTGATCCCGGAGCTCGTGACGGGGTTACGCAACACGTTCATCATCCGCGAGCCTCGGAGCGTCCTGGCCTCGCTCTACAAGATGTGGCCTGACTTCACCTTCGAGGAGGCGGGATACGAAGAGCTGCACCGGCTCTTTGGATACGCCATCGAGGAGGGCCAGGAGCCCATCGTAGTCGACGCCTTGGACCTCTCGGGGAATCCGGAAAGGGTAGTAGGGGCCTACTGCGAAGCTTTAGACATACCCTTTATTCCGGAAGCCCTCTCCTGGGAACCGCGCGAGGTGCCGGAGTGGAAGATGTGGGATGCTTGGCATGAAAACGCCCAGAAGAGCACGGGCATAAGCAGAGTCTCCTGCGGCAAAGAAGTCGCGCTCCCCAAGGAGCTCGAAGAGGTCTATCGCCGCTGCCTGCCTTACTATGAGGCTCTCCACGCCGAGCGCTTGTGTGTTTAGCTATCAGTAGTAGCTCGACCATCAGCTCTCAACTCTTGCTGCCGCCGGCGGCTCGCCCGGCGACATGGTGAGCGGCGGTAAATAAAAAGAAGCTACTGTGCCTTATTCTTCGGGTTTCCCAACCTACTGCGGAGTCCTTTAAGCCTCTTGCGCCGCTTCGGCGGCGTCGACCCAGGGTTGCACGATATCGCGGTTGTCCCCCATCCACTCCCTGGCACCCACGAGCGGGTCGCCCGCTACGTTGATGACATCCTCGAGCTCGTTGAGCTGCTCTTCGTCGAGCCTTATCGCTCCTATGAGCGCGTAGGCCACGGGGTCCTCGTCCCTGAGATCCTTGTTCACGACCGTACTTATTGTGGCTGTATCGTTCAGCTCTTCCAGGGCGTCCTGCGGATCTCTAAGGTATTCGAGCTCGTACCTCTGGTTCATCCAGTGTGGCGACCAGGCGATAAACACGAATTCTTCCTCACTGTCGTAACGCTTCTCGACCTCGGCGAGCATGCTTGGCGTGCTCGCCTCCACGAGCTCTTGCTTGAGGCTGTACGTCGGGATGACGTTCTGGGGGATCTTCTCCATAACTACCGCGCCGGCCTCGATACCTAAAATCTCCCCGGCGCCGGTACCGTTGAGTTGATCTATGCTCGTGACGTTCATGTAGTCTGGGGCCGCTATGCCAAACCTGGTGGTGCCGAGGAACCACGGCTCGAGCAGCTCGACGTCTTCCTCAACCCTGTCGATGTATTCCTGGTGGTTCGGTAGCCAAACGTCCTGGAACGCGTCCAGCTCGCCGCTGCTCACATCTTGAAACAATGGGACGACGTCCAACCTCTTGAGGTCGATTTTCTGGTAATCGAGCTCGTCCTCAAGAAGGGCTTTGGTCAGGTTCGAGATAGCTACGCTCTCATCCCAACCTATGTCGCCGATGGTGAGGTTCCCCCCACCCGGCTGCGGCGTAGAGCCGCCACCGCAGCCCACCACAAGAGCGCCCGTTACGAGCGCGAGGATCGTCACAAGAAGTTTCCTACCGCACGCCTTCAACCGGCACCTCCCCTTGGTCCGCGCCCGAGACATGCTCCACGTAAGCCGCCGCTGGCAGAGCGGCGGGCGAGCTTTCTCCGCGAGAGGCGCGGACGTCCGCCGCCTGTGTAGCCCTTTCTACGCCTCCCGCGCGGCCTCAGCAGCGTCTATCCAGGGCTGGACGACGTCGCGGTTGCTCTCCAGCCAGTTCCTGGCACCCTGTTCGGGGTCGCCCGCCTCGTTGATCGCGGCCTCCATCTCTTGGAGCTGCTCCTCGGTGAGCGTAAACGCGTCGAAGAACGCTAAGGCCACGGGATCTTTTTCCGGGAGGTCCCTGTTCACGATCGTCGTCATCTGCGCCGGGTCGTTCAGCTCGCCCTGGGCGTCCTGCGGATCGTCAAGGTATCTGAGCTCGTACCTCGTGTGCATCCAGTGCGGGGCCCAGGCCATCATAGCGAACGGCTCCTGGTTCTTGTACAGATCATCAACCTGGGAGAGCATACCCGCCGTGCTCGACTCTACGATCTCCTGGTCGAGGTTGTAGGCCGGCTTGACCTCGTCTGAGAGCCTCTCCATAAACGGCGTGCCCGGTTCGATACCGTAGATCGTATCGACGTCGCTACCGTTGAGGTCCTCTATGCTCTGGAGGTTGAGGTAGCTCGGGACCGCCACGCCCTGGCTGGTCTGGCCCTGGTACCACGGATCGAGCAGCTCGACGTCCTCCCTATTTTCATCCAGGAACGGCTGGTGGTTCGGCAGCCAGACGTCCTGGAACGCGTCCAGCTCGCCTTGGGCCACGCTCTGGAACAGGAGTGCCGGGCTCTCGAGCCTCTGGATCTCGACCCTGTCGTATCCAAGATCTTCCTCAAAGAGGACCTTGGACAAGCTCGCGACCGCCTGGCTCTCGTCCCAGCCTATATCGCCAAGCCTGAGGTTGGTCTGCGAGCCACCGCCGCCGCCACCGCAACCCGCAACGAGGATGCCCGCTACGAGCACGAGGATCAACACCAAAAGCTTCTTACTCGTCTTCATCGACCTTCCTTGTCTAGCCGCCGTTTTTCGTGATTCGATTTTTGCGTAGCACGTACAAAGATTTGTACGCACTACGTGTAGGTGACGGATCACCCTATTCCTTACGGCGCCCCCGTAGTTGATTCTCACGAGAGGGCGGGTGTTCTACCCCCTGCGAAAGGGTGCGGTTCAAGGCAGTGGGGCTCACGGAGAGCCGCCGCCGGTGCCGGCCCTGGCGCCGGCCGTGTTTGGGTCCTCGCGGTCGACCTTTTTACCCGGAAAGACCTTCGTTATCACGCCTCCCTTGCCCGGCTTGCGGCGCGTGGTACGGCCCAGGTTTCTCGTCACCCGGTCTAAGTAGACCGCGATTATAACGATCCCGAGGCCCCCGACGAACGCGTTGCCGACCCTAAGCTGGGAGAGGCCTCGGGTCACAACCTCGCCCAGACCTCCGGCCCCTACCAGGGCGGCGATGACCACCATCGAGAGGGCGAGCATTATCACCTGGTTGACACCGGCCATGATCGTCGGCAGGGCCTGCGGCAGCTCGACCTTGCGTAAGGTCTGCCATGGGGTAGCCCCAAAGGCCTGGGCAGCCTCGACGGTGTTTCTCGGCACCTGTTGGATGCCGAGCATCGTCAGCCTCACCGCGGGGGGCGCCGCGAAGATGACTGTGGCGACGAGCCCCGGACCCGGCCCGAGACCAAGGAACACGATCATCGGTACCAGATACACAAACGCGGGCATCGTCTGCATGAGGTCGAGGACGGGTTTGACCGCCACCTCCGTCGCCCTGGACTTGGCGGCGAGTATACCGATCGGAACCCCTATGATAAGCGAGACAACCGTCGAGGCCAGGACCAGCGCCAGCGTGAGCATCGCAGGCTCCCAAAGACTCTGGCCGCTCGCCTGGAGGGCCATGAGCAGCACAAAGCCGATTGCCGAGAACATGGCCGTCTTCCAGCCGGCGAGAAAGTAGGCTATCACCGCGAATATCGCGACCATTACCAGCTCCGGCGGCGTGGTTAGGATAGCCTCAAGTGACTCAACAAAGAAGGCAATTGCGTCCCGAATCCCGTTGAAGAGGAAGCGGAAGTTGCCCGTTATAAAGTCGACGAAGTCCTCGACCCAATCCGCGAGTGGGATCTCGGGGATGAGGTTCTCCTGCAGCAAAGCTAGCATCCCTAACGCTCCTCGCCCGTCCTCTCCTGACCGGCTTCGGCGCCCCGTAAGAGGGCCCCTTCGCGCCGATTCCCGTTGAAGTACACCGTCCCCTCGCCAGGCTGCTCGGTAGTTGTCGTCAGGCCCGCTATAAGCGACCCGCGGACGACGATGCCTTCGAGGCGGTTCTCCTCGCCCACTACGGTTACCGGCACGTCCCGCTCTACGAAGTGCGGTAGGATCTCGCGCAGCCACGTGTGCCGCTCGACGCTGGGGGCTGTGGTATCAACCGCCACCTTAAGCTCCCGCTCGTCGCGCTCGACTAGGCGGGCGACCTCCTCGACCTCACAGATACCGATCAAGCGCCGCTCGTCGTCCACGACGGGGATGAAGTACAACCCGGCCTGCCTCATCCGCCTCAGCACGACCGTCGGGCCCTCATACAGGTAAGCGACGTTGTCTGCGGGGATCATGACGCTCTCGGCGGTGCGGACCTTAGTGTAGTCCACATCCTCGACAAAGCGTTCGACGTACTCGGTGGCAGGTTCGCGCAGGATATTCTCGGGGGTGCCGAGCTGCACGATCTCGCCATCCTTCATGATCGCCACCCGGTGCCCTAACCTTAGGGCCTCGTCCAGGTCGTGTGTCACGAAGACCACCGTTCGCTGGACCTCGCCCTGAATGTCCAAGAAAAGGTTCTGCATGTCGCGCCTGATAAGGGGGTCCAAAGCGGAAAACGGCTCGTCCATGAGCAGGATCTCCTGCTTGGTCGCTAAGGCTCGCGCAAGCCCTACCCGCTGTTGCATGCCTCCTGAGAGCTCGGTGGTGAGCTTCCTACCCTGGCCGTGGAGGCCGACCAGTTCGAGCGCCTCCTCGCCGGCCCTGCGCCGCTCGGAGCCTGGCACGCCCTGGACCTCGAGGCCGAAGGTCACGTTGTCGAGGACGGTGCGATTTGGCAGGAGGCCGAAGTGCTGGAAGACCATCCCCATCTTGCGGCGCCTCACCTCCCTGAGCTTTTTGGTCGACATCCCTGAGATGCGGTCGTCGTCTACATACACCTCGCCCTCGCTCGGGTCGATGAGGCGGTTGATCAACCTGAGCAGGGTGCTCTTCCCGCTTCCGGAGAGGCCTATGATCACGAAGATCTCACCTCGCTGGACATCAAAGTTCGCGTCGTAGACGCCGATGGTCGCTGCGGTAGCACGCTCGACCTCAGCCTTGCTCTGGCCGGAACGCCTCATCTCCAAAGCCTGCTGGGCGCGCCTCCCAAAGACCTTCGAGCAGTTCTCCACCCGAATGATCGACTCGCGAGTCCCTACATCACTTTCCGTGGCTTTCCTCCTCCACTAGCCGTCAACGCATCCTTGCGGTGCTTAAGGCTTGCAGGTCCTTTGCCCTCCCCAGCCGCCAAAGCGACAAGAAGATGCTTACGACCAATTCCACCCGGTCGTAAGACCTCATGATACGTCCTTCACCAACACCGTTCAACTGTTCTCGAGAACTGGCGTCGTATTATGGTCCCTTAGTGCAAGGGTTTACGTATCGTTGTGGCATGGTATCTCTTTTGCTTACAAGCCGCGGGATGGAGTCACCGCAGCATATGTTGCAGGCTAATAGGAGGTGCAGTGATGGAAAGGGAGCCCCATGGCGAGGGGTATACAGGGGTGGAGGATAGCTACTCTGGCTACACGGTCTACGACATGCACTACGAGAAGATCGGCAAGGTTGACGATCTATTCGTAGACGAGAGCGACCGGCCGGAGTACATAGGTGTGAAGATGGGCTTGTTGGGGATGAAGTCTACCTTGATCCCGATAGAGATCGTGCGGGTCAACGAAAAGCGCGAGCTAATGGAGGTCTCCCAGCCAAAGGAGAAGGTGAAGGACGCCCCGACCTTTAGCAACGACGACGAGATCACGCCGGAGTTCGAGCGCGAGGTCCGCAGCTTCTTCGGCGTCGAGACCACCGCTGGCGCGCGTAGCGGCTACGGTGAGTATTACCGTAGCGAGGACGATTACTCTTCCGCGCGCTACACGAGCGAGAGGGACCGACCTGGCGAGGAGCGGCGATCCGAACGGGCTCGTGACGAGGAGCGTCTCAAGAGCGAGGAGCGTTACCACGACGAAGAGCGCTACCACGACCAAGAGCGTTACCATGACGAAGAGCGTTCCGCTAGGGAGCGCTCCGGTGCAACCAGGGGTGATACGGAGCGCGAGCGCGAGAGATCTCGTCATGAGCGTACTGGCGACCTCGGCGACGGCAACGAGATCAGGATGCAGCGTTCGGAGGAGGTGCTCAAGGCCGGTACCCGCGAGCGCGAGGCCGGCGCCATGAGAGTGCGCAAGCGGGTACGCACCGACCGTGAAAGCTTCGCCGTACCCAAGAAACGGGAGGAGGTTCACGTCGAACGGGTACCGGTCGAGGAGAGCCGAAGGCCTTCAGAGGCCGACCGAGAGGGCTCCTCGGAGACCAGGATGGAGAACGACGAGATCGTAGTCCCCGTCATCGAAGAAGAGGTTGTGGTCGAGAAGCGTCCGGTGATCAAGGAGGAGATCAGGATCCGCAAAGACATCGTCGAGGAAGAAGAGGTCGTCGAGGCGGATGTTCGTAAGGAGGAGATCGACATCGACGACCAGACGAGAACTCGCGGCGACGACAGGTAGGTAACCGCGAACAACGGGGAGGCGGACCTGGACAAGCCCCGGGTCCGCCTTTCTTTTAGAGAAAGGATGGTATGAGCCAGAGGTACAGTGGAGAAGAAGAGTTGAGCACGAGCTGGACGAGCGTGGTCTTCGGCTGGCTGGCGGCTTTAGGGGCCAGCCTGATCCTGAGCGGCCTCGTCAGCGCTATCGTGAGCGCAATTTTTGCGGTCCTGGGGTTCCGCGGCGGCGCGGAGGCCGGCACCACGACCCTCGTTGGGCTTTTGATTACCTTCTTCCTGTCTTTTTTCATAGGGGGCTACGCTGCCGGCCGCATGGCAAGCCGCTCAGGCGCTAAGCATGGCCTCCTGGTGGCCCTGCTGGCCCTTATAGTCACGATAGTCCTGGCGCTCCTGGGAGCGGCCATAGCAACCCCCCTCTTAAACGTCCCCGGCGTGACGTTCTCCAACGTCCCGACCAACCTCCCGAGCGATATCCCAGGTCTGGGCGTAGTTCTGTCGGTTTCCGGGATACTCGTCCTACTATTGATGTTCGCTGGGGGCGCCCTAGGCGGCCAACGTGGCGCCAGCACCGGACGCCGCCGACCATCGTAACGAGAAAAATATAGGGGAAACATTTTTCGCTAACTCGTTCCTGGCAAGGAACCCTTCGTGGAGAGGGTAGAGGCTAGACAGCTGCTGGAAAGGAGCAGTAGAGGTGGACGATGATAGGCCTCGTAGGGAAGAGGAGGAGCGGCGGGGGATGATAAGCGCTGGTGGATGGAGCCGCGCATAGACGAGATAGGTTACAAGCCTACTTACAGGTTTTGTCTGGCACCCTCATATCCTTTTCTTTGTTTCTTAACCTTTACGCCGCTGTTACTTGGCGTTGTTTTAGTGTGGGTACCA
>DATHAB010000041.1:0-16574 GCA_035296885.1 Rubrobacteraceae bacterium
CGATACCCTAATCGACTACGATCGCGGTGAGTACCTGGAGAGCAGCAGCCCGTACATGATCTGGGTGCTGGAGAAATCGAAGCGCCCTTGAAATGGCACCGGCTCCTTATTTTTTCCCCTCTATTCACTGGGCTACCTAGAAGAGGTGTTCTCGGAAACCTATATTCAAGATCCTGAGTAAGAAGCACCTCACAGGAGCTGAACAAGGGCGCTACGCTACATATCCGCTTTTCCTCTATTCACAAGATATAGCGGTGGTGTACAAGGATCCAGCATCTGCCCTGTACCTGCACCGCTTCTCCTTAGAGAAGCCCGAGATTCGCTTCTAGCGGCGTAGAGTGGCTAGATAGGAAAAAGGAAATCCCGGCGGCGCCGTCCGGGTGCGTCGCCGCCCTGTGTGCGCATACGCTCAGAGAACCTTTCGCGTTAGTCGCTAGTCACGCCTCTTGCGTGGAAAGCAGGCGGGTAGGCACGTATCATCTGGTAAACGTGCTGACGCTCTATACTATGGGAGTGTGCTAGCCGGGTGTGGATTCTCCCCCTCGTGAGCGCACCTGGCTATCTCACGCCTATGTCTTTCGGTCAGCTTCTCCCCGGGCACCGGGACTATGGGAGGATAGGTATAGTCGGGAATGCGCCAGCAATCACGCTCATCTTCGAAAGCGCCCCTTGTCTTCCCCTCTTGGCAATACTTACGTACCGTCTTTAGGCTGTAGCCCCAAACCTCTGAGGCCCGCTCGCTGCTCATCGTACCAAGGGTTACTCGTCACTACGTACCAAGGGTTACTCGTCACTATCCTCGCGTCTACTACTCCTGAACTGCCACACGGCAACGGCAGCGCCCACGCCAAGAAGGGCCAAACCGGCGATCAAAGCAACGAGGCTGGTTAAGCTCATGCCGCCGGTATAGGGGAGCAAGTCCCCAGTGTCCACCGTCGCGCGGCCTTGATTGTAGATCGAGAGCCCTTGGGCCGACGCTGGGTCCGCGAACAACAACATCGCTGCAACCACGAGTAACAGCGTTACAAGAGCGTAAGTGCTTTTACTTCTACAAACCATATCTCCCCCCACTACGATCCGCCGCGATCCCCACGCATCTCTGCCGATGAGGCCTGTAGGTGTAGTATCCGTGCTTCACGCTGCAGAGTCTCCGTCCCTGTAAGGAGCTGGTGGGGGCGGCATCCCCACGACCAGCCCTTTTATAATTCAAAGACCATTCTAACGGACCATGCGACAGATCGTAGTGCCGCGCACGTTACCGCGCGGTCGATTTCCGAGAACACATCTTCTAGGCATTCCACTGAATAGAGGCAGTCTGCTCCCTAGCTTAGACACAAGCTCTTTAGCCATTAGCCTTTTGTGAACGTGCTGTACGTGACTTCAGCCCTTAGTATCTTAGGATAAGGCACAACGTAGAACGGAAGAGCTAGCGTATGACTAAGATTGCGAAGGACAACAACGTAATGACCCTTACAAACGTCTTCGCTGTCAAGCCTGAACATCACCAGCACTTGGTAGATGTGCTAGTAGAGGCAACCGAAGCGGTGATGAAAAGCCAGTCGGGTTATGGTTCTGCGAACTAAGGCCGTAGCTATCTGGCCCCGCTAGACGAAAAGAGGGCACATGCGGCTAGCCGACGGTTATCTACGAGAGGCCGGGAACTTCGAAAACGTCCCCAGCCTCGACCGCAACCCTCGCCACCTCTACTCGGATCCGCTTTACACCGTGATCGGCGAGAGTATAGGGCCACGTGCGAACGCTAGAAAGAAGAGGCTCGGATCTAGCCTGTACCTACCAGTTAGCTGAGGCTGGAAGCAAATTTAGGTTATCCCTAGATGTAGGGCATAGTAATCCACATGCCTAGGAGGAAATAAGCAGCAGACAGAGGATGAGCGCGAGATGGCCAGCGAAAAGCTACGTCCTCACTACGGGCCTCCACTCCAAACAAACTGAGACCGCGCCCGGCGTTCGGGTCGGGCGAAGATCGATACCTGTTTGCTATACTCGGGCCGTAGCCCAGGGGCAATTGCGCCTGGGATTCGGGTCGGAGGAGGATTGCAACTGCCTGCTCGTCAAGCCCGCAACGCCGGTGGCAGCGCCGCTGGCAAGGAACCGGCACCACCGATGATGAAAGGAGCCCTATGCCCGGAGTTGTAGACCTGGTGCAGCAGCACGATTCTCCCGGTGAGCGTCAGACGCAGATCGTCGACGTGTTGGTGGACGCGTTCTCCGAGCTCATGGCTGCGGACCCCGATGCATTTCGAAGCAAGTTTCGGAAGATGGCCGCCGGCCCGTTCGCCTTTTATCGCGGCAGCGCGCCCCTGTTTTACGCGGACATGGAGGGAGAGGAGGACCGCTGGGCGAATGATCGGACCAGCCGCGTCTGGATCCAAGGTGACCTGCACGCGGAGAATTTCGGCACCTACCTGGCCGGCGACGGGGTGTTCGTCTTCGACGTGAACGACTTCGACGAGGCCTACCTCGGTCACTTCACCTGGGACATCAAGCGACTGGTCGCGAGCGTAGCCCTGCTGGCGTGGATGAAGGCTATCTCGGACGCCGACATCGCGTGGCTGATCGAGATGTACGTCCGGGCATACATGCAGCAAGTGCATTACTTCGTCGACAGCGACCGCGACCATGCGTACTCGCTGCGTCTGGAGACCACCGACGGTGACGTCCGGAAGATGTTGCTGCAGACCCGGCTGAATACCCGCGTCGACCTGCTCAACAGGACGACCCTGATCGACGAGGATTTCGACCGGCGCTTCCGGCGAGGCCCCGGAGTCCGCGAGCTCGACGATGCCGAACGAGCCAGGGTGCAGGACGCCTACGAGGCGTACCTGGAGACGATCCCCGAAGCGAAGCGCTTCCGGAGCCTGACCTACCAGGTGAAGGACATCGTCGGTCGCAAAGGCTTTGGCATCGGCTCGGCCGGGCTTCCCGCCTATAATATCCTGGTGGAGGGCCCGACCCAGGCGCTGGAGAACGACGTGGTGCTGTCGATGAAGCAGGGCAACGTCGCAGCGCCCAGCCGGATCGTTCACGACGAGCGCATCGAGCGCTACTTCAAGCACCACGGGCACCGCACCGCGATCTCGCAACGTGCGCTGCAGGCCCACGCCGATCCGTGGCTCGGTTACACCGAGATGGACGGGGTCGGCTTCGTCGTCTCCGAGCTCTCACCCCATGTAGAGGACCTCGATTGGTCCGATCTCACCGAGCCCGAGGAGATGGCGCCGGTGCTGGACTACCTCGGTCGGGCGACCGCTAAGGTGCACTGTGTCGCGGACGAGGACTCCGACCCGACCATCGTCGGCTTTCAGACCGAAGATGAGATCGTCGAGGTGGTCAGTGGCAATGAGGAAGAGTTCGTCAAGGAGATGGTGGATTTCGGCATAGGCTACTCCGAGGTTGCTCGTGACGACCACCGGTTGTTCGTCGACGCTTTCCGCAACGGCCAGATCCCGGGGCTCTCGAGCTGATGACACGTGACTGTGCTTATGAAACGCAAACCAAATAGTAGAGGCTGGCGATCTCGCTACCGATCAACCGTCCGCTGACCTGGTGACGAGCGGCGTTCGCGCAGTTTGTTGCGAAGATAACATCATGGGTCTTCTGTACTCGAGTTATCGTAACAGCAGACGCTGCGAGGAAGTCGCGAGCTTCCCCTGAAATCCCAGTAGAAAGATACTTGTAGAAGGGTTGCGACAGAGTAGCAGGAGAAAGCCCTCCGGATGGTTCGGTACCTCCCAACTGTACAATAACCTTGGTGAGAATCTACGGTTTGGACTTCACGAGCACTCCGAGCCGGAGGAAGCCGCTGATTGCGGTGGGCTGTACGCTGGAGGGACGTAGCTTGCGCGTCGAGGATGCCGAGGTGCTAACTGACTTCGAGGAGTTCGAGAGGTTCCTCGAGATCGATGGGCCGTGGGTGTGCGGGATGGACTTCCCATTCGGTCAACCACGGCCCCTCATCAAAGCCTTGGGCTGGCCCCTGAGCTGGAAGGGCTACGTCAGCACGGTCTCCAGGCTCTCTAAGGCAGAGTTTGAGAGCACCATAAGGGGCTACATGGCCGGGCGACCGAAGGGCAGCAAGTATCACTATCGCTTGGCGGACCGGCGTTCAGGTTCCAGTAGCGCGATGATGCTCTTTCGCGTACCGGTTGGAAAGATGTTCTACCAGGGAGCGCCACGCCTTCTCCGCTCGGGGGTCAGCGTCGAGCCCTGCTACCCGACGGGGAGCTTGCGTGTTGCGGTCGAGGCCTACCCAGCCGTCGTCGCCCGCCGTTTTTTGGGCAAGAGGAGCTACAAAAACGACGAACGCAAAAAGCAGACGACGGATCAGAGGGAGGCACGAGAGGAACTCGTCGCCGGCTTGGGGTCCGCTATTCTGGAAGAGGCTTATGGCTTCGTCGCTGAGATTGATGGCTCGTGGCGGAAGACGTTCGTTAGGGAGCCTGCGGCGGACGCTTTAGACTCGCTCCTGTGCGCGGTGCAGGCGGCGTGGGCGTACACGAAGAGGGACGAGGGGTGGGGCGTGCCCGAGGAGTGCGACCGGGATGAGGGTTGGATCTTGGACCCCCAACTGCTAGTCGGGGAAGCTTAGAAGGCCCCATTGCCTTACGGAGAGGAGTTCCAGGAAGCGCTTCTCTATGCAGCCCGGCTGCACCGCCACCAGAAGCGTAAAGGCACCGATACACTCTACGGCAACCACCTCCTGGCGGTAACGGCGATCGTCGCAGAGAGTGGCGGCACCGAGAACGAGGTGCTCGCCGCCCTCTTGCACGACGCCCCGGAGGATCAGGGCGGTAAGGAGCGGTTGGAGGACATCCGGACGCGTTGCGGGGAAATGGTGGCGGAGATCGTGGACGGCGGTACGGACACCTACGAGGAGCCGAAACCCGCGTGGCGCCCACGCAAGGAGGCCTACATAGAACGCATATCCTCTCAGCCAGCGTCCGTACAACTCGTCTCTGCGGCGGACAAGCTGCATAATGCCCGATCCATCCTCTCGGACCTGCGCGACATAGGGGAAGATCTGTGGGACCGCTTCACCGGCGGTAAGGAGGGTACGCTGTGGTACTACCGTGCCCTCGTCGGAGCTTATACCGCTGACAAAGCGAGCCTGGTAGTCGAGGAGCTGAACCGGGTGGTGCGGGAGATCGAAGCTCTCGCAAATCACACCGCATCTTAGACACGCTGGTGGACATGCTCCCGGTGCTTATATGCGTCTCAAGCTACAAAGACAAAAAGAGCTACGCTCTTATCTCTGCTGATGAACGTGCTCAAGACGCACGTTTTGAACTGATAATGATGGGTCTAGGAGAAGGAGTGCTTCACTCCTACTCCTTAAAGCTACCGGAACGAGCCGCCAGGAGTTCTGATAGTGTTTCGCTTGGAGACGGCTTCCAGAAGCAATACCCCCTGGGCTAGTTCGTATCCCACCTCTCGCAAGAGCGCCAGTTGTTCGTCGGTCTCTACCCGTTGGGCAACGGTGGCCGTCGCCTTGAACGGGCGGTGGAGGGCGAAAGTGTTAGCCGCCGAGGCCCAGGTTGAGACGTGGAGAGCCCACCGCGTCGCGGCGTACCGCGACGCGCCAGCGGCGCTCGACAAGGCTGCAGACGGCACCCGGCCCCTCTTCGCAGGTACCGACGCGCAAGAGAATATCGAGCCGGCCCGTTTCTCCCGAGAGAACGAGTTGCGCCCTTGCGGGGAGCTCGTTGCTGGCGAGGAGCAGGTCACCATTTGGAAGCAGCTGATCGGAGGACACGGAGAGCTGGACCGGAGGGCCAAGCGAGGAGTCGAGCTTCTTGCCCTCGGGGATGGGCAGCGTGGCACTCAACTTCACCTCGTCTGCGAGTTCGACCGGCCCGATCTCGACGGTGGCAAGCTCTTTTCCGGGGATGGGGGCCGGTGGCAGATAACCCCGAATCTCGACCGGCCGGACCTCGCCGTCCACCCCTACACGCGCGAGGCGGTGGTTGTTAGTGTCGGCGACCATAAGATCCCCTCCGGCTCCTTCCAGTAGCACCGCACCGGAGGGCTCGCTCAAATCCTCGCGGGCGAGGGTAACAACCTCGTTCTTTTGAGGACAGTAGCGTCGGAGGGCTGAGTTGTAGGTGTCACATATTATGGGCCCTTCGGGCGTCGCGACCACGCCCAAGGGGTGTTGCAGGAGGGCGTGGGTGGCAGGGCCATCCTTATAGCCGAAGTCGAAGAGCCCGGTACCTACCGCGGTGGATATATGACCCGAACGGTCTAAGTAGCGCAAAGAAGAGGTCTCGGAGTCTACAACCCAGAGCTTTTCGCCGTCGGAAGAGAGGCCACTCGGCTGGGCCATCGCCGCTGTTTGAGAGGGCCCATCGATAAGGTTCTCTATACCGCTACCGGCTAGCACACCAACGTTTTTACCTTCGAGATCCAAGGTCCAGAGCTGGTGTGGACCGGCCATCGCGATCACCACCGAGCCGTCCCAGAGTTCGAGATCCCACGGCGAGTTGAGTGCCGTCTCCCTGGCAGGCCCGCCGGCGGTCCCCCACCGCGCTTGTGCGCGAGTTCCGGCTACCGTCTCCACGATTTCGTTCGCCAGGTCGAGCTTACGGATCAGATGATTCCCGGTGTCGGCGACGAGGAGGGACCGTGAGTCAAGAAAGAGTAACCCCTGCGGATCGGTAAATTCGGCCTCGACGAAGCCGCCGTCCTTTGCACCCCGTGTCCCTATCCCCGCGACGGCCACGATATCGGCCCCGACACCCTTGAGGCGCGCAACGATTACCAGGTTATGACCCGAGTCGGAGACCGCGAGGAGACCGTCCGGACCCGCAGCGACCTTACCCGGGAAGCGCAAAGTACCCGCACCGTCCTGGGGACGGATCATCTCGATCGGCGTCTCGTTCAGGGTGCCCGTTTCGCGGTGCTCCTCGATCATTTTCTCGATAACCCGCTCCAGCGCGGAAGCGTTTCCTTCCCCGGCGACGGCAGCGACGGCGTAGCCTCGTGGGTCTATGAGGACGAGGGTAGGCCAGGCACGGACGCCGTATTGGTCCCAGGTGGCACGGTCCGGGTCGTCGATGACGGGGTGGCGCACGTCGTAGCGGTTGATAGCGTGCTCCAATGCCTCGTGGTCGCGCTCGTGCTCGAACTTTGGCGAGTGGACGCCTACTACGACGAGGTCGTCGCCGAAGCGCTCCTCTAAGGGCCTGAGTTCCTCGAGGACGTGGAGGCAGTTGATGCAGCAGAACGCCCAGAAGTCTAAAAGGACAACCTTGCCTTTGAGGGCCGTAAGGGAGAGGTCGTGCCTCGTGTTGATCCAACCACCACGTCCTACAATCTCCGGTGCCCGGACTCGGCCGCGTCTTGAGTAACCCACTATTACTACTTGACCGCCGCCCCGTCACCGCGCAAAACCTCTACGGCGTTCGGGTCGGTGTGGAAGACGCGCACCTTAACGGAAGAGGCTGCTAGCAGCACGCCCAAGATGCCGCCGCGCATCTCCTGTGGCTTGGCGGTCTCGACCCAACCAACCTCAGCGTTCGAGAGGTCCGCGTTGGTCGTCACAAACCGCTGCAAAAAGAGGCTCAAGGGTACACGCAACAGCAAGGAGAGGACGATGCCACCCAGGATTAACAGATAGATATCCCACCCCAGATACAGCCCGAGGCCTACAGCGCCCAGGAAGAAGACGGCGGCGAGCAGGTTCGCTGCGACGGTGGTCGTGCCGCAGTTGCGGTGAACAGCGAGCTTCTTCTCCCCGGCCCTGAGACGCCGCAAAGCCTCGCGGGCAGCGCTGTCTACCTCGTCGATGGAGCGTACGCCTTGCACGAAAAATCCCTCGTCGGTCGAGAAGCCGTTGAACCTGCGGTGCGGCTCCTTCTTGATCATCACCACGATAGTGGCGTGTTCGAGGGCGTGGTTTCGCCTGAGGATCTTATTACCAAACATGTTCTTGAGCTGCCGCGGGTACACGAACAGGCTCCCCACCGCCTGTAACGAGTACAGGATCGGCAACAAAAACAAGAAGAGCACAAAAAGGAACGCCAGGAACAAAATCAACAAAAGAGCCACGCTTCATCATCCTCGCACGAAAATTTTATGTACCCATAATTATACCGTTAAGCCCCGCCGAAAAGTAACGCTCTCATCGCCGCCAGCGAAAAGGTAAAGCCACCTCGCCAGGCTCATGGAGCTCGTGGAGCAAACCAAGTGCGGCGAGCGCAACCTCCCGGTGCTTCCCTCTCTCCCCAGGCTCCCCCATAGGAAAATTGTACGGGAACGGTACAAAAGCCACCCGCGGCGCCGCAACACCGCCCCTCTCCATCGAGAGCGCTACCGTAGGGATACCCTCCTCCTCGATAGCCTTGCTTACCAGCCCCACGGACTGGTGGCACAAAGGTCACGAAGGCGTAAGCAGCACGGCGTCCACCCTATCCTCCGCGAGCTTCCGCGCGGCCTCGGGGGCTGTCCTCTCGACGAGCGGGGTGGGGTCGTGTATGGCCCCCATAAAGGAGAAGTGCCGGTGGTTGAGCCCCCCCAGTATCCCTTCGACCGCAAGCTCTATCAGGGTCCACAGGGGGAAAACGGAGTCTAAATCTTCCCCGCCGTGGTCGGGGGCATGGTAGGCGTGGGTCCAGGTTAGAGCTTTGACGGTTTTAGGGATCTCGCGGTACGAGCAGTCACCTAGAAAGTCGTCTATGTCGAAGCGCGCGTCTTCCGGCAGATGCACTCCGCCGGTGGTGACGAGCGCGAGGCAGCACTCGCGGAGCGGTTTTTTGGGCTGAACAAAGGGTGTACTCACACGTTAAAGCGCACGAGTAGGGTATCCCCATCCTCGACTATGTAATCACGGCCTTCGAGACGAACTTTTGCGGCCTCTCGGGCCTTCACCCATGAGCCGGCGGTAAGTATGTCCTCCCAGTTGCTGACTTCCGCCGCAATAAAACCGCGCTCCATGTCCGAGTGGATCCTACCGGCAGCCCTCCGAGCGGTAGAGCCTTTGCGTAAAGTCCACGCCCGGCTCTCTTTCTCACCCGCAGTGAAGAACGTAATGAGCCCCAGCATCCTGTACGCCGCCCGGACGAACTCCTCGAAGCCCGTGGACTCGACTCCGAGCATCGCCAGGTACTCCCGTGCCTCGTCCTCCGTAAACTCTGTAACCTCGGCCTCAAGGCGTGCCGACAGCCTGATGGACTCGGTCCCCTCGAGCGTGGCGAACTTCTGAACTTGAACGCTATAGCGGTTCCCCTCGGTAACCGACTCCTCGTCTACGTTTGCGACGTATAGGGTGGGCTTTGCCGTTATCAGGGTAAGGAGGACCTCTACCAGAGCATCCGTAGGCGGGTACGTGCGGGCCGGGTTGCCGTCCGAGAGGTGACCTAAGAGCCCTTCGAGCTCCCCGGCTTCTTGACGCAACTTCGGGTCCCCACTCTTGGCGGCTTTGCTCACGCGTTCGAGGCGCCGCTCAACGGTCGCAAGGTCTGCGAGCAAGAGCTCGGTGTTTATAGTCTCGATGTCCCGCACGGGGTCAACCTCGCTATGCACATGCACCACGTTCTCATCCTCGAAGCACCTTACGACGTGGGCGATCGCTTCGCACGCGCGGATGTTGCCGAGGAACTGGTTCCCCAACCCCTCGCCCATGCTCGCCCCCCGCACGAGCCCCGCGATGTCCACAAAGTCAACCGTCGTCGCCACAACCTTCTTACTCTGCATAACCTCCGCCAGAGCACCGAGCCGTCCGTCTGGTACCACCGCAACCCCGACGTTCGGATCTATCGTGGTGAACGGGTAATTCTGGGCCTCGGCTCCCGCCTGCGTGAGGCTGTTGAACACCGTAGACTTGCCGACGTTCGGTAACCCGACTATCCCTACCTTCATACCGTTATTGTATCAACTTGTAGCAAATCATGGGGTTGGCTTATGCTCCTTCCCGCCGTGAAGGTCTTGACAGCATACATAATAAGAGCTCCTGCGAATGTGCAGGGGTACGATAAAATTAGTCCTAATATCGATTAGCGATTGCTGGCAAAGTGGGGTATAGCGGTCAAGCCCCATAGAGAGGTAGGGCGTTGGACCGGCAGCTGCAGATACAAATACTCCTGGACCACTACCAGAAGCCCCGTCATCAGGGGATGCTCCAGGAGGCGGATGTGGTGATGCCCGGGGGTAACCCGGGCTGTGGTGACGTGGTGCAGGTCTACCTCAAGGGAGCTGAGGACCACGAGCACATAGCAGGTGTCACCTATGAGGGCGAAGGCTGCACCATCAGCATGGCAGCGTCGAGCATGCTGCTCGAGCAGGTAGTCGCGAGCAACCTTACGATGGACGAGGTCCTCTCGCTCGACTACAACGAAATGATCGACCAATTAGGGCGCCCGATCGTAGCAAGCCGCCCTAAGTGCGCAACGCTAGGCCTTGGCACACTCAAGGCTGCCATCCGCCGCTACCAGCAAGACAAGCTCCTTGCCGACGCCGGGGTCTCTCGCCCGAAAGGATCGCCAGCCGACGACAGTGGCCTGGTCTTCGGCGAGGGCGCCGCGGAGGCAGCCAAAGGCTAACACGCTGCTTTATGGTCACCCTAAACCGGATATAGAGCTTGAAGATAGTCGGATTGGATTAAACAACTGAAAGGCGAGTAACCTCGAGACCTTACTGCCCTTCTACTGAGACGTGCTGGGCTTTGAACCCGAAGGGCTCGAGGAGTACCGCCGGGGTAAGCTCCCCCTCGCCTCCCTTCGAGTAATCAAAGACTTAATACTGCACCTGACCTTATCCGCATTTCGGCCCAACCCTTACCGGAGGCTGTGACCATCTGGCGTTCGTGGTGGAGGGAGGAGAGATGGACGAGCTCGAAGAGTACCTGACGAGCAAGAACGTCGAGATCGGGTAACGCTTCGAGAGCATAACGGTGGCCCCGAGCGAGGAATCGGGCCTCTACGTACGAGACCCAGACTAGCATTGGGTAGAGCTGACGTCCTACTAGATGCGCCTGGCGGGCAGCCCCACCAGCCTGCTCGTGGGCGAACGCTTGTGCAAGAAGTCGCTCGCTTTAGCGCCCGCGAAAAGCAACCAAGTTAGACGACGTAGCTGAAGAGGTTGATGCACCGGTCTTCTTGGTACCCTGAGGTGAACTCTACATCCTCCCCGGCCGTCAGGAACTCCTCCAGCCGCCGGTGCAAAGAAGTGCCCCTGAGGCGCTCCGGGATAACCATCCGGTAACGTTGCTCCCCCTCAGGCGCCACCCCCTCCACAAGCCGACCCCCGCAAGGGCAGTACCCGTGCTCCTCGTCAGTGTACAGAAAGAGCAGGCCCTCACCATCGTATACCGCCGAACAATCTGGACACCGCCAGACAAAAAACATCGTTTTTTCCTTAAGCATCAGCAGCACCCCACTGTGCAAGTCATTTTGACCACAAAGTCTACACCCGGTGAAGTTTCGCTAAAAGGGTGATGAGGTTAAGAAAAAGTTAAAAAAGGTTGAAGGAAGAGTCTTAGGTGGCGGTTAACGGCTTCCAAGGTTCTTGGCCGGTGGGTGCCGGTGGTGGTAAAGTTAGCGGTAGCAGGAAGGTTAGGCAGAGAAGCGGCGGGGGTTTTTGTTGTGATCCGGGTTGTCATAGTAGACGATCAACCTCTCTTGACCGATGGGTTCAGGAGGATAATCGAGGCTCAGCCAGAGATGGAGGTCGTCGGTACGGCCCACGACGGGGCGAGCGGTGTTCGGATGAGCCAGGAGCTAAAGCCGGACATCGTCCTCATGGACATAAACATGCCTGTTATGAACGGCGTCTCCGCGACGCGCAAGATCCACGACCTCCTCCCCGACACCAAGGTACTCATCCTGACCGTCAACGCCGACGACATGCACGTCTTCCAGGGGATAAAAGCCGGCGCCACCGGCTACCTACTCAAGGACTGTACCCCCGACGACCTCTCCCGCGCCATAAAGAACGTCCACGCCGGCGACACTGTCATGCCCCCCGAGATCGCACGAAAGATGCTCTTGGCCTTCGAAGAAGCCGACACGGAACCCTCCGCCCCAAAGCTGACCGATCGCGAGCTCGAGGTCATGAACGATTTGGCCCGCGGCTTGGGCAATAAGCAGATAGCCCGTAACCTGACGATCTCGGAGAAGACCGTCCGAAACCACATCTCCAACATCTACAACAAGCTGCACGTCTACGACCGTACGCAGGCCGTCCTCTACGCCATTCGCGAAGGCCTCGTCGATCCCGAGAGCTCTAACTAAGCCCGGCAGGGCAACAAGGGTAAAGTAGAGGATCGCGAGGTCTCTCTCTCACCGGCTCGGCCTGCGTGAGTCTACACCTTCGCTTAGAAGCCCTATGGCTGTTCGCGGGGGAAGAAGCGGCAATAGCCTACTGGTGCACCTCTCGCTAGTTCAGGAGCTGTGCTCCGCTACTACCGCACCCTTGAGGACACAGTTGAGCTCGAATTTGGAGATAAGCAGAGGTATCCGGGTCTCTGGTTTAATACCCATAGTTTCCCCTGCTCACTGGGTTGGGTTACCTCTGACTTCCAAACGCACTCAGCCAGCGGCGCCTCCGGGTCGTTGACGCCAAGGTATGCTGGGGCGCCACGCCGGGCGAAGGCTGCAAGCAGTGGCTGCATCGTCGGGGAGGTGAGGGGATCCTCGTTCACGAGATCCATACCGAGCCAGCTGCGGGGTACCGTCAGTGCGCTCGCAGTGCCGAGAAGCGTGCGGGCGGCGGGTTCGGTAATGTAGAGTAGAAGGCCCTCCATGGGCCACACGGAGGGCTTGTGGGCTTCGTAGACCGCGTTCAAGAGTGCCTCGGACCATGCAGGGTGCTCCAGGTCCACTCCAATCGTGCGCGCTCGCCGGCGGCTGGGCACCGGCGTCGGCAATGATCTCGTTTTTCACGCTAAGGACCTCCGGTCGGTCTAGCTCGTAGAGCCGAGTTCCGGGTGGCCAGTCTAAACGAAAGGTTCTGGCGTCTATGCCGGCTGCCAGAAGTACTACCTGCTTCGCCCCGGCGACCCAGGAGGCGTGTCGCAGGAAGTCGTCGAAGAAGCGGGTGTGAACGAGGACGTACAACACCGATCCGCCCCACGGTCTGGTGAACTTCATACGATCTAGCTAGGCGAAGCCTTCAGGACCAACCAGCGCTGAGGCGAGCGGGTCGTCGAAGAGGCGGTAGGGGCGTTCGCTCTCGCGAGCCCGCGCCGCGGCCATCCACCGCGAAGTCTGTGCTACTGGGTCCCCGATGAAAACTTACCTATATTCGTCTTCTCGCAGGCCGGTACGGGATAGTAGAGGTCGCGTTTAGGCCAACGCCAGTTTTGCCTCGGGGGTGCCCTTGGACAAAAGGGCACGCAAGCATAGTTACATGCGCGTTATTTCTGGAACTCGTATAAGGAGCAGGCTTCCAACGTACAGGTCTTCCTTTTTTCGAAACTACGCTCACGCAGCGGCGTATAATGCGGGCATGCTTGTCGACAGCGCCGTCTACGTCGATGGTCGCCTGACCACAGCCACTACGCTAAAGGAAGCCTATCGGGTCTCTCGCGAGCCCGGTAAATTTGCCTGGGTCACCCTCCAAGAGCCAACCGAGGAGGAAGTTGTCTCTGTCGCCGAGGAGTTCGGGTTAGGTAAGCTGGCGATGGAGGACGCGATCGAGCCCCACCAGCGTCCGAAGGTCGAGCGCTACGGAGAACGTCTCTTCGCCGTGCTCAAACCGGCGCGCTACGTCGAGGATTCGGGGAGCATCGAATTTAGCGAGATACACGCTTTTGTAGAAGCGGACTTCATAGTTACTGTTCTGTATGGCCATGATTCCACCTTGGGTAGCGTCCGCGAGGAGATGGAGAGCTATCCCGACCGGCTCAGGCAGGGCGCGACTACGCTCTTATGCGAGATCACGTCTCGGGTTGTCGAGGGGTACGCCCTGGTGGTCGAGGGCTTGGAGAATGGTATAGACGAGGTAGAGGCGGAGGTATTGGACGGCAATCTCGGGGTCTCGCCTCGTATACATAGGTTCTCTCGCGAGGTCATCCGCTTCCACCAAGCGACTAAGCCGCTGGCCGGAGCGCTTGAGCGACTGACGGAGAGTGGCACCGAAGACCTCAGCCCTGAGGAGCGCGAAGACCTGCGTCGCGTCCGGGACAAGGTGCTGCGGGTAACGGAGCAGATCGAGGGCTTCCGCGATCTGCTCTCCAGCATTATCGACGTGAACCTGACGATGGTGGGCACCCTGCAAAACGACCAGATGCAGAAGCTTTCCGCGTGGGGTGCCATACTTGTCGTCCCGACGCTTATAGCAGGTATCTTTGGGATGAACTTCGAAGAAGCGTGGTGGATAAACGCTAGGTACGGTTTCGAGGGTATGGTCGTGCTGATGGTGCTGATCTCTGGTCTGCTCTATCTGGGCTTCAAGCGATCCGGCTGGCTATAGCGGCGGTGGCGCATCCGGTCGGTTCTGACCCGCTTGGCTTCAACGTGCGCGTGTAGGCGTTCGTTTCCATGCCGATACATCACCTCTAAGTACCTCAACGCCTTGTCTAATCCTCTAGCGAACTGAAGAGGTGCGCGAGTAAGCTCTTATCTACGCCAGCGTCGACTCCACCTTGGAGACACCTCGTTCAGCAGGGTAGGGAAGCGTAGCGTCTTAGCACGCATGTTTTTCAACTCCTATAGAGGAGAACCAACTCCCCGACGCCGCGGCCGTGCGTGAGGTCTTGGAGTAGACAGGTTTGCGAGCGTAGCTCGTAGGCGACAAGCGTAAGGACGACTTGAACCCGTACAATTGGCCTGATCTACTTGGTCGAACCCACCGGTCCACCAGGTCCCATCCCAACCATGGCGAAAACAAGTTCGGCTGGTGTGACCCTGAAGGGAGAGCAAGCTGGCGAACTTAGAGGTCCGTGGCTGGTACGAAAGGGCGCTCTCGTTACTCTCTTACGATGCCAGAGAGGAGCGTTTAGAGATTTCGGCTGCTTAGGGGTCCGAGCAGTCGCGGCGGTAGCCGCAGTTGGGACAGATGAGCTTGCAGTGCAACCCAAACATCTCTGTTCTGCACAGCTCGCACTCCTCGCCCGAAGCCTCCGTCCTTTCCAAGGCCGGCGTCTCTTTACTCTCTACCTTCTCGTCCATGCCGTGAGTATATGGGTGTCGTGGCGCACGAACACGGGGATCTTTTCGTCTGAGGCGCTTCAAGGTCGGGGGGTGTCTTCTCGCTGACCACGAGCGACCGAACCCTCGTTGCTTTTGGTTTGGGTTCCAAAGGCTCCGGCGAGAGGCCTGGCGAGGGAGGACTTGAGGCCGGTTAAGGAGAGGACTCTTTGAGCCTGGCGGAGGGAGGTGCTGAGGGTGCTCGTGAGTAGGCGCAAGGTGGCGAGGTTTTGTTGGAGCTCGGAGATCCGAACCGGCATAGCCTGTACTCGGGCGTCGAGAGCTGCGAGGTTCTTTTCAAGCTCGGTGGACCGGCGAGCGAGCTGGGCAACCTTGGAGGAGAGGTGAGAACTCAGCACGGCGCGGGTGCGGCGCAGCTTCAGGCCGGCCCTGAGAGCCGAGGTAGCCGCGACGAGAGCGACGAGCGCGCTCGTGAACACCAGGATAACGAGGAGTGTTCCCATGCTTGCTACACGGTAGCATGGGGAGAGCGAGCTTTACAAACAGGGATGCCATGGTAGACTCGGCTCAGCGACGCGGGGTGGAGCAGCCAGGTAGCTCGTCGGGCTCATAACCCGAAGGTCGCAGGTTCAAATCCTGCCCCCGCTACTATGGTAAGAGCCGTAGCACCCTCGGCTATCACGCCTCAAATCGTCTCAGCCTTGTCAGTGTTCAGGGTATTCCTAATACAATTTATCTCTGCAATGAAACCCCTGATACGAATTCGCGGGCAGTGCGAAGAGCAGGAGAGGGCGCGTAGGCCTACTCAGCTCCAGCCGCTGGCCCTCCTCGCTAAATGTAGCTTATATGATGTTGTGGCCAAGGAAGCTGGGCTCACTGCGCCACCAACCGTAAAGGCGAGGCACGAGGCCCTAAGCACCTCCACAGCTTGTTTGCAGCATCTTAAAAGTGTGAGGCTGGAAAGGTCTGCAGGAAGACCATAAACGACAACCACATTAGGGATGGCTAGGATCGATGCGGCAGCAAGTCGTGCTCGATCGAGTGGTTAAGGCTGCCGAGGTTGAGGAGCTCGTGGCGTGTATCGATCAGGCTGAGAGGAGATCGACGCCATGAGTTTGCGAGATCATATCCGCAGGCTCGAAGCTAAGGCCGAGGTGAAGAACGCGCCTGGACCCAGAAGTATCTCCTGGTATATCGCCGACAGATGGCCCGCCTGCGCGAGAAGGTAGCCGGGTTCTCCAGCGACCTTCTCGCGTAGGCTTCGTGCTCAGCGCGGCAAGCTCCGCACTCGCTGTCCGTTAGGCGAAGGCGTGGACGACCGCCTGGCCGATGCTACTAGAAGTCACGCGCGGTAACGACAACGAAATTTCAGAGTGTACGCGGATGCTGTTTGCCCGCTCACTGTGCAGTTGTGCTCAGGGCTGTAGCAAGATCTTTATCGCGTCGTCCTGCTTTTTCTGGAAGATCTCG
>DATHAB010000042.1:0-9224 GCA_035296885.1 Rubrobacteraceae bacterium
CTCCCACAACTCCTTCTTGCCTACCGCAGACAATCCTCCTGGACGACCTAGCCTCGCCACTCGTGCACCTCCGATCCGTACAACACCCAAAACCTACCGTGTTGCACTGACCAGTTGAACCCACCGTCGCTTTATGCGCCAACGGCGGCCAGGCAGCCCTGCCGGTAGTAATGCTCTTAGGCTTCGCAGGCGCCTCTGTCTCAGACAACGCGGTTTACTGGGTCGGGCGCGTGGGCGGACGACCCGTGCTCACCTGCATCTTCAAGGTCCGACTGCTATCTTTCCTGCTCGACGCCAAAACACTCGGCAAGGTCGAGCGCTACTTCGAGAAGCACGGTCGTAAAACGGTTCTTGTAGGGCGCTTCGGACCCGGACTCCGCAGCATGACACCCCTGTTCGCCGGGGTCAGCCAGATGAAGTATCACCACTTCCTCCCCTACAGTCTCCTTGCTGCTACGGCCTGGGCCATCACCACCGCAACCGTCGGCTACATCTTCGGCGAGTACTGGAACGAACTCCTCGCCGTCGCCCGCTCGGTCGGCTATACCTTTGTCGTCGTTGTGCTCTTCGTAGCGCTCTACATCTTCCGCCGCCGCAGGCTCGCGAAGAAGGGTCGGAAGAAGACGGGAAAGCAGTAGCCTGAACATCGCTCACCAGGAACGAACATCCTCTTACGGGTATCTGTCAAAATTAAAAGCGGTAACGTCGAACGGGGACTCCCCATTCTCTTTCCTGCATGATCACGCGAGATGGCGAGATCACCGCCGAAAGCCCGAACCCGGCGGAGCAAACCATGCTCCCGCCGCGCATGCGGAGGTGCTCGTCGTTCAGGATGCTTGCATAAGGGTTGGGACCGAGAATCTGGCTGCGAAATCTACCTCCCGGCGTACTCATTCTCGACATGTCTTGGCACGCTGTGCTACTGCAGCCCCAACCCGATGATGGCCCTGATGACGCACGGGAAGTACTCCCCATACCACAACGATGACCAAAGTTGCTTCAAGAGTTCTACAAACCGTGGCAGGAGCGCCGCCTGACAACGGTCCGTCGCTTCATGGTTGCCAGTGTCATTGAGGTCGACAGGCACTGGTACAAACTCAACGGCTCCTAAGCGTCTAGTGAAACCCCTGCTCAAGACCCGAGACGTAGGGCGTATAAGCATCTTTTTCATCCTTCAGGCCCAGTGACCCCTATCCGGATGCCCACCGGCAGGCAGCGAGACAAATGATGAGACACTTGGTGGATCGAACACTGATGCGGATCCCCAGAGCAAGGTTTGCGAATGGCACGTTTTACAGGGTGGGCTTCTAGCAAACGGAGGTCTCGCTTATCGAACGGTTGCGCTACACTAAGCACCAAGATGGAGGAGTGGATCAAGGTAGGCTCAGCGCCGAACGAAACCTCGGCTTTAATGATGCAGGGCCTTCTCGAGGAGGCGGGGATTCCCGCATTGATCCAGCGTGGCGCGGGCTTCGATGTGCCAGACTTCCTCTCGGCCGGCCCCAGAGACATCTTGGTCCCTGATCTGGTACTCAAGGAGGCCAGGGAGATTCTGAACAATACTACGGGCTTAGGGTCGTGGGTGTCGTAGCGAGAAATCGGCCTGTATACAAGAAATACGCCGCATAGCACCGGATCTAGAACGCGCGGAGCCGGTGCTGTAGTTTTGCCAAGAAGGATCGCACCTGGCGAAGAACGTGGATCAAGAAATCAAACATCTCTCTTCTCAGACAGTTCGGGGCGTAGCGGAGCGGTCTCGTAGTTCGTGAGGTTTTGGTTAGAGGGAGATCAAACCTCGCCGGGCCCCGAGGCTCACGGCCTCGGCGCGGCTCCCCGCGCCGAGCTTAGCGAAGATACCCGAAACGTGGAACTTAACGGTGTGCTCACTGATACCCAGATCGCGTGCGATCTGCTTGTTAGGGAGGCCCTGGGCCAACAGCGCCAGCACCTCAAGCTCCCGTGCCGTCAAAGGTTCGATGGTCTCTCCCTTCTCGAACGTGGGCTCCTCGACGAAGCGCTCAGCCAGTTCCTTGGGCAACACCACGAGCCCCCTTGCAGCACCCACGACCGCCGCCGAAAGCTCGGTGGGCGGGGCGTCGGGCGATACGAGCCCCCAACCCCCCGCCGCAAGCGAACGCAGCTTAAAGACCACCCGTTCGTCATAAGAGAGCAAAACCATGGCCCTCCCTTCGTCACCACCTGAGACAACGCACGCTGCCTCCTCCAGAAGCTCCTCACCTGCCACGACGACTACGTCAGCAAGAAGGGCACCGGGATCGAGACCAACGATCCCGCCCGCCTCCCCCACGACGCTTATATCCTCGCCCTCGAGTAGGAAACGCAACCCCGCCCGCGCCACCGGCGTCGGGGCCACGATAAAGACCCTCGTAGGGGCGTTGGCCACGCTTTTACGCGCC
This sequence comes from Rubrobacteraceae bacterium, assembly GCA_035296885.1. GTDB lineage: Bacteria > Actinomycetota > Rubrobacteria > Rubrobacterales > Rubrobacteraceae > Rubrobacter_F. The sequence continues at coordinate 2,418 of DATHAB010000042.1, forward strand.
TCGTTCGCGACCGTGAAGATCCGACCCTGCAAGGTCCAACTCCACCTCGACCTCCACTATCTTTCCACCCCGGAGCACGCCTAACCAAGGCGAGGTTTCTACGCCTCCGGCGAGAAGGTTCGGCAGGAGTTCGACCCTACGGACCGACTCCCCCGAGACGGTGAGCAACACGTCGCCGACCAAAAGACCGGCTTGGGCAGCAGTGCTCCCCTCTTCGCCGGCGAGGATGAGAAGGCCCATCTCCCTCCTTCTTCGCCATCGGCGGCGTGAGGGGGTCCGCAAAGCGACCGTCCGCACGCGGACGCCTAAGTGAGGCATCGTTCCAGGTGGGGATTGGCGGCCCCGGCCCTTACCGCGTTTATCGGGACCGCGAGCGCAAGGTGGCCGAAGATCATGGCGTTTACCCCTATGACCCGGCCCTGGACGTCGACGAGCGGCCCGCCGGAGTTGCCAGGCGCGAGGTAGGCGTCGGTCTGCACAAACCGCCTTCCTCCACCGCGGCCTCCGACCTCGCCGAGTCCGGACACAATACCGAGGTAGCCACCCCGACCCGTCCCCATACGTGTCCGACGGCGAAGACCAGCTCTCCCACACGCAAGGAGTCAGAGTCGCCGATCGGTAGCGCAAACAGGTTCTCCATAGGAAGGTGAAGCATCACCAGGTCTAACCTCCTGCTTCTCCTTACGAGCTCAGCGTCGAACGCCCGGCCATCCGTAAGGAGCACCATGGGATCGTCGCACGTGCCAACGACGTGGTGGTCGATCATTACCAGGCCGTCCGAGATCTAGATAAAGCGGGCTCCCGCATCCCGGCCTCCACTACTGACCTGCGCGACGCCGGGAGTTACACCCGCGATCGCCCCCAAGGCCTCGGCCCTCAGGCTCCCGGCTATAGTAGTCTCCTCCACCAAACCGGCGGCTGTCATCGCGCCCTCCTCTCCCCGCGTTGGCTAACGGCTACGTCGAGCGTCTTTAACTCGCCCCCGCGCACCACCTGGACCGGTACCGATGTTCCGACCCTCTTGCCGGTGAGGAGGACTTGTAGGTTTTCGGTGTCTGCTACGGGCTGGCCGTCGAGCGCGACGACGATGTCGCCGAGCAGCATCCCGGCGCGTCCGGCGGGGGTATCCTCCTCCACGCCTACGACGAGGAGGCCGCCACCCCCTTCGACCCCGAGGCGCTGGGCAGCGGGCAGGCGCACCGGCTGGCTAAGTATCCCCAAGTAGCCCCGCTTGACGTAGCCTTGTCCTTCAAGCGCCTGTGCCACGCGCTGGGCAATCCCGGTAGGAACCGCTATCGTCACGCCGCGGGCGAGCCCACTCGTCATTACCCCGATCACGGCCCCCTCAGCGTCCACCAGAGCCCCGCCCGAGAAGCCAGGGTAGGACATCGCATCTGTTTGTATATAACGTTCGAGTGTCGCCCCCCGTCCCGTACGCAGCGGTCCGCCGATAGCGCTTACGATGCCAAAAGTCGCCCGCACGTTGTCTCCAGACCACCCTACGGCGAGCGCAACCTGTCCGACCCGGGGCGGAGCTTCCTCCGCCAACTTTGCAGCATCAAGCCCTAAACCCTCGACCTTGAGCACGGCGAGGTCGCTCGCCGGATCCCGGCCCACCAACCGTGCCTCCAGCGTACGCCCGTCGTGAGTCTCGACCGAGAGGTCCTCGTCACGCTCAAGAGCGTGGCTCGCCGTTAGGACCATCTCCGGCACGTAAACTACGCCGCTCGCCGACCGCCGCCTCCGGCCGTTCACCCGCACTACCTTCGACCCATTCCGCTCCACCGTGTCAGCCATCCCGTCGGAGAGCGCGCTCAACACCTTCAAGTCTCGCCTTTGCGTTTCATGATCATCTCCTGAATAGTTGCCTGCTGGTACTGTATCCCCAGGCGCACAATCGGCCATCACCCGTACGGTTAGTTCTTGCCCAGAAAAATGACTAGTTTCTTGGACAGGGTAGGCCTTCAGAAACTCGAGGGTGGCTAAAAGAAGGCGTTCAAGTCAGTCGGTTGTGTACGCTGAAATACGAACCCTGCCCACGAGGCCTTTCCGCCATAACGGGGGTCAAAACTCTACGCAACCTGCCTGCGGGCTTCGGGATCTCTGTCAGCGTCGTCGCGAACCGAGTTCTCTAACCGGGGATGGCGGCCTCGCGGGAGGGGTAGATATCGAAGTAGTCCCCGAAGCCTGTCACCGTAAAGATACGCTCGACAGCTTTTGAGGGGGTGGTGAGCCTTAGAGAGGCACCCTTTTTCTGCAAGGATTCCCTGGCGCGCATAAGCATCGAGAGCCCGGTCGAATCTATGAACGCGACGCCGCCCATGTCCACGACGACCGCCTCGACATCCTCCGAGCCCCGTTCTATGGCGTACTGAACCTTAGGAGCCGTGTGGAGGTCTACTTCGCCGCACACCACGACGATCGAGTAGACATCAGCGTGTTCGTCTATGCTGACTCTAAAGTCCATCTCTGACGCTCCGCTCTTCACCCTGGAATCTTAACTTTAACCAAAGTCTCTGACCATCTCTTCGACATGGGAGCATATTATAGCGGGCGTCCTACGCAGTGTAGAAACATACCTTGGTCGTGTACAACCCTTTTTCTGGTAACATGCCTACGCTGTGGGAACTGTGGAGAGGCCAAATGCTGCTGTAGAGAAGGTCGCGGTCTTTGTCGACGGGGCAAACCTCTACCATTCCATAAAAAGCTATTACAAGGGCATCCTCGACTACGGCGTCCTCCTTGACGCCGCAGTTAGCGACCGGAAGCTTTTACGCGCCACCTTCTACATCGTCGAGAAGCAGGAGGCGGACGAGACCCCCGGTGCACGCTCCTTTGTGTACAACCTGAACAAGTTCGGCTACAAGGTACGCTCGAAGCCACTCGTTGTTCACGAGACCCTCTCCCCGGAAGGCGAGAGAACGGTCTTTCACAAGGGTGACTGGGACATGGGCATCGTCGTAGATATGATGCGTCTCGCCGGTCACGCCGACGCCTACGTCCTCGTCTCCGGCGACGGTGACTACGTTGAGGCCATCGAGTACCTCCAAAGCGAGAAGGGCTTGCGCGTCGAGGTCATAAGCGCCGCTCAGTGCACCTCCCAGGCCCTGCTGAACGTCTGCGACACCCACACCGACCTTGGTGACATCCCCGACCTCTTTCGGCGGCCGACCGAGCGACCTTCTACCGAGCGGTCGGCTGAGAGCCTACGGCTCTCCTAGCACCCTTACCTCCATCTCCAGTTCGATGCCGAGCTTTGCGCGGACGGTCTCTTTGGCGTGCTCGATCAGTTTCAGGGCATCTTGCGCGGTGCCACCGCCGTAGTTGACGAAGTAGTTGGCGTGGACGGGGGAGATCTCGATCTGCCCGACCCGCATCCCCTTTAATCCTGCTGCCTCTATCACCCGCCCCGGATATTCATCTTTCGGTCGCTTGAAGGTGGAGCCGCAGCTCGGGCGGTTCGGGGTGCCGTTTCTGCGCTGGGCGCGAAACTCCTTTATGCGAGCCTTGAGCTCCTCTGGCTCGCTGAACCTCAAGGCATACGCTGCACGCAACACTATCCAACCAGGATGGGCATGTAGCACGCTTCGGCGGTAAGAGAGTTTTAACTCTACGTTCGGCACACGCTCGACCAGGCCGGTCTCCGACTTAAACACCTCGGCCCACCTCAAGATCTCACGGGTCTCGCTACCGTAGGCTCCGGCGTTCATGAACACTGCTCCCCCCACCGTTCCCGGTATACCGGTGGCAAACTCGAGACCTTCGAGACCACGCGCGGCCGTCGCATTAGCCAAAGCTGGATAGAGGACACCGGCGTCGGCGACCACGCTCGCGTCGCCCATCCTTATCTCTGTGAGCGCGCGGGCGAGCCTTATGGTGAGGCCTCTTATGCCGCCGTCGAGGATTAGAACATTCGTGCCACCACCCAAAATCGTTATAGAGATATCGTGCTCGCGGGCAGTTTTGACAGCCTTTACCAGCTCGTCGGCGTTCGAGGGCTCTAGCAAAGCGTCAGCGGGACCACCAATCTTCCACGCTGTGTAGCGTTTTAGAGGTTCGTCGAGCTTGGCCGCGGGGAAGAGCTGTTGTAAAGTTCTAGTATGCATCAGAGAGAATATAGTTTATGCAGAGGGCCTTTGCAGCCCGAGGCGAAGCCAGGAACTACTAACTTACGATGAGGGCAATAGTGCTCGCGGCGGGCAAAGGTACAAGGCTCTTTCCCCTCACCGGCCAGATCCCTAAACCCTTAGCCCCGGTCGTAGATACCCCTATAATCCAACACATCTTCGACCTCCTGGCGCATCACGGCATCACCGACGCGTATTGTAACGTTCACTACCTCGCCGACGCCCTCCTCGAAGCCTACGGTGAGAAGTCGCGCGTAAACGGCATGACCGTTCGCCTCCTGAGAGAAGAGGTGCTCACCGGCACAGCTGGAGGCGTCAAGAATCTCGCCACGGTAGTCACGGCAGGTGGCTTCGACGCCACCTTCGTCGTCATCAGCGGTGATGCTCTAACCGATGTGAACCTAACAGATCTCGTCAGCTTTCATAAAGAGAGAAAGGCTCTCGCTACTATAGCCCTCCGGCGGGTCTACGATACCTCGGAATTCGGGGTGGTCGAGCTCGATCAAGAAGGCAACATCCTAGGCTTTCAGGAGAAGCCTGACCCGAAAGAGGCTCTAAGCACTCTCGCTAACACCGGCATCTACGTGTTCGAGCCGCGTGTTCTCGAGTATATCCCTGAAAACACCTTCTTCGACTTCGCCAGTGACGTCTTCCCGAACTTTTTGGAGAATGGGGAGCGGTTCGTCGGCTACCAGGGGGATTTCTACTGGTCGGACATCGGGACGCTTCAGGCCTACCGGCAAGCCCACTACGACGTGCTCTTGGGCAGGGTCAAGGTGAACGTGCCGGGCGAAAAGCGAGGCGAGGGCCTGTGGGTCGGGGAGGAAGCCAAGATTCACCCTTCAGCCAATCTCGAAGGCTACATCGTCATCGGCAAAGACGCGGTAATCGGTAGAGACGTCGTCCTTTCGGGTGACGTTACAATCGGAAGAGATTGCTGGATTCGGTGCGACGCCGTCGTCAAGCGCAGCATCCTCCTCCCTGGTGCGAGCGTCGGCGACGGTGCCTACCTAGAAGACTGCATCGTCGGCCACGGCTACGATATCCGACCTGGTGAGACGATCCGGGGCGGCGCTCTGATGCGCCCAACCCCCTCTAGCCTTTAATTAGACCTCACCAACCGGTAGCCGAAGCCCCGGACAGTCTCTATAGGCCCGTTGTCGCCGAGCTTGGCGCGCAAGCGCTGGATATAGACGTTGACGGTGCGCTCGTCTATATATTCGTCCTCGCCCCACACCTGCCTGAGGAGCGCACTTCGCGGGAAGACGCGCCCCGGGCTCCTGGCGAGCGTATAGAGGAGATTGAACTCGCGCGGGGAGAGCTGTATCTCACGACCCCCCTTTCTCACCTCCACGAGGTCTGGGTCGATCTCGAGATCACCAACGTATAGGCGGCCGGTGGACTCGCCCCCCGCTGCGCGAGCCCTCTTGCGCAAGATCTGCTTCACCCTCGCGACGAGCTCGCGCGGGTTTACGGGTGAGCGCATATAATAGTCCGCACCGAGCTCAATGCCTACGATGCGGTCCATAGTGTCCTCATCTCGCAAGAGAGCCACCGTCGAGACCTCAGGACCCTGAACAGAGCTGATCAGACCAAACCCCCGCTCGTCAGGCAACCGGTTGTCCACGACCGCGATTTCGAAGCTCTGCCTCTCGGCCATCTGCCGCGCCTGGGCGCCCGTGCCCGCGGGTATGACACGCCACCCCTCACCGGAGAGTACCCGTCGAAGGCGCAGCCGCTCCTCATCATCCCCTATAACAAGTAGAACAGCGGCACTCACGGCGTCCAAGATCACCCCGCTCTCACGCTACTTCTGATTACCAAAAAGAAAGTATACCCGTCCACTGCTACCCTACGCCTTGAGTAGAGGGGACTCCGTAGGTATCATAGATAGGCTGCAAGCAAGGCTCGTGCGCTCGTAGCTCAGTTGGATAGAGCGTCTGACTACGAATCAGAAGGTCGCAGGTTCGAGTCCTGCCGAGCGCGCCACAGAAAACGCCTGCAAAACGCAGTAAAAAGCTAGAGGTGAGAGAAAGGGCTCGGCCGGAGCACCGAGCCCTTTTACTGCAACCGTACTGCAACCCGCTACTCATAGTACGCTCTCCATCGCGTTCGCTGCCTGGTCTCCCATTCCCGGCACGACGTGAGAATACGTGTCCAAAGTTATCGCTATCGTAGCGTGTCCCAACAGCTCCTGGACAAATTTCGGATGTACACCTCTTCTCAGTAATAGCGTCGCGCAGGTGTGCCGCAGGTCGTGGAAGCGGATATCCGGGAGCCCGGCTCGCTTGAGCAACGGCTTGAATGAACGGCCCGTAAGGTTGCGGGGATTGATAGGGGTCCCAATCGTCGTGGCGAATACAAGCCCGTAGTCTTGCCACAGTCCGGCGAGTCGAGTGGACTCTTCGAATTGACGATCGTGATGGCGTCTGAGAGCGTCTACAGCCCCAGTGGTGAGTCTTATCTGTCGGCGGCTCTTGGCGGTCTTAGGGGCCGTAAACTTTGGACCACCTTTAGCCAGAGTTAGCGTCCGGCGGACGTGCAACATGCCTGCTTCGAGGTCTACGTCTTCCCAGCGAAGCCCTAGCAGCTCGCCTTGTCGAAGACCGCAATGGATAGCGAGCGCGTAGAGGGCTTCGAAGCGATCTCCAGATGCCGCCTCGAGCAGCCTGCGTGCCTG
>DATHAB010000043.1:0-5326 GCA_035296885.1 Rubrobacteraceae bacterium
ACGCCTTGCGTGAGAGCGAGAGGGAGGGAGGAATTGTTGATTGGAAAACGAACGTGCTAGAGAGCATTACCGGCAACGCAACTGATGTTGAGAACTACAAACTTCGCCTCATTACTTGAATAAGAGAACCGCGTAGGGGCCATTGGTAAAGGGGTTGTAGGAGTACCTTTGAGCAGCTGCTCTTCGCTTCGATCCCTCTTAGACATCGTCCTGATCCTCCCTAAAAAGAGGGCGGGTTACGATCGAGCCAGAACCCGCCTCTCTTTTGCTTTATTGGCTACGGGGGAACCGCAAGGTAGCCTTACCTGCCGCGCCGCCTCGTCTCGTCCTCAAGGTTGTTGCCACCCCCGGCGGTCCTACCGGGCCTTCCACCTCGCCCGGTCGTCTGGTCGTCGATCTCCACCTCTTCTTTGCGGACGTCCTCCTCGACGACGTCCTCCTCCGGGACCACGTCCTTGCGGATCCTAAGCTCCTCCTTGACCACCGGCCGCTTCTCCGTCACGACCTCTTCCTCGACCACAGGCATGCTCACCTCGTCGTCGCCGATCTGGGCCTCGGAGGCCTCACGTCCTTCCTCGACCGGCACCCGCTCGACGCTGACCTCTTCACGCCTCTTGGGCACCCGCACCTGCTCGCGGTCGGTCCTCACCCGCTTGCGGACGTTCATGCGCCCCGCCTCACGCTCGCGAGTGCCGGCCCTAAGCTCCTCCTCGCTGCGCTGCACCCTGAGCTCGTCCTCGTCCTCGAGGTCGTCGCCCGGCTACCTGCTGAGCACCGAGGATGTTGCTGAGTACCTTGGGGTGGGTTGATTACGATCTTTTCTACCGCTGGTGTAAGGAGGAGCGTTTGCCGTGCATAAAGCTCGGCAAACACTGGCGTATCCGTACGGAGGCATTGAAGGACTTTCTCGAGCAACGCGAACGTCCGGCCACGCTCTCCAGGGAACTGCATTCGTTTCTGAGCACGCTTCCCGCGCACATAGCGATCATCGATAGCACGGGTACCATCGTCGCTGTCAACGAGGCGTGGCGAGATTTTGCCACGTCCAACGGAGCTATCGTGTCCAAGGTCATGGAAGGCACCGACTACCTTAGGGTCTGCGATTCGGCTACGGGGGACCAGTCCGAATACGCCACCGCTTTCGCGGAGGGGATCCGCTCGGTATTTTCTGGTGAGCGAGAAGAGTTCGAGATGGAGTATCCGTGTCATTCGCCTACCGAGCAGCGCTGGTTCGTAGGAAGGGTGGTGCCCTTCACAAGCGATAGCTCCCCGCAAGCGGTGGTGATCCACGAGAACATTACGGAGCGCAAACAGATGGAGCTGCAGCTAAAACAACTGGCGCACGAGTTCGAGCTACGGGGTATGGAACTCCGCGACCCAATGCAGGAGGATGAGTAAGGGGTGCCCTCGATCAGGGAAGCGCATCTTCTCGATCATCATCCCCTATGGTAACGGCCGTCCCGGGACCTGGCAGGTAGCCCGGCAGGGGCAGACGATTTGCACGAAGACTAACCCTTCACCGACCAGGATCATCGAGAGCGGCATTCACCAGATCCATAATAGGGTTATGGTGAGGTCCATGTTGGTTACTTGACCGGTAGTCCTCTTCTTCATCCATTACCGGATCGATTCCGCACTGTTCGAGTGCCTAATAGATCCTGTTTAAAGAAGCCATACTGCTAAGCATCGCTTCTGCAGGCCGAGCGACGCACGTTAGCGCTTCAGGACTATGCAATCCTAGAGCGGGTATCGCTTCTCCGGCAACCGTGCTCGAGTACATCCGGCGTTCAGGACCACCTTTGGAGGTTTCCCACCCAGACTTGCAGAAGCCTTCATTCTCCAGTTGCCTCAAGGTCCGATATCTAGATTGTGTTTCTGGATGCTGCCAGGAAGCGTGAGCGTAGATAGTAGGCTTGAGGCCGCGAGATAGAAAGCGCAGGAGAGGCCTACGACTTTACTACTTGCGCTGGTGGTGATCGCGAGCATCGAGCGCCACCTTCCAAAGCTCCAGCTGGCCTCGGTAGCTTGCTACTCGCAGACCTCTAGGGGCCACCAACACCCAGGCATCGGAGGCGACAGCCACCAACCGGTAACCGTCAGGCAACGTCATCCGTTCCGGCTTCTCCCGCCCTTTCTGAGCGCCTATCGCTCGGCCATCCTGCGCCCCTCCGGGCTTAACCGTCTGAAGGCCGTCTGCAGCCTCTAATGCCCACGCTGCCGGTAACCCGCCGGTATCCTTAGCTATACGCGACAGGATAATATTTTTACGCTTCAGCTCGTTGCTCAGGAGAGCCACCTGTTCTCTTAGCTCCACGATAATCCTGTCTTTCGCTTCGAGAAGAGCGTCGCGGTCTCTACGGGGTGTTCCGTTTCGTTGACTCTCTAAGGTAGGCGCTACCCTGTCGCCATTGCGCTGCAGCATAATCGGTAGCGTATAGCACATCTTTAGTACGAAGCATAGAACGAATTCTCTGGTCCGCAAGATGTTGCGGTGCCTAGAGTGAAGTCTACTATACTGCATCTTCTCTCCAAGGCGAGTGTGGTGCGGGGAGCGAGACCAAACTTCGGCTAGAGAACTCCTGCTAGCCTCGATTAGCGCTTTAAGTAATCCGGTGCTTATATAAAGTTGCGCAGCCTCTACCCATCGAGTCCTAACTGACTACTAAACATGTCGTGTGTTGATGTGGTGAATAGCAAACGAGGGCTTTGCGCGCAAAGCCGAGACTAAGGAGGACGTGCTCCGTAGCTTGGTCACAATATTCTGTAGGGCTTGAGGAAGCGCCTCCCTGTCCACTTGACGTTCTGCTCAAGGTCTTTCGTTAGACGTATCGAACGAATAGAGCTACTAACACGCCCCGCCGAGCTCCGCTTCTGGGGTGCGACAGCGTAAAATGGATTTGAGGCCGCGAGATAGGACGAGACGGTGGCGTAGCTCCTGTGACCGTGACGTCGTGCGCCGGTAAAGCGACACTGAGAGCGGTAGGATCAACTCTGCACAGCCTGACAGGTACACTATCGCTCCTGGCTCTTTATAACTCCTCAGTTCACACAACGTTGCTATGCGGCTATTCTGTAGAATATGCTCGCGAGATTGCAATGGTGCACAAGAGAGAGCCCTCTATGGTCGGGGTTTTCGTCGTCGGCTCCATAAATCAAGACTTCGTGCTTAGAGTAGACCGCCGTCCAGAGCCCGGCGAGACCATCACCGACGCTAAGCTTTCCCTCCATCCTGGTGGTAAGGGCGCCAACCAGGCTGCCGCCGCCGCACGCCTCGGGGCCAACGTGGCGATGTTCGGGAGGGTAGGCGAAGATGGCTTCGGTGAGGATCTCGTGAGAAACCTGCGTGAGAACGGGGTGGACACGAGCCGGGTAGAAACCACCTCCGAAGCGCTGACGGGCTGCGCCTTCGTAACCGTAACCCCTGACGGGGAGAACGCTATCGTCGTCTCCCCCGGAGCCAACCGGGGGTTCGGCTCTAAGGAGATCGAGGCGGCTTCCGAAGACTTGAGACGAACGCGGGTGCTCGTCGCCCAACTCGAGGTGAGCATAGAGGCTGTCGAGACCGCCGCCCATACCGTAGACGGGGCTGGCGGGAGATTTTTACTCAACTTAGCACCCCCACGTGAGGTTCCTGACGCCCTACTCCGCCTCTCCGATCCACTCGTCGTCAACGAGCACGAGGCGGCGTTCTTGCTCGGAGACGACAAACGGGAGCCCGAGGAGGCCGCCGAGAAGCTCCTCGAGCTCGGCCCACCTTCGACCGTCATAACCCTGGGCGCCGAGGGTGCGATTCTCGCCGCCGGAAGATCAATCCACCACTTTCCCGCTCCGAAGGTCGAGCCTATAGATACCACTGGAGCTGGGGACGCTTTCGTCGGCGCTCTAGCCGCGAAGCTTGTAGAAGGCGTACCGCTCGAAGCGGCAGTTCCCTATGCCGTGCTTGCAGGTACCGCCGCGGTGACGCGTCAGGGGGCGCAGGGCTCCTTGCCGACCCCGGGGGAAGTAGAGAAGTTTAGAGGTGACGGCGGATAGGCCGCCAGGGTTGAGAAGCTGATCCAAACGAGGGACATCCACAACCGGGAATATATCAAGCTCTACGAGCCAGTCGCCTGATATATTCCCGCTCCTCTTCTCCGAAAAAGGGTGGCTCGCCAGCGCGAGCGTTCTCCCGGACACGGACGGGGTTGCTGGTGGCGGGGATGGCACAACTCACCCGCTCGTCAGAGAGTATGAACTTGAGAAGCGCCTGCGCCCAGGTCTCGATACCATACTCTTTCAAGGGTTCGAGATCCTTATCCACCGGAGCATTACTGATCAGGCGGCCACTACCCAAGGGGATCATCGCAATCACGCCAAGTCCGAGCTCTTCTGCCAGCGGCAGCACCTCTTCAGCAACCGCCACGTCGACAGCGTTGTAGGGCACCTGCACGAAGTCTACACGCCCGCTACGCATCACGTTCATAAGATTAGGGAAGGCCGAGTGCGAGTAGTGCGTTGCCCCAATCGAGCGAACCTTGCCCTCATTTTGTAGCTCCTCAAGTATACCGAGCCGCTTCTCGACAGCGACGAGGTTGTGGACTTGGTAGAGTTCGACCCGGCCGCCAAAGAAGTTTAAAGCGTTTTCGATCTGCAGCTGTGCCTCCCGGTCGTCGGAGGTCCAAACCTTCGTCGCCACCGTCGCCCTGTCTCGCCCGTGCTTGCGGAGGGCGTCGCCGAGCACGCGCTCGGCTTCGCCGTACATCGGGGAGGAGTCAAAGAGGGTTATGCCACCATCAAGAGCCGCGCGCACGACCTCGTGACGCGCCTCCTCCTTGTAGCGACCACGCACGTCGAGAACCTGCCAGGTACCCAAGCCCACGACAGAGAGCCCTAACTCGCTGCGCCCGAGTCGGCGGCGCTCCACGTTTAGCAGCTCTCCTCCTCCGGAGCCAACGACTCCTCGGGACGGCCTTCCAAGGCAACAACAGCAGCCAGAAACCACTCGAGACGACGGCGTATGCTCCTGGTCTTAGGGTCGTAGAAGACCTGGGCGCTCGTGCCTTCGGCGACCATGCGGCTTTTGTCGAAACTCTCACCGGTGTGAAGTTCGTAGTCCATGACGAAAGAGCGTTTACCAATCGAGCGAACGCTTGTGGCGCCATAGAGGGGATCGTCGAGTAAAACGGGAGCTGTATAACGTACCGTAGCCTCGGCGATGACGTACCGCACCCCTGGCAAGTCGCCTACCTCCAGAGGTCCGAGGCCAAGGTTCTTAGAGAGCGTTCTCAGGTACGCGATGCGCACCGACTCGAAGAAGCTCAGGTAGACGGCGTTGCTGACGTGCCCA
>DATHAB010000044.1:0-19675 GCA_035296885.1 Rubrobacteraceae bacterium
GCCCGGGCGACCTTCAGGAAACCGGCGATGTTAGCGCCGTTTACGTAATTGTTGGGGGTGCCGTACTCCTCCGCGGTCTCCCGGCACTGGTCGTGGATCCCCTGCATGATCTCCTGTAGCCTCTCCTCAGTGTACTCGAAGGTCCACGACTGGCGGCCGGCGTTCTGCTGCATCTCCAGCGCCGAGACGGCCACACCTCCTGCGCTGGCAGCCTTGGCGGGACCAAAAGCAATGCTGGCTTCTAAGAAGGCTTCTACGGCCTCCGGCGTGCAGGGCATGTTTGCGCCTTCGCCTACCGCCGCACAGCCGTTCTCTATAAGCTTTTCTGCGTCGCTCTTTTCTAGCTCGTTCTCGGTGGCGCAGGGGAGTGCAACGTCGCAGGGGGTCTCCCAGATGTTGCCCCCCTCCTCAAAACATGCTCGATCCTTAAGTTCGTCGGCGTACTCAGAGATGCGCCCGCCCTCGACCTCTTTGATTCGCTTGAGCGTGTTTAAATCTATGCCTTCTTCGTCATAGACTATCCCGCTTGAGTCTGAACAAGCCACCACCTTACCGCCAAGCTCCTGTATCTTTTCTATGGCGTAGATGGCCACATTGCCAGAGCCGGAGACCACACAGCTCTTGTCCTCGAAGGACTCATCCATGGCCTTTAGCATCTCCTCCATGAAGTAGGCACACCCGTAACCTGACGCCTCTACGCGAACCGGGGCCCCGCCCCAGCCGGTCAGGGTACCAGTCTCGTAGCGGTTGGTGATGCGCTTGTACTGACCGAACATGTAACCGATCTCGCGTGGACCCACGCCGATGTCGCCCGCGGGGATGTCGGTGTTCTCGCCGATGTGGCGGTAAAGCTCGGTCATAAAGCTCTGGCAGAAGCGCATCACCTCCCGGTCGGACTTATCCCTCGGGTCGAAGTCTGCGCCACCGTAGCCGCCGCCGATACCCAGGTCGATAATGCTGTCTTTCAGGGTTTGCTCGAAGCCGAGAAACTTGATTACTCCGAGGGAGACCGAGGGGTGAAAGCGTAAGCCACCCTTGTAGGGGCCCAAGGCACTGCTGAACTCGATACGGAAGCCGCGGTTCACGCGGACTTTACCCTCGTCATCCTGCCAGGGTACCCTGAATAGGATCTGCCGTTCGGGCTCGCAGAGCCTCTCGGCGACATTCTGTTCGACGAACTCTGGGTGTCTTTCGAGGACGGGGCCCAAAGAGTTTACGACCTCGCGGACAGCCTGATGAAACTCGGGCTCGCCGGGGTTGCGCTCTACTACCTCCTCGTAGATACTCTCCAACTTCGTGTCTATATCTGTCTCCATCCTCTCCTCCCGCTCATGAGTAGGTTCTCGCGCGTATGATCGCGCGGCGGTGTTGTGGTGGGGCGGCCCCGGAAGGCCTTCTCCAAAAAGTTGATAGCTGACATAGCTAAAAACTCCACTCTTGCATAAGCTTGTCCCGAAAGACGTCGAAGTCGCGCTTGGGTTCTGACTCTTCGAATTGGGCGACCACCTTGGCTATACACTCGTTGGTGTGCGCCATACGCTCGGCGAGGGTGCGTCCAATTTCGTAGGCCACCTTGTAGGCAGCCTCTGAGCCTGCATCCAGCTTCTCCAGAAAGATTTTATCTGGAAGGCAACGAGCCTCGACCGGCTCTTTGGCCGTGACGGTAGCCACCGCCGGTGGCTCGCTTACGAGCCCGATCTCGCCGACGACCGCTGGTGCCTCTACGATGGCTAGGCGGTACCAGCGATCGGGGAAGACCTCCTTATAGACCTCGACCGTACCGGAGGTGAGTACATAAAGATGCTCCTCGGGGCCGCCCTCTTCGAAGATGGCCTCTCCGGTCTCGAAGCTTACGGGCTCGAAAAGCGCTTCGAGTTCAGCCCTCTCCTCGGACGTCAGGTCTTTGAATAGCGGTAGCCCTTCGAGGTGCGTCTCCTGCACTACTTCTCCTTCAGATAGTCCATTCGGTAAGTAGCTTATCCCTGAACGCGTCCAGGTCGGTCTCGCCTCGGCGCTCTATCTCGCGGGCGATCTCGACGACCTCCTCGTCCAGGCGTGCGACGCGCTCAGCGAGGATGCGGGCAATGTTGTAGGCCAGCTTGTAAGCGACGGGTTGGCCCCCGCGGATCATGGCTCGAAACCTCTCCCGCGGTACCTTTACGGCTTCGACCGTTCCTTTGGCCCTCACCGTCGCCGAGGCCTCGCTATCGCTGAGAAGACCCCGCTCGCCGACGATGGCCCGCCCGTTCGCCGCCTCTAAAACGGCGAGGAGCCTGTCGCTGCGGCCCGGAACGCGCTTATTAACCTCCACCTGCCCCGACATCAGGACGAAGAGGCTGGCCGGTTCGCCGCCCTCCTCGATCAGGATCTCACCTGGCTCGAAGATTGTGTGCTCGACTACCCTGGCGAACTCCGCCCGCTCCTCTTCGGAGAGGAACTTGAAGAACCCGACGTCGCGTGTTTCTTTGCCCTCCATCCCTTACCTCCTAGTATATCCCTCGCAGCACGGTGGCCTTGCCGACCTTACCGATCGCCAGAACGAACGCCGCCGTTCTGAGATCCAGGCCCCGCCGCTTGGCGAGCTTACGGACCTCGTGGTAGGCCTCCGTGATCTTGGCGTGGAGCTCCGTGTTCGCCTGTTTCTCCTTCCACGAGAAGTTCTGCAGGTTCTGCACCCACTCGAAGTAGCTGACGATAACGCCGCCCGCGTTCGCCAGGATATCCGGGACGATGATCACACCTTTCTCCTTGAGGTGCTCGTCAGCCTTTGGCGTAACCGGGCTGTTGGCCGCCTCGACAATGTAGGAGGCCCGAATCTCCCGCATGTTCGACTCGTTTATAACGTTTCCGATCGCTGCCGGGACCAGAACGTTCATCGGCAACGTGAGGAGTTCGTCGTTGGATATGGCATTGCCGCCAGTGTAGCCCTCAAGCAGCCCCCCACCCGACACGTGACTCAGGATCTCCTGTACGGGAAGTCCTCCTTCATCGTACACAGCGCCCGAAACGTCCGAGACGCCGACTATCTTCGCACCTAAAGCGCCGAGAAAGCGAGCCGCAAAAAAGCCGACGTTGCCCAAGCCCTGGATTGCGAAGGAAGTTTCCTTTATGTCCCTGCCTTCGTCCCTGAGGAGCTCTTCTATCACGTACACCGCGCCCCGCCCCGTGGCGGCCTCGCGCCCCTCGGCACCGTAGAGGTCGAGTGGTTTCCCAGTGACGACGGCGGGGTTGTGGCCGTGCAGGGTGGAGTACTGGTCCATGATCCAGGCCATCACCTGGGCATTAGTGTTCATGTCCGGTGCGGGGATGTCGGTCTGCGGTCCGATGAATTCGTGGATCCGGTTGACGAACCTGCGTGTAAGGCGCTCTAGCTCTCCCTTCGACAGCTCCCGAACGTCTACCGTGACGCCGCCCTTGGCCCCACCGTAAGGTATTTGTGTAAGCGCCGTCTTCCACGTCATCAGGGAGGCAAGCGACTGAACCTCGTCCAGGTCTACCTCTGCGGCGAATCGCAAACCCCCCTTAAACGGGCCCCGAGCGTTGTTGTGCTGTACCCGGTAGCCTTCGAAGACTCTGATGTGCCCATCGTCCATCTCTAAGGGTATCTTCACGGAGACCGAACGATTCGGGGTTACTAGTAAATCCTCGATGTTGCCCCCAACGTCCATTACGTCCATGGCGCGCCCGAAGAAGTAGTTGGTGTCCTCAAAGCTCAAGCGATCGCCCCTCTCGCATCTTAACCCCGAGAAGATTATACGCTCGCATGCGACGCCGCGAAACGAGATGTTCCAGAGAACTGTGAAGCTGTCCCAGCCGGTGAGCGGCCAAGCGTTGCGCGGCACCCCGCGTGGCGGTCCTTGTGCTTTAATCTCCTCTCAAGTGCCAGAGAGGAGGGTTCTTGCCCTACGAATTCGCTCGCTACCTTAAGATCCGGGCCGCCTATGGGGCCACTTGGTCGCCCGATGGACGCCAGGTCGCCTTCCTGACCGACATCACCGGCGTTCCTCAGGCGTGGGAGGTACCGGTGGGGGGCGGCTGGCCGGAGCAGCTCACTTTTTACGAGGAACGGGTCTCGAGCGTCCGTTACTCCCCTAAGGAGAAGAGGCTCGTCTTCAGCATGGACGTCGGCGGCAACGAGCGTACTCAGCTCTTTTTGCTCGGGGACAGCGAGGAACGGGAGCTGACGCAGGCCCCCGACGCTATACACTACTTCGGTGGCTTTTCGCCAGATGGGGAGCGCATAGCTTATACGGCGACGCGTCGTAACGGGACCGATTTCGATTTGTTCGTGCAGGATCTTGGCTCCGAGGCCAGAGGGCCGAGAATGGTGTGGGAGACGACCGGCTATCATACGATCTCGGACTGGGGACCAGGCGGTTCATCCCTTGTCGTCTCCCGCCACTACTCGAACCTGAACAACGACCTCTACAAGCTCGACCTCGCAAGCGGCGAGGTGACGCTCCTCACCCCGCACGAAGGGGATGCCCGATTTGTTGGGGCGCGGGTTACGCCGGACGGCAAGAACGTCTTTCTCGCGACGGACAGGGATGGGGACTTCATGCGCCTGGGGCGTCTGGACCTCTCGACGCTGGAGATCGAGTATCTCACCCCCGACCACTGGGACATAGAAGACGTTGAGCTCTCCAAAGACGGCCGCTACCTCCTTGCGAGCCGCAACGTCGAGGGCTACTCGGACTTTATGCTCTTCAATAGCCGGGGCAGGCGCATCCCCGGGCCCGAGATGCCGGAGGGTATCTTAGGCGGCTTTGAGTTTTCCCCGGACGGGGACAGGCTCACCTTTACCCTGACCGGACCCTCGCGCAACCCAGACGTATGGATCGCAAACTTGCCTGACGGAGAGCCCAGGCAGCTCACCCGCTCCTCGACCGCGGGTATACCGCGGAGCACCTTCCGGCGCCCGCAAGTAACCCGGTACTCGTCTTTTGACGGGCGCGAGATCCCCGCCCTCTTCTACGAGCCCGATAGGGACAACGCACCTGTCGTCGTGAACGTTCACGGCGGTCCGGAGTCCCAGTCGCGCCCTCTTTTCTCCCCCGTGACCCAGTACCTACTCGGGCGGGGCTACGCAGTCTTTGCTCCGAACGTGCGCGGCTCGACCGGCTATGGCAAGGCATACACCCACCTCGACGACGTACATCTTCGTATGGACTCGGTGAAGGATTTAGCTTACGCTGCAGGATGGCTGCGTGATAAGGGTCATAAGAGCATCGCCGTGATGGGCGGCTCCTACGGCGGCTTTATGGTGCTCGCGGCCCTCACCGAGTATCCCGAGCTATGGACCGCGGGGGTCGACATCGTGGGGATCGCCAACCTGGTCACCTTTCTGGAGAACACCGGCAGCTACCGGCGTTCTTTACGTGAGCCGGAGTATGGTTGGCTAGAACGGGACCGCCCTTTCCTTGAGTCCATAAGCCCGATCTACAAAGCCGAAAAGATATCGGCCCCGCTAATGGTGATCCACGGCAAGAACGATCCCCGCGTGCCCGTGGGGGAGGCTGAGCAGATCGTAGAGAAGGTGCAGGCACACGGCGGCGCAGTCGAGTACCTATTGTATGAGGACGAGGGTCACGGCCTCGCCAAGCTAAAGAACCGCCTCAACGCTTACCCAAAGATCGCCGCCTTCCTCGACGAGCACCTGGCCCACGAGGAGAGCTGACCTGAGTCTGTAACCATGAGTTGTAGTGTCGCCGCACTCTCGCTTCACGTCATCCTGTCAGATTTTATAAAGAAGTAGTACGCTTGCCGGCTGTATGGCGTCAAGTGCGTCTATATCATCCGGTGAGCTGTCTACAGCCTGTCCCCACATCTCGTGCGCTTCACAAAGATATTACGGAGTGTTTGCTTCAGTGTAGCTATGGCTATTGCTTCTTTGTTAGCCTCCTCTGGGGTTCTTAAGCGACGACTCGAAGGAGGTTTTTGAGTATCCAAGACGTGCCCGACCCCATTCCACCTCCCTGTTTGGGCGGGCGAAGCCGAACCAACACTCTTTACGATGGTTGATCCTACTTTTTTCTTTGAGGTCTATCGTTTCATAGACTGCTTGAAAAATTTCTAAGCTCACGTTGAATTAGTCTACCTAATACCGTACCCTATGCTACTACTTTTAAAGTATTGTTGGCTTAAACTAAGCTTCGTGGTTCACGGGCGGTGGGGTGTCGTGTTCGCGGCTGGTATGGAGGTGTTCTTTTGGCGGCCAAGCTGCGGGACCCAAAGGCCCTGGCGAATGCTAAAGGCAGTAAGGGTTACCGGAGAAGGGTTGCGGCCCGGAAGCGGCGTCACTTTGTCTTGGGTAGGTACTCAGCCTTATTGTTATGGCTTTTGTTGGCTTTTGCCGGAGCGGGAGCGGTCGTCTGGCTCCTCGGCTGGGAGGCGACAGAGCAGGGGGACGCCGAGAACGACGAGCGAGCTGCCGTCACCAGGCCACCCGAAGCGGGTTGGTCTCTGCCGGAGGGGGTGCCGGACTTCGACGCTGAGGCGTTGGGGGATCGAATCGAGGAGATAGTCGAAGGGCGCGGGGGCACTTACGGTGTTGCGGTGCTGGAGCCCATCTCCGGGACGGGGGTCTCGTTGCGAAATGACGAGGAGTTCGTGGTGGCTAGCATCGGTAAGCTGCCGGCGTTCGCGACTCTATATAGGGCTGCGGCGCGCGGAGAGCTGGACCTTGAGGAGGAGATCTACCTCCGTTCTACGGATATCCAGGGGTACGGCACCGGCGATCTTCAGGCCTTCCCGGTAGGTCACTCCTTGAGCCTGCGCGAGACCGCCTATCGCCTCGTCAACCACAGCGACAACACCGCCTGGGCGATGCTCGACCGTCGCCTCGGAGCGGACAAGATAAGTGCCGAACTTGAGAACATGGGGATAAAAAACTCCCGATACTCCGACTATAACTCCGGCTACTATACGACCCCAAACGACGTGCTGCTCCTGCTCGGGAAGATCTCCGACCCGCTGTACACCAGTGAAAAGCTCTCTAACGAGATGCTCGACGCTATGACGGACACCTCTTTAGAGGACCGCATTCCGGAGAAGCTTCCTAGCGAGGTTCGCGTCGCCCACAAAACGGGCTCTTACGCCGAGAACTTCGGCGACGCTGGCGTTGTGTTCTACACAGACGAACAGGGTGTCGAGAGGAGCTATTCCCTCGTAGTGCTCGCCAAAGGTGCCGGCGAGCCCGAAGCCCGCGACGTTATCCAGAACGTCTCCCTTGCCGTCTACGAGGAGTTGACGGGCACTACGGTAGATCCGGGATGGTCACGGCACGGAGAGTCTGATCTCGAAAGCGGCGCCGATGAGTTGACAACAGCTCAACCAGTGGCGACGGAGAATAGTAGGAGGTACGAAGAGAGCGCCGGGAAGTACGAAAAGAGTTTGGAGCCCGCGAGGTCCCCGCTCGTCGAGAAACCATCCTCGGAGAGCTGGCGCAACGCTACTCCCGGATCGTCATCGAAGACCGCGTCGTCCTCCAATACGACCGCAAAGGAGCCCACAAGCTACGCTACTCCCGGATCGTCATCGAAGACCGCATCGTCCTCCAATACGACCGCAAAGGAGCCCGCAAGCTACTCAAGGTCATCTGCGCCTGCTTCCCCGAATGGGTATGGGGGGGACCGATATTCGAAGGGGTACGAGGATTGGTACTCTGAGGGGTACGAGGATTGGTACTCGAAGGGGTATGGGGATGGCTCGTACTCAAAGGGGTACGAGGACTGGGAATACGGATGGTGGTAGAGAGAGTCCTAGACACTGTCGTTCCTGTGGGGAAAGCCAACCTCCGCCAGGTTCAGCTCTCCTTCCAGCGAAACGACCTGTAAGTCTCCTGATAGCGGCGTCTGCCTCGACAGGGTCGGGTGGCGCGTAGAAGCTAGGTAACTCTCAGGGTGTTTGATCCTGCCCCCTAACCTTCTCCCACAGCTCCGGATAGCGACTCTGCATATCGCCTTGGCCCAGTTCATCGTACGTCTCGGCTTCCATAGGAGCCCTTCCTATAGGGTCGCTCCGGCCTGGGGCGCCTCCTTCGATCGTCGGGTACGTGCTCACTCTGACGGTTTAGGTCTGCTTGTCGCTGTTGTAGTAGGCGATTTGTTGCTGTACGGCCCCGGTACCCGGAAGAGCCACTAAGATCTCTCCCATCTCTTTGCCGTAGCCTTCCTCGTCCATCTCACTCCTTCCAACCTGGAACTTGTAGGCAAGCCTCAGATAATACATACCGCACCTGGCTACAGCGCTCTACCATCTCTGGCAAAATACCTCTACCACAATCTTTCCGGTGGTTGTGAGCTTATCTTGTCTACTGCTCTAGGGGTACCCACGCTCCGAGCAGCGCAAAACGGCCTGTGCCTCCCGGCACCGTGAGATACGTCTCGCTCGCCTTGCGCGAGCGATTATCTGAGATTTTGACGTTTCCCGGAATCGGGTAGTAGAAGCTAGGCAAAAGAAGCGAAGCGGAAGCAGAGGTGCTTTGTGGCGAACGAAAGATCATCGTCGGAGAACCCCCCTATACACGTCGTGCGTAGAGAAGATGATACGTGGGCGGTGTACCGCGAAGGCAACAAGAAGGTGTCATCCGTACACGACACCAGGGAGCAGGCCGAGAAGAGGGGGCGTTCTCTGGCCCACGAGGGCGGCGCCGAGTTCTTTGTCCACGACGAACAAGACAGGGTTCAAGAACGCGAGGTCCTCGGCCCGGAACCCTCTTAACAAAATCGGACCCGACAGAAACCTTAACTTTTCCTTTGCCGGGCTACTCGAAGCGTTACTAAGCTGCCCGAATTTAGGGTACTAATCAAGGCGCAACCAGTTCCAGAGAGTGGGAACAAAACTCGAAGGGGAGAGAGTAGGAGGAGGGCAGCTAAAGAATGACCCCGAAGATCTTTGCCGGCTCGGCCAACGAGCCCCTAGCCGAAGCTGTCGCCGCCAGGCTTGACTTGCACCTGGGCAGCCGCGAGGTGCATGTCTTCCCGGACGGTGAGCTGCAGGCTGAACTTCGAGAGAGCGTGCGTGGGGAGGACATCTACTTCGTCCAACCGACGAGTCCTCCGGCGGAGAAGCATCTTTTGGAGTTACTCTTGCTGGCCGATGCCGCCCATCGGGCGGGCGCGGCCCGCTTGACGGCCGTGATCCCGTACTACGGCTACGCCCGGCAGGACCGGAGGGCCAGCGGACGGGAGGCGGTAGGGGCTCGGCTCGTCGCCGGCGTGCTCGAGAGCGGCGGGTTGCTCGAGCGCGTGGTCACCGTAGACCTCCACACTGCCGCCATAGAGGGTTTCTTCGGCATCCCCTTAGAGCACCTGAGCGCCGTGCCGATGCTCTTAGACTCGGTTCGGCCCTACGCCGGGGAGGACGGCGTGGTCGTGGCGCCCGATATGGGAGCGGCCGAGCTGGCGGAGAGGTACGCTGAGCCGCTCGAGCTGCCCGTGGCGGTGATCCACAAGGCTCGTATCAGCGGCTCGGAGGTGAGCGTGGGGAGCGTAACGGGTGAGGTTCAGGGCCGAAAGCCTATTATCGTCGACGACATGATCGACAGCGGGGGGACTCAGAGGGCCGCGATCGACGCCCTGATCGAGGCGGGTTGCGAGCCCGGGATCATGGCCGTCGCCAGCCACGGGTTGTTCGTCGGTTCGGCTGAGGAGAAGCTGCGAGACACGCCCGTCGAGCGGATCGTTGTAACGGACAGCGTTCCTCCACCGGAGGGGCTGGAGCTACCGCTGGAGGTGATCAGCCTGGCGTCGCTACTAGCGGAGACCATAGATCGTCTGCATAACGATCGTTCACTCGACGAGCTCATAGCGCACACCTAAAGGCAAAGGATGCTAGCACAAAAGAGAGTGCCCGGCGAACCTTCCGCGCTCGATTTCAAAAAGGTATAGAAAGGGGTTGTAGGTGTACGCGGAGAACGGTGACGACGACAGCGCGATAAGATTCAATACGGCCTCCTCTAAGGAGATAAAGACCGCCGAGGTAGCGGACGTGTACTTCCACCGCGCGATGCAGGTTCTCAGGGCCGAGGGCAAGGAACGAACTCCCGTCCACGCCGAGGTCGTCCTCAAATCGTCAGATCCCGAAGAATGGTTTGTCTTCGCAGGTCTCGACGAGGTAGCCCACCTTCTCCAAGACAGCGATATCGAGGCGTACGCCGTGCCGGAAGGCACGATCTGCCGCGCTCACGAGCCGCTCCTAACCTTGAGCGGGCCCTACGAAGAGTTTGGTGAGCACGAGACGGCGATCCTGGGTCTTCTCTGTCAGGCCTCAGGGGTGGCGACCGGAGCGGCCCAGTGCCGGCTCGCGGCGGGCGAAAAGCAGCTGATCTCCTTCGGAGCACGTCGGATGCACCCGGCTATAGGTCCGATGATAGAGCGGGCCGCCTACCTAGGTGGCTGCGACGGCGTCGCTGAGACCTTAGGTGCAAAACGCCTCGGTATCCAGGCGATCGGCACCGTCCCTCACGCTCTGGTCCTGATCTTGGGCTCGACCGACGAGGCCACCCGAGCCTTCCACAGGATCATGGAAGAGGAGGTGCCTCGCACCATCCTCATAGACACTTTCGACGACGAGAAGTTCGGGGCGCTCATCGCTGCCGAGGCTATCCCCGACTCCATTTTCGCCGTCAGGCTCGACACGCCCAGCGACCGCCGGGGCGATTTTCGGGGTCTGATGAGCGAGGTTCGCTGGGAGCTCGACCGCCGGGGCTTCGGCCACGTAAAGATCTTCGGCTCCGGAGGGATTGGACCCGATGACATACTGGCGCTAAACCCTGTCTGCGACGCCTACGGGGTGGGGGGATCTGTCGCGGCCGCCCCGATAATCGACTTCTCCCTCGACATCGTCCAGGTCGACGGCGAAGCCCGAGCCAAGCGGGGCAAGAGCAGCGGACGTAAGCGCCTCTTCGGCCTAAGAGACGGCTCCCGCAAGGTACTCCCCGTCGAGGCCGAACCCCCTGAGGGCGCGAAGGAGCTGCTGCAACCTTTGAGCGAGCTATACGCCTCCCCACCTGACGTCACCACCCTGCGCGAGCGGGTCCTCGGACAGCTCGCCTCCGGCCACTATAATCTCTGAGGGCTCGTATATTAGCTACCCTCAAGGATGCGACGCCGAAGAAGCAGCAGGAGCAGCGCGAAGGCAGACGCCGCTACCCCTAAGGTCCTCAACCCTCTCCTGGAGGTGAGTAAATAAAGTCGCACGTTCCTACTCCGTCGCCTGCGTATCTCCCCAGCAGTTGTTGCTTTCTCTCTGGAGCTATCAGCCACCTCTCATCCTCCTCAAGCCATGTTGTCGCAGCTTGGTATCCTGTACCGAGTTACTATGCGGCTTTCACCTACCCAGGACATCGACTCATCGAGCGCTGCTTTTCTCTAGGGTCTTGAGCAACGATACATACCCGGTTTCTCAACGTTGCGAGCACCTAGATCAAGGGTCCTGAGTACCGTACGATACTCTGGCGATTCACTTTATATAGATAGGTGGTAGGTTAGAACCGATCCGCTGCTCAGGGCGTTGCTTTAACTATTCAAGGTACTCGCGCTGCGTGTCTGCCTACGCCTCGGTAGCGTAATCTTGGTTCGACCGGTAGGCCCCATTCGCAGTAGGCTTCCCGCTTTTGCGAAAGCTTACACCAAACGCTTTCCAAGCTTCAGCCTTCAAAGGGCATCTCGACACCCCGCCGCCCTTACATCGGCGGCTTAATTCCCTTATATGCCCCTATCTGGGGAGGATCGTGCTGATAAGCAGCCTAATAACAAGGACCGGGTCCTTAAGGACCCGGCCCGACTAGTTCGCTGCTGGAAGAACCCGCTTCGAATATTCTAGATCTGTCTGCGGCTTCTCCTATCGCTCTCCCTTATGATACTTCTGATGTTTTCTCCAGAAGTAGCACCTCTCTCAGATTCCGATGGTTCCTCTCCCGGCCTTATGGAAACCTCTTCCGTCCCCGATCGCGCGCCTTCGGCCCTCGGGCGCTCGGGCGAAACCTCTTCAGTCCTCGGGCCTTCGGGCGGGGCGTCCGCTCTCTCCGGCGATGCAACATCTACCTCTGTTGGCGCAGTATCGGTAGGAGGTGCTGTCTCTGCACGGAGTTCGTCCGCTCCCCGCGGTGGGGCATCCTCTACCGGTGTGGCGTCCGCCGCTGTCGTCGCGGTACCTTCCGTTGTTGTCGGTGCGTCGAGTGGGACGTCGTTCTCGATCGGGTCGGTTCCCGGAGGAATACCTTCCTCGGTCGGGGTGGTGTCAGCCATTGTCGGCAAGGCGCCTTCGGTCCGTGGGGCCGGTCGAGACACCAGCCCTTTCTGGCGACGCAACCTCTACATCCGGCGGCCCGGCATCGGGCGGGGTGCTTACGTCTGTGCGAAGGTCGGTCTCTACTTGGGGCGGGACGTCTCGCGCTAATGTAGCATCTCTTGGAACGTCATCCTCGATCGGGGCGGTGCTAGCAGCTATTGGCGCGGTGCTTTCCGTCCTCCGCGCGCCGGGTGAGATATCCTCGGTCATCGACGGGATACCTCCCACAGGTGCGGTCTCCGGTGAAATGTCAGCTGGTGGGGGCACTGTCTCTGCGCGAAGGTCGTCCGCACCTCGGGGTGGAACGTCCTCCTCCGGCAAGACATCCGTAGTAGGGGGAACATCGCTCCCGACCACGCCGCCACCCTTCGGGATACCGCCCGCGGCCGAAGTGCGGCCCGCCACAGTAGCGCCGCCTGCCAGATCGCCACCCGCCGGAGCAGTTCCTGTTGGAGTAGCTCCTGTCGAGGTGTTGCCCGCTCCTGCTGTCGCGGTGCCTCCTCCTATACCCAGCAAGCCTTTCGCCCGGTCGGCCAGACCTCTCTGCCTCTCCTGCGCCTCCCTAAAGAAATCAGAGAGGTCGGCGCGCCCGCTTACCTCAGCGTCTGTGGCGTATATATCGCAGTTGTCAGCGCCGTGTAAAGCATGGTAAAGCACGCTTACGAGGTTGTAATGCTCATCGCGGGTACCCGTAGTCTGCTCTCCGGGGTCCATCCGTTTTCCTCCTTCCGCTTGGCGTATTAGATCGGACATACCCTCAGTGGAAGCTAGGTAAACGATCTGTCTTAGCGGTTGCTGCTCAGAAGCTTGCGGTCAAAGAATCCGGTGCCCTGACTTCTTGTACCCTGCCCCGTAGTACCTCGAAGCTCCGGGCGGATGCGTGGTGCTCCACGATAACGTAGGATGTTCGGCTGCGGAGAAGATTGATCTGGCGCATCGGGTAGCTGGTTGTTTGATGGGAGACGCGGAAAGGAGATCCGGCTGTGGCGGAGAGAGAGATTGGGGAACAATCCATGCAGCTCTTGAATGCGGTCCACGAGCTTTCGGGCGGCGACCCTGCGAGGTTCGTTTATATACATGAGGTCGCGCAGCAGATGGGGATGAGCACCGTACAGTACCAAAAAGATAGAGACGAGTTCACGAGGCTGGCCCGCGAGCTCGAAGAAGCGGGATACATAGAAAAACGGTCAGATGGCTACCACTTTTTCTTCGAGAAACGAGCGGGACACGAAACAGAGGGAGAGAACCGGACAGAGGGTTACGGCTTTTTCTCGATTACCGACGAGGGGCGTAGCAAGGTCGAAGAAAATCAACGTTAGAGACCGGGCTCATGCCGCAGCGCAAAAGCAACACGAAAGGCCGAGTTTCTCCTAGAACCCCGACCCCCTTGAATAGGACGGTTGCTGACTAGACAGCCCCCGCCGGGGCGGCGTCCGCGGCCCGCCTTCTATTCTCTGGCCCGGACGCCTTCGGTCTTTTTCTCGAACTCGCCAGCCAAGACGCTGGCAGCTGCTATGACCGGGCTTAAGGTAGGCCCGAAAGGCGGGGCGTATGCGAGGTCCAGGTTGATGAGATCTGGGTAGGCGAGCTTGCCCCAGATAGCCGTGGCGCAGATGTCTACGTACTTGTCTGCGTTCCCTCCGGCGATCTGCGCGCCTACCAAGCGGCCCGTCGCCCCGTCGACTATAAGCTTGATGAACGTAGACTGGCCCCCCGGATAGTAGCCGGCTTTGCTCACCGACTCGACGCTCGCCGTTACGACCTCGAAGCCCGCCTCTTGGGCCGCATCCTCCGAGAGCCCCGTCTTCGCCACCCCAAGGTCGAAGATCTTAAAGAGGCCGGTATCCAGGACGCCGGGGAACTCGAGTATGTCCTCGCCATGGGCCGCGTTTGTGCCCGCCACCCGACCCATCTGGTTCGCCGTGTCACCCAAGGGTGCCCAAATCGCCTCACCCGTCACCAGGTTCACCGACTCGACGCAGTCGCCTGCTGCCCACACGTCCGGGAGGTTTGTCTTGAGGTGTTTGTCCACCTGGATCGCGCCGGTAGGCCCGATCTCTGCTCCCGCTGCTTCGGCGAGCGAGACCTCGGGCACCTCGGGCTTCATTTCGGCGAGCGCGACATCGGGCACCTCGGGCCTGATGCCGGTCCCCAATATAACCAGCTCCGTTTCCATCTCCGCGTCTTCTCCAGAATGCATGACCCGGACGGCCCGGACGCGCCCCTCGCCGTCATCCACCAGCGCCTTGACGAGCGCCCCGGTAAAGACCGCAACACCCTTCTCTTCGAGGTGCTCCTCGACCTTCTCGGCAACCTCGGGGCCGTAGGTAACGGCGACCTGCTCCTCAGCTTCCAAAAGGGAGATCTCCATCCCGCGCTCGGTGAGGTTCTCGGCGACTTCGAGCCCTATATAATTACCCCCGATGATGATCGCCTTTTTCGGCGATCGCTCCTCTATAAAGGAGAGGATCCTGTCCGAGTCGGAGAGGAAGTGCAAGGTGAAGACGCCGTCGAGGTCTACGCCTTCGATGGAGGGGCGGATGGCTTTGGCTCCCGTGGCGACGATGAGGCGGTCGTAAGAGTCCTCGAACTCCTCGCCGGTCGTATAGTTCTTAACGGTGAGCGTTTTGTTGTCCGGATCTATCTTCTCCACGCGGTGGCGGGTGAGGACCTCGACGTCCTTCTCGGCGAACTCCTCCGGGGTGCGGGCGATGAGGTCGTCACGATGTTCGACGGTGCCGGAGAGCAGGTACGGCAGCCCGCACTCGCTTTGAGAGATCTCCGGTTCCTCCTGGTAGATGGTTATCTCCAGGTCAGGGTCGACCCTCCGGGCCCTCGAAGCTGCCTTTGTCCCCGCAGCTACCCCTCCGATCACAACCAAACGCATCTAGAATATCCCTTCCGCTCCGAAAACTTTCCTCCCGCTAAGTGTACCCATAGATACCGCCGATGAAAAATCTTCTTTCGCCGGGTCCGAAAAACGGGCAGCGTAAAGCCCCCGGAGACGTTCCCCGAGGGCTTGGCTGTAAGAGCTAAGCCGTGAGGTGCCGCTAGGTTTGTTTGGCAGCTTGAAAGCGGCGCTCTGCTTCCTCCCAGTCGACCACGTTCCACCAGGCGCTTACGTACTCTAGACGCGCGTTCTGGTACTTAAGGTAGTAGGAGTGCTCCCAGAGGTCGATGCCGATGATCGGCAGCCTGCCCTCCATCAAGGGGGTGTCCCCGTTAGGGGTGCACTCGACGGTTAGAGAGCCGTCGGGGGCGGCAACGAGCCAGGTCCAGCCCGAGCCAAAGACCGACCCAGGGGCGGACATGGCCGACCACTGCTCCTGCATGTTCTCGAAGGAGCCGAAGCTCGACTCGATGGCGCTCGCGAGGTCCCCGACGGGCTCGCCACCCCCGTTGGGGTTCATGATCTGCCAGAACATCGTGTGGTTAGAGTGCTGCCCGCCATTGTTCCTGATCGACCTGCGGATGTCCTGGGGCACGGAGTCCAGATCCGCCAGGAGCTCTTCAAGAGGTCTCTCGGCCAGATCCGGATAGTTCTCGAGCGCACCGTTGAGGTTGTTGACGTAGGTGTTGTGGTGGAGGTCGTGGTGGATGTACATCGTCCGTTCGTCTATGTGGGGCTCCAGCGCGTCGTAGTCGTAGGGGAGCGGCGGGAGTTCGTAAGCCACAGTTCTTGTTCTCCTTTCCTTCGTTTACGGAGGAATAGGATACCCTGAAAGGCTTTGCCCTTAACCTTGATTTTCGAGCAGCATGCCCTTCGGTACATCGGGGGTGATCTCTGCTGTAGAGTGGCGTGGTGCCTTACGAAATGTACTGGGAAACGGAGCTGGAGGCGCCGGGCGCTGGTCGGTCGTCGCACCCCCGGGAGGCGTTGCTGCACGTCCCTGAATAGCCTTCAGCCTTCAACTCTTTGTTGGTCGTCCCTTTCTCGGCGCTTCCGCAAGGCGGCGAGCGTTACCAATCCCACCGCCGCGAGGGCCACAGCGGCGAGCTGTATCGTCCAGATGATGTGTGGCAGGCCCGCGTCGAGGAGTACCCCGGCGACTATAGGGCTTATCCCATAAGAGGCACCGAAGCAGCAACCGAAGAGGGCTAGGTACGTTCCGCGCCTATCCGTGGGGGCGAGCTCGGCGGCCAGAGCTGCGCCGGCGACCTCCAGGATCATCTCCGCCAGCGTAAAGAACCCCGCGAACGCGACGAGGACGCCCAAGAATGATCCCGTGACGAGCAACGTCGCTGACGAGGCCGCAAACAACCCCGCACAGGCGGCGAGCGCCGCAACCTTCGAGCGCCCGTCGAGGAGGTGCGCCACCGGCAGCTGGAGTAGTATCACCATGAGACCGTTCCCGGCCAGAAAGAGCCCGACTTGCCAGTCCGAAACCTCAAGAAAGTTCTTGGAGTAGATTGGCAGCGCCTGCCAGTCTTGGGTGAACACGTAGTATAGGAGTAAACCCGCCGCAAGAAGCGCCGCGAAAGGCGCATCAGCGAACGCCGCCCTAAGCTTCGATAGGGGAACTGGCGGGAGCTCCCGCCCTTTGGCCTTTGACGTCTGCGGCAGCGACTCACGGGCCAGCAGGGCAAGAGCGACGAGCACCACGAGCATGAGCGTCGCCGTCCCGATAAACATAACCTGATAGATATCTGCGGAGGTTCCCGCCGAAGCGGCAATAAGGCCCGCCACCGCCGGTCCCAATGCCCAGCCGACGTTTCCGCCGACCCTCACCAAGCCGTAGGCCCTCGCCCGCATACCTTCGCGGGTGACGTCGGCGACCATCGCGTTGCGGGCCGCGTCGAACATCGCTGTGCCCACGAGGCCCGCTGCCGCGCACACGATCAGATATCCCCGGAAGTCCCCAACGAATGCAAACGCAAAAAAGGCGGCGGCACTCCCCGAGAGCGCTAAAAGCATCAGCGGCTTGCGGCCATAGCGGTCAGCTACAGGGCCACAGATAAGCCCCGAGGTCACGCTAGTACCCGCAAGCGTAGCCAGCCCGATCCCTATCTGAGATAGCGGTATGCCAACGACGTTGTGGAAGTAGATCGTGCTGAATGGGTAATAAAGCCCCTGCCCAAACCTGTAGACAAGCATCGCCCCCACGAGCAGCCACACCCGTCGGTCGAAACGGGGCAGCCCAGACCACCACCGACGCCGCCTGAGCGAAACCCCCTCCGTCGCTTCTCTCGCACCCGCCGTCACCCCGACATGATATCCGCAATCCTCGACCCTGACGCTACTATATGGTCAAGTATGAAGAGCAACCTCGTAGACTACGTGCGCGTGCTTGAGAGTAGGGACGTATGAGGTTCGCTGTAGTGTCGTGTCCTACTTCTAACCGGTGTCGCCGGGGACCTTCTCTGTCAGGTGGGGCGGCGGGTCCGCGATAGAAGACTGGAGAACGGACTTGCCGGAGCGAACACGGACCCAGAGCCAGATAAGGCAGCTGCCTACAACCGTTGCGGCGATCTCGAGCAGACCCGCTTCGGGGCCGAAGATGCCGCCGGTCCATAGCGGTGGTCCGCCCTGCTCGATGGAGAAAAACGTCGCTCCTATGGGCTCCACGCCGCTCACTGGGAAGCCGAAGACGTTGCCTTGGAAGAAATTCCAGGTTGTGTGCAGCCCTATGGGGATGGCGAGCCGTCCGGTCAGGATGTAGCCGAGCCCTAAAAGGAACCCTGCGAAGGTAATATTAACGATAACAGCGACAATGGCCGCATTCGCACCCGGGTTGACTGAATGGAATAGGCCGAAGAGTAGAGATGAGAGCATCCAGGCAAGGATGACCGCACCTTTGGGTCCGAGGTTAGGATAGTTCAGCCCCTCAGCCATGTTCCGGAGCTGGTAGCCCCGGGAGAACAGTTCCTCGTAGACGCCCACGCACAAGAAAAATACCATGGGGGCGAGGATGGCCGGAAAGAACGGTGCCTCAGGGTTGCCTACGACCTTGAAGGTGCCGGTGACCGTGATCCAACCGGCCGCTAGCTCCACGAGGAAGATGCCTGACATAAGCAGGGCGCCCAAGATCAGACCGAAGCCGAGATCGATCCACCAGTCCCGATCCATGGGGCGCAGACCGAAGTCAGAGAACGGCCGGCGGTCGAAGAAGCGGCCTGCTAACCACACGCTGACTATCGTCGCGACGAAGGTAGACAGTGCGCCTACTACCAGGAAGGTTGGCGACGCGACGAGGTCCTCGAGGGCGGAGCTTTCGAGGGGTACTAAGCCGAGAAGGGTGAACGCCGCCAACGCTAGGTTTACCAGTAGATACGTGCCGACCAGGTATAGGGCGAACTGGAAGAGCAGGCGCCAGAAGGCACGCGGCCGGCCTTCAAGATCGTTGCGGAACAAGTTCATCGTGAGTCTGAAAACCCCCTTATGGTGACGTCTACAAGCATAAAGTTTAAGGTTTGAAAGGCTCCGGCACCAGGAAAAGGCCTTCTGGAAGGTTCAATAGGTCTCTCCTTATAGCGGTTTTCAGTAAGGTTGGCCCAGGCAACCGTGTTCTTTGGAATGCTACGCTTGACTGCATTCACTGGCGCCCCGCAAGTCTACTAAACAAGCTTCATGCACCTACAATGTGGCACGGTCCAATATCAACGCAAACCGCTGTAAGAAAATGGGATTTTTCTCGACGATTTCCTCTTTGTAGGTGCTTTATAGGTGCTCGATCAGTAACTGGGTATCCTTGAAGATGTCCTGTCGGGTTTTCTCGACGTCCCGGATCGCATGGAGCGCTAACCGCTCGAAGTCCGGGTCGGGGGCTGTCTGCGTAGAGAGGATGGAAAAGAGGTGTGAGGTTTTGGCGCCGTAGACACGCATTTTCTCTGCCAGACGTATAGCGGCCTCTGCATGCGGAGGGTCGAAGTAGCCGTCCCGGATGGCCTGTTCGAGGATCACCGGCTGGACGTGGGTGATCACCACCTCTACTGAGGAGTTGTCGGGAAGCTGTACCTCTATGGCGTTCGAGGGATCAAGCGTCTCCAGGGTCGTGGAGAGCTCTACCCCCAGGAGCAACTTGAGCTGCTTAAATCTCCCAGCTTCGGTCTTCTCGACCTGGTAGTCGAAGAGCAGAGCACCGATAAAAAAAGTGAGGATCGTGGAAGCAAACGTCGCGAAGAAGGTGCCGAGCACATCGAACTCCGCGTCAGTGGGGGCTTTATAGAGGCGGAACACGTAGTGAAGCACGATTGCGGATACTACCAGCAAGATACCCACCATAAAGATGAGCTTGAGTCTCCTAGAAAGCATCTATCTCTCTGGTCAAGATCACTTCTCCGTACAAGGTACCTCTTTCGAACGTTGATTTCAGGATGCATTCGCCAGAGTTCTCCTTACTGTACGTCGCAGTTGTAGCGGACGACCGCTGCCTGTAGCCGC
>DATHAB010000045.1:0-11988 GCA_035296885.1 Rubrobacteraceae bacterium
CTCGGCGCCGTTTGCCAGGCGGCCCCAGTCTACGTCAGATTCCCCTTTTGTTGGGTCCTCGTGCCCGGTGATAAAGGCGACGCTCGTGGAGACGCCGCGATGCGTCACGGGTATCCCGGCGTAGGCGGGGGCTGCTATGCCGCTGGTGACGCCGGGCACTACCTCGAAAGGGAGATCTGCCTCGACGAGAGCCAAAGCCTCCTCGCCGCCGCGGCCAAAGACGTAAGGGTCGCCGCCTTTGAGGCGTACTACCGTCTTTTCGGCGCGGCCGAGCTTTACAAGGAGCGCGTTGATCTCCTCCTGCGACATGGAGGGCTCCCCCGGCTTCTTGCCAACGTAGACGAGGTCGGCTTCGGGACGGGCGTGGGCGAGCAGGGCCTCGGGTGCGAGCCGGTCGTAGACTACGACGTCCGCTCTTCGCATACACTCGACGCCCTTGACGGTAAAGAGGCCCGGGTCACCCGGACCGCTTCCGACCAGGTAGATCACTCGCTTCTCACCTCCCGGATATTTACGAGAACCACTGAAGCTCCCTGTTCCAAAAGATTTCGGGCCAGCCGGCTCCCAACCTCCTCAGGCTTCTCACCCACCTCCTCGCCCCGGTACATGAACACCCCGTTTGTGGAGACGACTACACCCTGCAGCCAGACCTCATCTTTGTACACGATCTTCCCCAACGCACCTACCGGTACCCGGCAGCCGCCCTGAAGAGCGTGGAGCATCGCCCGCTCGGCACGAACCGCCGCCTCGGTCGGCCCGTGGTTGAGCGTCTCACGAATTATCTCACGCAGCGGGTGTTGCTTGAGGGTGGCGACAGCTAGAGCGCCTTGGCCCACGGCGGGGAGCATGATCTCCTTCGGTACAACCTTGTGCGGCACGTCGAGGCCGAGACGCGTCAGGCCAGCGCGGGCGAGCAGGAGACCGTCCGCCACACCCTCGCGCATCTTGCGGACGCGGGTGTCGACATTCCCCCGAATCTCCACTACTTTGAGATCTGGGCGGCGGTGCAAAAGTTGGGCGCGGCGCCTCAGGCTGGAGGTGGCGACGACGGCCGCTTCCGGCAGGCCGTCGACGTCGTAACCTTCGTCGGAGACGAGGACATCCCACGGATCGTGACGCTCGGTTATCGCTGCGAGTACGAGCCCCTCCGGAACTTCGGTTGGCACGTCCTTTAGGGAATGAACCGCGAGATCTATCTCCCCTAAGAACAACGCCTCGTCGAGCTGCCGGGTGAATACGTCGCGCCGGTCGATAACGGAGAGCGGCGTCTCCGGCAGCCGCTCGCTGGTGGTCTTGATAGTGCGAACCTCGATGCCGAGCCCCGCCGCCCGCAACCTTTCAGCGCAGACGTTCGCCTGCACGAGGGCGAGCTTCGAGCCTCGCGTCCCTAAGACCACGGGCCGCGGGAGGCTCACGGCGATCCGGAACGCTCCTCGTGGCGGCGCAAACCTACCCTTAGCCCCTCAAGGGCCAAAAGACGGTACCGGATCTCGGCGCTCTGTAGCGGAGAGCCGCTCTCGGCGAGGGCCTTCAGCTCCTGGATGGGGCCGTGGAGGAGCTTGTTGACGAGAGCGCGGCTCATGCGTTCGACGGCTTCGGCTTCCTCCGAGGAGAGATCCAGCCCCTTCAGGGTGCGGGCGAGCTCGTGCCGCCGGACAAGCTCAGCCTCGTCCCGAAGTTCCTTAATTAGCGGCACTACATGCAGCGTCGAGAGCCAGCCCATAAACTCGAAGACGGCCGACGTTATCGTAACCTCCCCTTTGGCAGCCGCCGTGCTCCGGTCGTCTACGGTGCGGTCTACAACCGCCTGCAGGTCATCCATGTCGTATACGTAAGCCCGGTCCAGATTCTGCACTACCGGATCCACATCCCGCGGGACCGCGATGTCTATAAAGAACAGCGGCTCCTTCCTACGGGCGAGCGCTTCCGCAACCAGCCTACTGCCTACGACCCACTCGCCGGCCCCGGTGGAGCTCACCACCACGTCCGCCTTCGGGAGCTCCTCCGAGAGCGCGTCGAAGCTTACCGCAACCCCTCCGACCCTCTCGGCGAGCGCCGCTGCCCGCCCGGCGCTGCGGTTGGCGATCCTGAGCTCTCGGACCCCGCTGCTCACGAGGTGCTTTATGACGAGCTCGCTCATCTCGCCCGCCCCAAGAACTAAAGCTCTTCGTCCCTCGAGCGTCCCAAAGACCTCCTCGGCCAGCTTTACTGCCACACTCGGCACTGAAAGAGAGTTGTCTCCGATCCCCGTCTCCGAGCGGACCTTTTTGCCGACCCGCAAGGAGGTGTGAAAGAGCCGGTTCAGAATAGGCCCCGTGCATAGCTCCTCGGTCGCCGCCCGATACGCCTCCCGAACCTGGCCCCGGATCTGGGCCTCCCCCACCACCATCGAGTCTAGAGAAGAAGCAACCCTATATAGGTGACGCACGGCCGCTTCATCCGCGTACCAATACGAGTAGCGCTCTACTAAGCCGCGGTCGATCCCCTTCTCGGCGGCTAAAGAGCCGAACAGCCGCTCCTTAGCGTGCTCGTCCTCCACGACCGCGTAGAGCTCAGTACGATTGCAGGTCGAAAGGAGGACCGCTTCAGCGACCATCCCGTCCTCCTTGAGCCGCCGCAAAAAAGAGCGGGCCGCACACGGTGCAAAGGCAACCTTCTCGCGCACCTCGACCGGCGCCGAGTGGTGGCTCATCCCCGCAACCGCGATAAGCACTCCTCGACCACCTCCTTAAGCTCTTCTTCGGCCTTACGACCGTCCCGCCGCGCCCTACGTACCGACTCCACTACACCCGCCCACTCAGAGCCGAAGGCGTCTTCGAGCTCCTGCCGGATCTTACGCGCCAAAGCCGGCGATGCCCCGCCGGTGGAGACCGCCACCTGCAGCTGCCCGCGCCTCAAGACCGAAGGCAAGGCAAAGTTCCCCTCCGACGGCTTGTCCGCGACGTTTATCGGGATTCCCCTCTCTCTCGCCTCCCGGGCCACCACCGCGTTCACCTCCCGCGCATCTGTCGCCGCGAACACCAGAAAAGCTCCCTCGAGGTCGCCCTCCCTGTACGGTCTCCGGCGGACCTCGGCGGCCATGCTCGCAAGCTCTGGCTTCACCTCGGGCGAGACTACCACGACCTTTGCCCTGGCCTGCAAAAGCTTGCGGGCCTTCCTGTTGGCAACCTCTCCACCCCCGACGACCACGCAACGCTTGCCCTCAAGGTCGAGAAATATCGGATAAAGAACCGTGCCTTCGCCCTCGATATTTTTCTCCTACATACCGCCCCAGACCAAGGCGGAAGTCTAGCACAGCCAGCCCCTACGTATCATTTTCAAACAAAGTGTTACATTTGCGAGCGCCCCATATCGTGTGCTCCTTCACGACGTAACCTGTTGTTTAGTCTTATCGAGCAACCTGACGCCTTCGATTACCATCCCCTTGTCCACCGCCTTACACATATCGTATACGGTTAAAGCAGCGACACTCACCGCTGTCAAGGCTTCCATCTCGACACCGGTACGGTCGCTCGCCCGAGCTGTAGCCAAGATCTCGACCGCCTCATCCTTAACCGTAAACTCTAGATCTATGGCAGTAAGATTCACCCCGTGGCAAAGAGGAATCAGGTCCGGCGTCCGCTTGGCGGCCATAACTCCAGCGATCCTGGCAGTGTTAAGGGCGTCGCCCTTGGGGAGGGCCTTTTCGTGGAGCAGCTCTACTGTTTCGGGCGACATAAGTACGCGTCCGGTGGCGGTGGCTGTACGCCGGATTACGGCTTTCCCTCCCACGTCTACCATCCGTGCTGCACCCTCCTCGTCCAGGTGTGAAAACTTCGTCATCGCTAAACCTCCAGTTTCTACCTACCAGCTTGTCAGCCGACCAGTAAGAAAGAGCTGAGAGGCTGACGAGCGGAATTGTTGACAAGCTGAAATGCTAACCAGTTAGCAAAAGCGGAATGCGGGGGAATCGAACCGCCACGGACGTTTTACGCCCGCAAACCGGTTTTGAAGACCGGCCGGGCCACCAGGCCCACGCATTCCAGGAGCAAAGATCATAATGAATTTTAGTATATCGCTTGGCTTTATAAGTGCCGGCGGGTGAGGATGCGGGCGTCGCCCACGCGGCGGGTAACACCTGCCTCATCAGCGTACTCTAGCCAGGCCTGGGCGTACTTGCGGCTGCTCCCCAAGCGGTCCCGGAAGCCTGCTAAAGTGATCTCACCCTCCTCCCAATATGTGGACTTTATCTCTTCCAGGACATGCCCCGCCACTTCTTCGTCCGCGAAGAGCCCGTCGGTGAGCCGCACGGCTTGGCCGCGCTTGAGGAGCAAGCGAAGGGCGGGCGTGGTCTCTATTGCGGGTGGCTCCACCCCGGCTCCTCGCAAGGCTTCACGCAGCTCCTCGGCCTGCCTTTCAAGCTCCGGCGGCACCTCGTCGGCGTCTGGCAATCTCATCCCGGTTTCGACAAAGCGGATCCGCGGGTCTTCCCCCTCGGCCATCTCTGCGAGAAGACCATCCGCTAGCCGGACTTCGAGCCCCGTGGCGGCTCTAGCCTCGGCTACGGAGAGCTCCGGGCTCTCGGGCCGATCTTCCGCTCGCTTCTTCAACGCCTCGAGGAGACGTTCCTGTGCAGCTTTTACCTCACTGCTGAGCGCGTATAACTTGCCTAGCTGCGCTATCAGCGGAGCGTTTCTCGCTGCAGCCGAGATTTCGGCGGGTGCAGCGGGGACGATAAGGGAGAGCTCTTCGGCAGTCATGCCCCTTTTGGGGGCGCGAGCCAGAGCAAGCGACACAACGCGGTTCCAATCTCCGCTCTCCAGGGCCTCCAACCAGCCAGGTTCGGGCCTGCGACCCATTGGAGCGGAGTCCAGGACAATGCCACCCCCGACCGTGAGCTGGGGGCTCGACAAGCGCAGCACAAAGCGATCCCCCGGTAGGACGACGAGCTCTTCTTTCAGCACAAGCCGGGCCGGCGCACTCTCTCCGGGAATAAGCTCCTCACGGTCGAGAAAGCGGGCCCTGACGTTGGCTGCCCGCGTGCCGTGGTAAAGCCTGAGGCGAGCCCCATGCTTTAAAGGGGGGGCGCTCTCGAGGAGTTCCAGGCGTGCGTCAAAGGCGTGGGTCGTCGGTACGGGGTTCGAAAGCAGGACGTCCCCCGGTTCGAGCTCTGCAGCCTCGATCCCGACGAGGTCCAAAGCAGTTCGGGTGCCTGCTCGGGCGACCTCGGCGAACCGGCCGTGGTTCTGGACGCTGCGTACCCGCGGATGGTGTC
Source organism: Rubrobacteraceae bacterium (assembly GCA_035296885.1). Classification (GTDB taxonomy): domain Bacteria; phylum Actinomycetota; class Rubrobacteria; order Rubrobacterales; family Rubrobacteraceae; genus Rubrobacter_F. The sequence continues at coordinate 5,255 of DATHAB010000045.1, forward strand.
CGGTAGAAGTGTAGAGGGTGTCGCCCGCCCGGATCTCGCCCGACCACAATGTTCCCGTAGCCACGAGGCCTATACCCTTCAACACGAACGCCCGGTCCACGGGGAGCCGGGCAAGCGTGTCCACGCGAGCGTTCTCCGAACAGGCGGCTAGTTCGTCGAGCGCCGCAAGAAGCTCTCCGACGCCCTCGCCCGTTACCCCGCTCACCGGGAAGAGCGGGGCTTCCAAGCCCACAGATTCGAGGAGCTCGACCGCCTCGAGCTCGGCCAACTCGCCCGTCTCCTCGTCCACCGTATCTATCTTGGTGAGCGCCACGACCCCGCGATGCACACCGAGCACACGAAGCACGTCAAGGTGCTCTCTCGTCTGGGGCATTACTCCGTCGTCCGCGGCCACGACGAGTAGAAAAGCGTCCACCCCGGTCGAGCCCGCGACCATGTTCTTCACGAAGCGCTCGTGGCCCGGCACGTCTACGAGGCTCGCTCGACGACCACTGGGTAGCTCGAGTTCCGCATAGCCCAGCACGATAGAGATGCCGCGCCGGTGCTCCTCCTCAAGACGGTCGGTGTCCGTGCCCGTCATATAACGGACAAGCGTGGTCTTGCCGTGATCTACATGCCCAGCTGTCCCGATAGTGAGCGCTATCGGCCGGTCATCCACTAAAGCTACACACCGCCTCCACCACCGCCTCCTCATCCCCGTCGAGGAGTGTTCGAACGTCGAGCCACAGCCTTCCTTCGCCCACGCGGCCCACGACCGGCGGGTCTGCCGAACGCAGCTTTGCAAAGAGAGCCTCAGCATCTCCGGCTTCGCCCCACAGGCGCACTGCGTAGGAGGGTATCTCGTAAAGGGGCAACGTACCGCCGCCGCTCCGGGCGATCGAAGGCGCCACGTCCACCGTAAGGTCCGGTGCTGCTCGGGTGAGCTTTTCGGCCAGACGGCTGGCGCGTGCTTTTATCTCCTCGGCGGGGGTGTACAACATCTTAAGGGTCGGGAGCTCATCTTCGGCGGCACCTTCGAGGTAAGCGGTCAGGGTAGCTTCGAGTGCCGCCAGGCAGAGCTTATCGGCGCGCAGGGCGCGCGCCAGGGGATGGCGGCGCATCGCGGAGATCCAGCGGGATTCGCCTACGGCGATCCCGGCTTGCGGCCCCCCAAGGAGCTTGTCCCCGGAGAAGATGGTCAAGGCCGCCCCGTCCCGGACTACCGCTCCCACTTTGGGCTCATCGCTTACGGGTAATAAGGCCCCGCTCCCCACATCGGCTACGACCGGCAGCCCTAAAGAAGAGAGCTCCGCAACATCCACCGATTCGGAGAACCCAACGACCTCGAAGTTGCTCGGATGAACCCAAAGGATCGCACGGGTGTTCTCGTTTATCGCCCCTTCATAGTCGGAGAGGCGGGTGCGGTTGGTGGTGCCGACTTCCCTAAGGCGCGCCCCCGAGAGCTCCAGAACTTCCGGGATACGGAAGCCACCCCCGATCTCTATGAGCTGGCTGCGCGAGACGATGACCTCGGTGTCGGACGAGCCCGCGACCACCGCCGAGAGCGTGAGGAGGGTTGCCCCGGCACAGTTGTTGACGACGAGAGCATCCTCGGCGCCGGTTAGCTCCTTGAGAAGAGGCACCGCGTGGTCGTAGCGTGAGCCCCGTTTGCCGGAAGCTAGGTCGTACTCCAGGTTCGAGTAGGAGGTCGCCGCCACAGCCACCGCATCCACCGCCCGTCCTGAGAGTACGGAGCGACCCAGGTTGGTGTGGAGTACAACGCCCGTCGCGTTCACCACGCGTCGGAGGCCCCGCCCCGTAAGGAGCTTGGAGGCTAACGAGAGGACGGCATCCTCCGACGTTGCGGGCTCCCCACCATTCAGAATCTCCTGCCGTGCTCGCGAGAGTGTTTCCCTGACGGCTACGGTTGTAGCCTTTGCTCCGTGGCGTGAGACGAGGTCCTCGGCGGCGGGCGAGCGCAGTACAGCGTCCACGGCTGGCAGGCTCCTCAAGAGTTCCCTCTTCCCCGTTTCGAGCATACCTCGCAAGTATAACCCGGGAGGATCGGACGAAGGCGCCACGCCTGATCCCTGTGCTACACTGGCATTAAGCCAAGCCAAGCCAACTACGCCTTAAGGAGTGCTTTTTTCGAGTGGGCGAAGGTTCGACCAAGTTTCTCTTCGGGACGGTATTAGGGGTCACTACCGGCTTCGCCGCAGGCTTCTTCGCTGCGACACCCACGGCCCGCTGGGCCGGTAAATCTACCTTAGGCGGTCTGGGCGGTGCCGGTCGCTTCGTAGGGCAGACGGCGGTCTGGACGGCTCATAGCATCGGTTATGCTCTGGAGTCCAGCTACACCCGCATCCGCGGCCGGGAGAAGTACCTCGAACACGAGATAAGAGAGCTCCGCGAGCAGATAGCTCGCTTAGAGCAGCGCATCGACTAATTCTATTGCTAGCCTGCGAGCGAATAAGCAAGAAAGCTCAGTTCTCGGGCTAATCCCTCAGCTGGAGGGCGTCCCGACCTCCTAGCGGCTCCGGGCACAGATCAACGCCAGCTTGCTCGATCAAAAACGCCCCCGTCGCTGAACCCTGAGAGGCGCCCATTGTCCTTATGTAGCCAGCGCCTTCAAGTTCGTCCCTTATCTGCGAAAACCTGTTGTCGTCGTCCCAACCCAGGTGCTTCATGAGGCCTTTTTCGTCGACCTGATACTCGTTGAACCTGTCGGCTATCTCGCAGGCAGCTTCAAGGAACTCGCGCTGATCGGAATTTAGGTCTTCCGCCATCGTGTTTGCTACCTCCCCTCGTTTAGTTCTCGGTGTCTCACCTTTCAAGGCTACTACTTTAACTAGTTCCTTTGCGGTTCTCTAAAGGATGCAGGCTTTGGCCATGGGGTATTTCTCGTCAACGATAATAGTCGTCGCAGCTCACAGAGGTTTAATTCCATCACCCGCCGAAGAAGCGCCTGAACCAGCCCGGCAGCCCACCATATCCCGCTTCCGTGGCGCGCTTGTAATCTGCGAGGTCGTCGGGGTGAACTGCGATACCGGACTCGCCAAGGAGGGCGCGAGCGTCGTCCACGCGGGAGTTAGTAAGACCTTCCGCAAAGGTCGCCTCGACTAGATAGTTGCCGTTCCACCGGATGCGGTAGACGCGTAGGCCAGGGAGCTCCTCTTTCGCAAAGCGCCGTTCGAGCTCGGCAGCGTGGTTGCGGGCCTCATTCTCACGGGCAAACTCGTAGCCTAAGGCACGTGGTCCGGAGGGTTGCTCGCCGGGCTCCGAGTCGGGCATCTTTAGGCGGTCTCCACACGCGCTATCCAGAGGCCCGGGTCCCTTATCTCCTCCAACGTAGGCATGTTCTCGGCGCGCTCCCAGACACGGTTGAGCCCCTCCATACCTACTCTTTTTGCGACGGCGTCGGCGAACTGTTCGCCTAGGCGATACTGCTCGAGCTTTATATCGAGGCCCGTTATGCGGAAGATGGCGGTCTCGAAAGCCGGCCGGTGCATCCGGCTCCTCTCCATGCGGCTTTTGAGGTGCTCGTAGCCAGGGACTAGCTTTTTTCCAACGTGGTGCATAACGTAGTCTGAGTAGCCTTCTATAACGCTCATGGTGGCCTGCAACGTGTCGAAGGCTCGGCGCTGCCTCTTGGTCATAATAAGCTCCAGGGAGCGTCCGCCGGTCCGGAGGTTCTCGGTGAGGCGACGGATGGCCTCGCGCGCGCCGAGCTTTTCGGCGAGCGGGCCCGTGAAGTCCTCGACGAGCCCCGCCAAGTGGCCCCGTAGCCAGGGATAACCCTCGAACTGCAAGGCATGGGTGGTCTCATGCAAGACGATCCAGAGCCTCAGCCCGTCTAGCGGAACCCCAAGCCTCCTTGCCGCCGAGACGATGTTCCCGTCGAGAAAAAAGATCTCGCCCGGCTCTCCGGGCTTCTTGGGTGATTCCCTGCCGACAACCAGGGGACCCGTATCGTACTGGCCGAGAACGCGCGCGGAGAGGAAGCCTAAGAGAAGTCCCACCTGGGCCGTGAGCGTCGCCGCCCCGAAGGCCCACGTCAGGTCGCCGGCACCGGTCGCGGCACGCTTGAGGATCGGTTCCAGAAGCACCCCGAAACCCTCGATGTTAAAGTCTATCCACTCGGCCCGGCTGGCGAGGCGCACCGGGCGGTCGCCCTCCGGCAAACGTATCCCCGTGAACTCTGCGAGTGGTCCGAACGCCTCCTCGACCGACGCCCTATAGTTGAAGGGTTTGACACCGTTAGGGACGCTCTCCGTACGCGAAGCGAGCGTGACGGCGATGGTCCGCGCAATACCCCAGGAGATCACGCCATCCCCCCTATGTAACTAAGACTGAATTTGTACAAAGTTTTCTCACACAAGAAAGTATATACGTTCGCCTGCCAATCGAACGCAGCGAGACTACAGATTCGTTGTAACATGCGCCCCACCGGGTTATATTTGTGTTATGGGTTTCGGAATCGGCTTCAACGAGATGCTCGTGATCGGCCTTCTGTTTCTGGTCCTCTTCGGCCCCAGCAAGCTCCCCCAGATGGCCCGCGACCTGGGCCGGTTTCTCACCGAGGCCCGCCGCTCGGTAGACGAATTCAAGACCGAGCTAGTCTCGGACAAGGACGAAGACGAGGGCCGGCACCCGAAGCGCAAGCGTTAGTTAGTAGCTGCGTAACCGGGATCATACTTTCGATGGTTTTATACAAAAGCATCTATCCTTAACCGAAAAACGAACTAGAGCGCAACGAAAATTCTTCTCCAGGGTCCTAGATCCCACCAACCTTAGCCAAGCGTACGAATGCGGCCCTGTCGCCTAGGTGCTCGCCTAGGGATACGCTTCTGACAGAGCCGAAATTGCTACGCCCTAATCCCTTTCTTTGGAGACTTTTGGCAAGACCCAACACGTTCTGATGAAGCAGCGCTGAGCTAAAATTAGCTAGAGCATAAGGGAAGAGGGAGTAGGTATGAACGAAAGCAAGCAAGTCGAGAAAGCGCTGCGTGAGAGCCAAGAGCGGTTCTACACCCTCGTTCAGAACGCGCTAGACATAATAATGGTTACCGACGCCGGCGGGACCATAAAATATATGAGCCCCTCAGTGGAGCGGGTGCTGGGCTATCAGCCCGAAGAGATAGTCGGGACCAACACCGCCGAATACGTCCACCCAGACGACTTGATGAAAGGATACGACGAGCTCGCGAAAGTCGTATCCAAACGCGGGGTACACCCCGTGGCAGTAGAAACCCGCGTTCGGCACAAAGATGGTTCTTGGCGCTACCTCGAAGGGATAGCCCACAACCTGCTGGACCACCCAACCGTAAGGGGCCTAGTCTTCAACCACCGCGACATCACCGATCGTAAGCAGGCCGAAAGAAAACTGGCGCAACGGGCGGCGGAGCTAGCGATCGCCAATACCGAACTCGAGCAGTTCGCCCATTCCATCTCACACGACCTGCGCGCTCCGCTAAGGAGCATGACCAGCTTTAGCCAGATCCTGATAGAAGACCACGCAGACGAGCTTGACGAGGAAGGCAAAGACTATCTAAAGCGCGTGGTGGCCGCTGGCCAGCGCATGGGGCAGCTAATAGATGGCCTGCTAGACCTGTCGCGTGTGACGCGCGCCGAGATACACCGCGAAACGGTAGACTTGAGCGATCTGGCCGAGGGCATCGCGGAGGGGCTCAAGCAGGGCCACCCTGAACGTCAGGTAGAGTTCGTGATAAAGAAGAGCCTCGTGGTGGAGGGGGACCGGTGGTTGCTCAGGTTGGTGTTGGAGAACCTGATGGACAACGCCTGGAAGTTCACAGGAAAGCAGCCACGGGCATGCATCGAATTCGGCGTCACGGTGCATGAGAGCACTTCAGCATATTTTGTGCGCGACGACGGGGCTGGCTTCGATATGACCCACGCCGACAAACTGTTCGGGGTTTTTCAGCGACTGCACAGCGCGGACGAATTCGAGGGCATGGGGGTCGGCCTCGCAACGGTGGCGCGCATCGTGCGGCGCCACGGAGGGTGGGTGTGGGCCGAGGGAGAGGTGAATCGCGGTGCCTCCATCTACTTTACGCTGTAACCGATACCAAAGATCAAGTTATGAGGGACGCTCCTCTACACGCTCCTCTACATCTCAAGGCCTTAAAGGTAGAGCCGCGAGGACACCTCCGGCCCCATCCTTCACGGGCAAGCGCAAGGCCTCCAAAGTGTTCTTCAGTGTCTCCAGCGACGCGTACCGTGAGTGAAGCCCTTAGCAACCCGCGCCTAGTCACCGTGCTTCCCATTGTCGAGGGCGATAACCGCGAGAATACCGATAACCGGGCACAAGCGCAGCGGGATCCAACCCCTCTTGCTCATCCGCAACACTTAGCATACGCTGCCCTAGCTCTCCATGGCAAACTCGCCTCCGTGCCCCCGAGTATTGTCCGAATCTTCGTCGCAGCTGTGCTGCTCCTCTCCCTCGCCTCCTGTACGGGGGAAGATCCGCCCCCGACCTACCCCGAGAAAAAAGACACCGAGGTGAAAGAGCCACCCCTCACCTCTCCTGAGGAAAAAAACTCACCATCCGTCTTCTTCGAGGAGGAAGGGTCACCCTTTACCTACATCTCTTTAGGCGACTCTTTAGCCGTTGGTGTCGGCGCCTCCGACCCCCGTAAACGCGGCTACACCCCCCTCTACCGCGATCTACTCGAAAGAGAAATGGGAGGGCGCGAAGTGAGGTTGATAGGGCTCGGCGTGTCGGGTGAGACCACCGA
>DATHAB010000046.1:0-2939 GCA_035296885.1 Rubrobacteraceae bacterium
GACTGGGACATGGGCATCGTCGTGGACATGATGCGCCTCGCCGATCACGCCGACACCTACGTCCTCGTCTCGGGCGACGGGGACTACGTCGAGGCCGTCGAGTACCTGCAGAGCGAGAAGGGCATCCGCGTCGAGGTCATAAGCGCAGCCCAGTGCACTTCCCAAGCCCTCCTCGACGTCTGCGACTCGCACACCGATCTCGCCGACATTCCGGACTTGTTTCGACGGACGTCGCCCAAAGCGGTTAGCAATCAGCAAGTTAGCTAGAAGTCATCTCATAAATACCTGAGCAGGATGATCACGCAGCCCAACTGCACAAATCCGAGGTAGTTTTCCGCCCGCCGCTCATTGCGCACCACCAGCCTCCGGAAATTCGAAAGCCAGGCGAACAGCCTCTCGACCTTCCAGCGTCTCTTTTAGCGCCTGAGCTTGCGACCGTCCTGGGTCTTTTTCTTCTTCCTGTTGCGCCGGTGCGGGGCGATCATCTCGATGCCCCTCTCTGCCAAGGCCACATCCAGCGGGTCACAGTCGTAGGCGCGATCCCCTATCAGCCGCTCGGGTTCGCCAGAAGCGAAGCCAGCGGCGAGAGTTTCTCCAACAAGGGTGATCTCATGTGGAGAAGCACTCGCCGCGTGCACCGAGACAGGAAGACCAGAGCCATCCGCAACCGCCATGAGCTTCGTACCTTTACCCCGCTTGGTCTTTCCCACCGACCCTCCCCTTTTTGGCCACTACAAAAGTCCCGTCGATGAAGTACTCTGAGAGGTCCAACCCGCCGCGTTCATTGAGGTCCTTGGTTAGGGCTTCGAGGATGTGCGAAAGCACGCCCTCTTCGACCCACCGCTGGAAGCGCCGGTGGCAGGTCTGGTAAGGCGGGTAGCAATCGGGCAACTCGTGCCAGGGGGCGCCGGTGCGCAAAACCCAAAGGATGCCATTGAGGACGTCTCTCGAGTCTCGCCAAGGTCTACCACGACCGCCGGTCCGACGAAAATGATCGGGGATCAGCGGTTCGAGCACTTCGCACTGCTCGTCGGTCAGGTCCATGCTTCTCCTCGACTCGAAGAACTGAGCGCGTAACCACTGTACTCCCCATCGCGCAATTAGGTATGGGACAGCTTCCTAGATTCCTAGAAGTACTAAGGGAAGATGGTGTTGAGGTAGAGCTGTTTGACGAGGGCCCTGCGGCCCCTCACCCCGACCTTCCCAAAGATATTGGAGAGATGATCCTTTACCGTGTACTCGGAGATGTAGAGGGCCTGAGAGATCTGCTTGGTTGAGGCCCCGCGAACGGCCAACTCGACCACTTCTTGCTCGCGGGGGCTTAGCCCATAGCCGATCGCGGTTAGACGCAATACTTCTTTTGGCCCGGCGGGCGCGATGATCACCACCGACTCAGCGGGGTGCGTGTGGGTCGGCTCAGTTAGTGAGGCTTGAAGCGTAAGCCAACGGCCCGAGCGCGCCCGGACTCGGAGGTATGGACTACTGTTGAGGTCTCGATCCGTTTGGGGCTTCAGTGCACTCTTTAGGGCGCCTAGCACCGTCCAGATCGGAGCCGGGAGGCCATCACCCTCTCGCCATCTTGCTCCGAGATCGCCTAGTTCTCGCAGACGGCGTTCGGCGGCTGCGTTGTGCTGCACTACCGTGCCCCACACATCGAGGACCAGAACCCCCGCTGCATCGTCGTTGTCACTATCTTGGTCGTCATAAAGCTCTTGGTGGAGGGTTGCTGCCCTTAAGCCCGCACCAAGGTGCGGGGCGACCCTGCGCACGAAAGCGACCTCGCGAGCGGCAAAGTCCGGGCGTCCCTTCTCCCGGCTAAGGCATAGCCCGCCCCACAGTTGTGTGCTACCCGTGCTAAACGCGCCACGCAATTCATAGCCGAACCCGGCGGGACCTATCAGTTCTCGATAACGCAGGGCGTGCTCGAGCTTGCCTCCCGTGGCCTCCGAGAGGAGCCCCACCGGTAGCCGGTTTCGCATCATCCAGTTGAACTCGAGGATGTCGTCTTCGAAGAGGACATGCTCGAGGAAGAAGCGAGTTTCCTTCTCACCCCCCATCTCTTCGGCGAGTGCGTGGGTGATCAGGCCGCTCGAAGGGTCCATGGTGAAGGCGACGTACCCCTCGATCGGTACGGCCCTCCTCAAGCGCTCGGTGAACCGCTGGCGCAGCGTCGTGGAGTCGAGCCCCATGAGGCAGAGGCGCTTGACCTCGGCAAATACCCGCTCGTTAGCGAGATCCACGCTATTTATGGTTCTACCGTTCCCGAATAAGGCTTCTGTGGCCTTAACCTATTACCTGCTCTCATTCTAGCCTAGCGAAGAGGAGAAATCCCCCAAAAGAGGGATGTCCTTACCTCTCAGAACTCGATAAGGTCACTTCGTAACGTAAATGGCGGCGGGCCGTGAAGGGTGCCCCGCCCCGAAGGTGAAGGAGGAAGAGAAACCGATGACCGCTAAGCCTAACGAACGCGGCGTAGGATACAAGCCCGCTGGGGATGGGAGTGAGGCGCAATGAGCGACTCAGCGAATGTAGATGTAGTACAGCGATTCTATGGGGCGTTCGGGCGCGGGGATATACCTGCGGCGCTAGACCTCCTGGCCGACGACGTGGAATGGACCTTTCAGGCCCCCTCCGTGATCCCTTTTGCCGGAACTCGCCGCGGGCGCGAGGGAGTCGTGGAGTTCTTCTCCTTGGTCGGGGAAACTCTCGAATTTCAACAGTTCGAGCCTCGCGAGTTCGTCGGGCAAGGCGACACCGTCGTCGTCGTTGGTTACGAGCGCAATCTCATCAAGCCGACGGGCTGCACGTTCGAGCAAGAGTGGGCACACGTCTACACGCTCAGAGACGGCAAGATCGCCAAGCACCGGGGTTTTGAAGATACAGCGGCATACGTTGTCGCGTTGGACGCCGCCTCCTGAGCTCAGCTTCCGGAGGCTGAG
>DATHAB010000047.1:0-2379 GCA_035296885.1 Rubrobacteraceae bacterium
GTCGCCCTGCAACTTCTTAAACCGAGCTTGGGCAGGATGCTGCTGACGTGGTTCTTAACCGTGTAGGGGCTTGTTATACAGAGCTCCCGCACCTCATCCTCTAGTATGCTGCCTCGTTGCTTAGAGGCAGCGAACCATGAAGAGAGGACCGGAGCGTTCATATTATTTCCGTCAAACTTTTGCCGTATTTTCTAACCCTTGTCCAACTTATTCGCCGTTTTTTGCCGTCGGTTTTATTCTATGTCAAGCGTACGGTGGTGGGGAGGGGTCGAGGAACCACGCGCCGGGAGGGGTCGCGAAAGCTACGATTTTAAGCGGCAGAGCCTACGGGCTTGCCCCTCTCAAAGAATACTCGACGCCCCCTCCGAGGCGGGCTCCTCGACGTTCGAGTCGGGGCGAGCGTCGGGTACGCGCAAGAGTAAGAAGAGGCTCAAGGCCATGATCAGGGCCAGGGAACCTATGGAGATCCGGTACGCTCCCGTCCCAAGCCCCCCTAATGCCCACAAGAGCAGCGCCGTGATCGCTGGTCCGGCGACGGCGGAGACTTTACCGGACAAAGAGAAGAGGCCGAAGAATTCCCCGAGCTTCTCAGACGGTGAGAGGGCGACGAGCATAACCCGGCTTACGGTCCACGTCCCACCTAGAGCTATGCCGACGAGCGGTCCCGCCATATAGAGCATCCAGGGGGCCAGAGCGCCCGCGGCTAACACTATAGCGACGATCCAGAGCACAACGACCGCGACCAGTGCCTTTTTAGGGCCTGCCCGGTCGGTGGCGAACCCGAAGCCCACGCTCCCCACTATGGCAAAGACTGTGGAAAAAAGGAGGAGATTCGTTATCTCTGCGCTCTCCATCCCAAAGACCTCCCGACCATAAAGGGCCATGTTGGCGATGGCCGTGTTTGCCGCGTCCATGTACAGCACCGTCGCGAGGATAAACATCCCCACCCCACCATAGGCACCCAGATCCTTCAAGGTAGCGACGACACCGCGGTAGGTCTGCCCGAGCCTTACCGGCCTGGGGGATCGCACCGCAGGGTCCGGCACGAAAAAGAACGCAGGCAAGCTGAAGACAAGGTAGAGGATCGCTGTCGGCAAGAAGGCGTTCTGGTGCGGTTCGTTCGCGATGTTTATCCAACTACCCAACGGGCCGAGCAAGGAACGCGCGGCCTCCGGGCCACCGATAGTAAGCCCGAAGAAGCTTTGTTCGGCGACGAAGAGCGGGAGTACGAGGAGGGCGAGGATGGTTCCGACGTAGCCTGCGGCGGTACCGTAGCCGCTGATCCTCCCGGCGCCGCGCCCCGTCGAGACCCCGGGCAAAAGCGCGTTGTAGAACACGAGCGCTGATTGGTAGGCGACGTCCGCCGCCACAAAGAGGGCTACCCCCAAGAGCACCCCCCCCACGACATCCAAACCCACCGTGAGGAGCACCGCGAGCACGGTGAGCACAACGAGGTACGGCAGCCGCTTCTGCTTCAGGTCGGCAATCGTACCTAGCAGGGGGGCGGTGAAGATCACGAAAAGGGCCGAGATGGCCGTAGCTAAGTTTACGACGCCCGGCCCAGCCCCAAGCTCGTCGCCGAGCCAGATCGGGAAGAAGTAGGTCAGGATGCTGATCGAGAAGATCGTGTTCGAAAAATCGTAAAGCACCCACGACCAGACTGCGAGCCCGGACGCTCTGCCTTTCGACGCCCCGTCCTCAGCTTGTACAGACACCCCACTGCTGTAAGCTTCGGGAGCCTCCGGTAAACCTTCGTCCTTCACGGCGGAAGTATATTAGGAGCAGTAGATCGCCGATATAGGCCGTTCGGAACTATCTTGGGACTGTAATAACAAGGTCCGCCGACCAGCTTAGCTCCAGACGCCGGATTTTTCGCGTTTCTGACGATGTCCGAAATTAGAGTCGCAGCTAGGACTAGCCGCTCGGGATCACGGATACGTGCTCGCCGATCAACCGGTGTACGGCACTCCGTCCCTTTTCAGTAAGAGCGACCTCTCCCGGCAGGCGCTTGTGCACGAAGCCGCCGCGGGAGGCGTCCTTGAGGCTCTGTGAGAACGAGCCTCCTTCCCAATCTAGGTGGCGGGCCAGCTCTTCTTCGGTGGCGCGACCACCAAGCCTCTCTAATCCCGCCAGCAACAGATCCCGGGCAAAAGAGCGCCGATTCCTGCGTTGGCGAAAGAGGTTGGCGATCAGGCCGCGAGAAGGCGATAGTAGAAGCGCAAGCATGAAGAATCCACCGGCCACCACGGCCATCATCCCCGCTATCGCCACATCCAACGCGGCGGCCAGGTAGTAGCCTAAGACGGCGGAGCCGATACCCAGGGCGACGGACAGTAGCATCATGCTCGAGAGGCGCTCGGTCAGAAGATAGGCCGTCCC
>DATHAB010000048.1:0-4873 GCA_035296885.1 Rubrobacteraceae bacterium
TGTCTTGTAGGTCACCCCGAGACTGCGCTTGAGTTGGTTTGCCGAGATTCCCTTCTTGGACTCTACGATGAGGTAAACTGCCAAAAACCACTTCCACAAGGAGAGGTGGCTATCATGGAAGATGGTCCCAGAGGTAACGGAAAAATCGTAGCGGCATGATTTGCACTGGAGCTGGTGGCGGGCCTTTGTACGGTTCTTTCTGCGAGCAATCCGCTTTGAGTTGCAGCGTGGGCACTCTACGCCGTCTGGCCAGCGCAGTTTTTCCAGTCGGGCACGACACCTGTCGTCGCTGCCGAATTCCTCTACCAAAGTTACGAGGTTCATCTCTTGTTCTTTTAGCATGGGAGGTTTCCTGAATGCCCCGAAAGAAGAAGCACCCTATTGAGATGACGACCGACGAACTCATGAAGGATTTGTTCCCCAAAAAGGTGCGCGATTATGCCAAAGAAGTTGCCGAAAAATCCCGCAAAACTGAGAAAAAATCGCCTCATAAAAGAAGTTTAACAGACGGCTAGCGTGGCGTCAAGTATACAATCCCGGTAGATATCAGGTGTCACCCCCGGGTAAGCGTAGTGGGGGAACTGCGGCAGCACGTGAACGACGTGCAACTCGGAGTCGGTTTCCTTAGAGATGTCTGCTGCCGCACGAGCAGCGAGGGCCGCGTCCTCGGACCCGTCGGTCGCCAGAAGCACCTTCGTCGGGAAATATTCCATCCCCTTCGACTCCTTTCTCGCCGAGCTGCAACCTTCGACTCCTACCACAGCCGGTCGTTCTCCATGGCTGTATGTTACCCCTGTCCTGCCCCCTAGCAGGCCAGGGGTAACGCGAGGATGCTATCATCTCTCTGAAACCTTCTCCGAGACGTTGACGTGAGCCTGACCAGGTTCCCTAGCCAGGTATTGGGTCACTATGCTTGTAGCTCGGCTGCTCGGCGGTGCTCTCGGCCTCCCCTTGAGGACTCCTTCGGGCTGAGGGGTAGGCTCGATCTCTTGGCGTTGCTGGCACAGAGGACATCCTGTAATCTCTCTCCGGAGTACGGACCGATGACCGTGGCGGTGCACAGCGAAACGGACGTGGTGGCGATAGCGCGCGAACTAGAAGCGTATGGTGCGCCCGAGGGCGACGATTAATAAGAGAGGAAGCAGTCACATAAGAGAGGAAGCAGTCCAGAGCTCGACGATGGTCACTCGCTCGAAGGCGCTCAGAGAGCTTTGGCGCAGCCAGAAGGCTGGCGCTATGCTATCGCCGATTACCAGGGCGTGCCCCTCGGAAGATTTGTTCTAGCCAACATCGTGTACCTCTTCTTTTTCTGGTTAGTTTTGGCTGTTTGTCGTTGCTCTACTATCTGCGGGTCACGCTGCCGGACGGTCGCAGACCTAGGCGCGGGAGGGGCCGTAATCCCGGCCATCGATGTTACTCATCCGGGGACCGTACAGATGCATGCTGATGGCCGTCTTTTCGCCCGGGTTCCCGATGCGTTGGATGCCGCCCTCGTATGGCAGCACGGTCGAAGTCCCTTCCCCCTCCTTCCACGCCCGTTCCCAGGCCTTCCTCAAGCGCGCGTGGTCTCGTTGAGAACCGTCGTCCAGACGCTCGTAGCGCTCTTCGAAGATGGTCCCCAGGGCGCAGCAGTAGGCTCCCCAGGAGGAGTGGTCATGAATCCTGGTCCTCGACCCCGGAGGCCAAACGAAGACCTGCAAGGAGGACGAGCCGTCCAGGGCCGCGCGGGTGCGGGCTCCGCCTTGCGCAAAAGGTTTTTGATCTTCGAGAGCACCTCCTCGATGTGGTTGCATCTAGGGGAGGAGTGCCTCTAGTATCGATTCTAGGCAGTAGGAGGCTTTAAGGTAGATAAGGGTAAACGCATGTGAGGGGAAGGGGTATAGGATGAGGGGACAACGAAGGTCACTTATCGCCGGCGGCGCCACGCTCCTAGGAGGCGGAGCAGTCGCCCTAGCCTACGCTATTTGGTGGCGCAAGAATCCCTCAGCCTGTCCGTACGAACAACACTTCTGGCTCGAGGTACCACACCCATTCCTCACGCGGGCCCGCTTGCGCAGGATCCTCGCACCTCAGCCGGGCGAGCGGGTGCTCGAGGTCGGGCCTGGCACAGGCTACTACACTCTCGACGTCGCAAAACAGATCGCGCCGGACGGCGTGCTCGACATCTTAGACCTTCAACAGCAGATGCTCGATCACACGATGCGTAAGGCGAGCGAGCGCCACATCACCAATATTGTCCCCACTCAGGGAGATGCCCAAGAGCTACCCTACCCCGACGACACCTTCGACGCCGCATACATGACGGTGACTCTCGGGGAAGTTCCCGACCAGGACGCCGCCCTGCGCGAACTGTGCCGGGTCTTGAAGCCTGATAGCCGCCTGGTCGTAGGCGAGATCTTCGGCGACCCGCATATGGTCACCTTCGGCTCGCTGCGCGCTAGTGCGGAGGCGACGGGGCTGCGGTTTGAGCAAAGGCTGGGCGGGAAGCTCGCTTACTTCGCTCGCTTCCGATTGGATGGGGAATGGCAGTGAGAATAGAGAAGATCCTGTGCAAGGTGCTTATGAGGCCCACGAGTGACAGGTAGAGGAGGTGATGTACACGCTATCTGAGGGACTGGGGAATTCTACGGGAAGGCCCTTTCTTTCCGCCGCAACCTCCTTTCCTTAGCGCGGCGGAGAGTATCGGAGGCGGTTTGGTACGTAGGAGTAAGCTCTACACCCTCGGCACGAGGTCATCTGCTGATCCTGCCCGAGGCTGCCTCCCGATAGGCGTCGGTAAGTGCCTCCAAGAGTTCATCACTGATCTCCCTGATTGTGTTCCCCCGGCCCATCTTGAGCGGAGCAATGATTCGTTCGATAAGGGGTAAGCTTTCGGGAGCTCTTCGCTCGAACACGCTGCGCCCGAACGACTGGTTAGCTTCCGCGCTCACCTCGCAATGAGAACGCCTTCAGTGCTGCCAGCCACCCCGCCAGAGTAAGAACGTGACGACCGTAATCTAGAAGCAGCCATTACGACAGAGCTGCATTGACCTCAGATTGGAGCAAATCCTCGACGTTCATCAGCCAGAGCATCGTCGGAATGAAGTATGAGAAGGTCGCAATACGCTCCACGACGATGATCGCGACCGCACCGAGCCACCAGTAACGCCTTGGTCCTTGGTCCAGCCAGGCAGCAACCAGATTCGCCAGCGTGAGCAGCGTGAGGGGTACCGTCGTCACATAGACCCAGAACAGGACCCCGGTCTGGGTCCACGTCTGTGGCGGAATGTTCTCCCACTGGGGAACAACGACCCTGGACTCGAAAAGCCCCGCGCCGAGCGCGATGCCGAGGTTTATGACGAACAGCCACAACAAGACCTTTGGTAAGTACTTTCGCATTTCATCTACCCTTCTTATTTTGTGGGTGCTGAGCGAAAGAGATACCCATACTCAGAAGAGGGTACGGCAATTGGAGAGCCCAGGTCGTATCTGATTCACAACTTTTTGGCAGAAGGTGACCTAAAGGAGGCGGGTTGCGTCTATTCACCGAGCTGCCAAGAAGGCATGTTCTCGGAAACTCGGTTTCCGTGTCTAGGTGTTCTCGGAAACTCGTCGCTCGTTGGCTGTATAGAATCTCGATTCCTCAGCCCGGGCCTTAACTCTCTTGCCTCCTCGAGTAAGGTCGGCACGGGTTGGCTAGTGAATCACTCTAGAGCCGCAGCTACGCCAGTCAATTTTATATAGGCTCCTCGTAAACGCGCTCGATGCCTGTCGCCCGTCGACCTTCGACGTCTACCTCGATAAGCACAGCATTGAGAGCGGCGGGGCCTTCCGACACTCCGATGCGGGACGGCTTCCTCCCCAGAAAGAGGTCCATGAAGTCCTCCTTGTCGAGCCCTATGATGCCACTCATGCTCCCGGTCATCCCCACGTCCGTTACGTAGACCGTACCGCCGGACAGGATACGAGCGTCGGCAGTCGGGACGTGGGTGTGAGTGCCTAACAGAGCCTGCACCCTACCCTGGAGATAGTATCCCATAGCCTGCTTCTCGCTCGTCGCCTCGGCGTGCATATCAACTAGGATAAGGTCAGCCTCTGATCCTTCTAGCTCGGTTACTGCTTCGTCGGCGGCTTTGAAGGGAGAGCCCGGGGTCTCCCGCATAAACACCCGGCCCTGCAGATTGGCGACCCCAACGCGCACATCCCCCACCTCGAACGTACCCCACCCGCGTCCGGGCAGTTTCTCGGCGAAGTTCGCGGGGCGTATTACCCGCTGCTCATAACCCAGGTACTCTCTTCCACCTTCCGCGTCAAAGGCATGGTTGCCCAACGTCAAGAAGTCCGCTACTGAAAGCAAGGCTGAGCCCGAGTCCGGGGTTATGCCCCGTCCACTCGATGCCGAGTTTTCGGCGTTTACGATGACCGCGTCGAGCTCTAGCTCCCGTCTCAAGGTAGGTACTAGTGCCCGAACTGCAGCACAGCCTACCTCCCCCACGACATCGCCTATAAATAAGAGGCGAAACGGCATATACCCTACTTTCCGCACAATCCCTCCATCCCTTGGAGAGAGCACTAAGAAGATCCTGTTGAGTTTACATATTTATCTAGGCCTAAACCAATCCTTGTACAGTGCTTCGCCTCACTCGTGTTTCGGCTCTTTAGCCATCTATAGCAGAAACTCAAAGTCGACGAGCGGACTCGAACCACTACCTGCTCGTTATGAGTAAGCTGTTCGTACGTTTCTGGGTGTACCAAGCCCTCTCAGGATGACCGCTGCGCGGCAGCTTCGATGAAGCGGATGTATTCCTCTGGCAAGCCATGATGAAGAGCGCCCTTTAGAATTTTTTGGAGGTACGCTTCTGTCGGTGTAGCTTCCTCACAGAGGTATTTAGCG
>DATHAB010000049.1:0-5025 GCA_035296885.1 Rubrobacteraceae bacterium
ATAACCACGACATCGCCCGGGCCGGCCTCTATCTGCCGGTGGGTGCCGTTGGCGACGCGGGAGAGAGCCGCCAAAGGTTCGCCCTGGGCGCCCGTAGTGAGGATTACGATCTCGCCGTCGGGGATCTTGTCTATATCTCGCTGGTCCACGTACATCGCCTGAGGAAGATCCAGGTAGCCTAATTCGCGTGCGATCTGGACGTTGCGGATCATGGAACGCCCCGTGACCCCGACCAGTCGCCCGTGTTTTTTGGCCGCCTCGACGACCTGGCTTACGCGGTGGATGTGCGAGGCGAAGGAGGCAACGATGATCCTACCCTCGGCCGTCTCGAAGACCTCGTTGAAGGTCTCGCCCACTATCTTCTCCGAAGGCACGTAGCCAGGGCGTTCGGCGTTGGTCGAGTCACCGAAGTAGGCGAGCACACCCTCCTCCCCCAGGGCCGCGTAACGAGAGAGATCCATCGACTCGCCCTCGATTGGGGTCAGGTCGATCTTATAGTCGCCGGAGAAAACGACGAGCCCTGCGTTCGTACGCAAAGCTACCGCGACCGCATCCGGGATCGAATGGTTGACGTTTATGAACTCGATGCCGAAGCCGCCTAAAGCCGTTGTCTCGCCGGCCTTGAGCTCTCTGAGGTCTGCCTTCCTTATCCCAAATTCGGCGAGCTTCGGACGGACGAGCGCGAGCGTTAGCTTCGTCCCATAGACTGGGATGTTGAACTCGCGCAAGACGTACGCTAAAGCGCCGACATGGTCCTCGTGACCGTGGGTCAAGACGATCCCTCTAAGCTCCTCTTGGTGCTCCCTTAAGTAGGAGAAGTCGGGGAGGACGAGATCTATCCCCGGCATTTCCTCGTCTGGAAAGGACATGCCGGCGTCGATTAGAACGATGCCGCTCTCCTGCCGCACCACGGTCATGTTCTTGCCGATCTCGCCTAAGCCGCCTAAGGGTACGACTTGTAAAATTCTATTGTTTAACAGCTCACATACCTCCTTTTCGAGTCGTCACCTTTCAGTAATCGGCTTTCAGCTCATCGTTCTTGCTGGTACCTTACTAGCTACTACCGTCCAGATACCTTTTCAGGTCGAGCTCCTCCGGGCCGACGGCGGCGAGGTATATGTCCTCAAGTTTCAGGTGCTCGTTGGCGAGGCGCCTTATGTCGTCAGCGGTTACCCCGTCTATACGGGCGGAGATCTCCTCAGGCGTCAAGAGCTCCACGCCGGTGATGACGCTCCGGCCGATACGGGTCATCCGGGCCGAGGTGCTCTCCAGCGCGAGTATCGTCGAGCTCTTGAGTTGCTCCTTGGTCCTGCTTAGCTCCTCCTCAGATACGGGCTCCTCGCGGATCTTGTCGAGCTGCTCGGTGATGACCTTGACGGCCTCCTCGACGTTGCCGGTCGTAGAGCCCACGTACATCTTGGCAGCTCCCGCATCAGAGTAGCCTTGGTGGTACGAGTACACAGCGTAGGCCAACCCCCGCTTCTCGCGGACCTCCTGGAAGAGCCGGCTGCTCATCCCGCCGCCTAAGACGTTGTTAAAAGCTCTCATCGCGTAGCGGTCCTCGCTGCTGGCGGGCAACCCCATTGAGCCCAGCGACACGTGGTACTGCTCGGTCTCCTTGAACTTGTAGTAGAAGCGGCTCTCCGGCGAAGTCGGGCTCACCTCCCGCACGAACTGCGCGCCTTCGGGTAAGCCCTCAAGCTTCTCCTCGACCATGTGCTCGAACTCTTCTGAATCGAGCTTGCCAGCGCCGACTACAAAGATATTCGGGGCTACGTAAGTGTTCTCGTGAAACGCTCTTAACGTGTCGTGGTCCACACTCCGCACGGTCTCGGCGGAGCCGATGATCGGGCGTCCCAAAGAGTCGCCGTGGAAGATCAAACCAGACAGGTACTCGTCGGCCAGCTGGTCGGGCCTGTCCTCGTACATCCTGATCTCCTCGACGATCACCTCCCGCTCGCGCTCTAAGTCCGCGAGGGTAGGCTGCTTGACCATCTCGCTCATGATGTCCAGGGCCTTCTCTAAGTGTTCGGGCAAAAAACGGGCGTAGAGCACGGTGTACTCCTCGCCCGTGGCCGCGTTCTCCTGGGCACCTATGCTCTCGAAGGCTTCGGCTATGCTCAAGGCATTCATTGAAGACGTGCCCTTGAAGAGCATGTGCTCCATGAGATGCGTTATGCCGGCGACCTCGTCCTTTTCGTCGCGGCTGCCGGCCCGGATCCAGACCGCCAAAGAGATGCTCGTCGCTTCTTTTAGAGGCTCGGAGAAGACCCTCAAGCCGCCCGGAAGCTCCTTTAGGTTGACGTTTCTCTCGCTCAAAGGCTCTAATCCTCCACCTTTTCAAGGGAGATGCGGTTCTGCTTGTCTATCTCGAGGACGCGCACCTTTACCTGGTCACCCTCTGTGACCACGTCCTCGACCCGCTCGACCCTTTGGCGCCCCGGTGCCAACCTTGAGATGTGCAACAAGCCGTCGCGGCCCGGTACAAGCTCGACGAACGCGCCAAAATTCGTGGTCTTCACCACCTTGCCGGTGTAGATATCACCGGCCTCGACGTCCTTTGTCATGCCGCGTATCGTCGAGATGGCGTCCTTTGCCGAGACCCCGTCGACGCCGGCAACATATACCGTGCCGTCGTCCTCGACGGAGATGCTGACCCCGTACTGCTCTTGGAGGCCATTGATGGTCTTGCCGCCCGGCCCGATGAGCAACCCGATCTTCTCCGTCGGGATGGTTAGCTTCTCCACGCGTGGCGCGTAGTCGGAGACCTCAGCTCGCGGCTCGTGAATCGCTTCCCGCATGATGTCCAGGATCTCGAGCCGCCCCTGCCTGGCCTGCTCTAGTGCCTCCCTCAGGAGCTCCGCCGAAACCCCGGTTATCTTCATATCCATCTGAAGTGCGGTGATGCCGTCGCGTGTGCCAGCCACCTTGAAGTCCATGTCGCCCATGTGGTCCTCAAGCCCCTGGATATCCGACATAATGATGTACTCGTCACCCTCCTTGACGAGGCCCATCGCTATCCCGGCAACCGCCGCTTTCAGCGGCACACCACCGTCCATGAGCGCCAGGGTCGAGCCGCAGACGCTCGCCATGGACGAGGAGCCGTTCGACTCAAGCACCTCGGAGATCATGCGGATGGCGTACGGGAACGCCTCCTCGGCGGGAATGACCGGCAAGAGTGCCCGCTCGGCTAAAGCCCCGTGCCCGATCTCCCGCCGTCGCGGGGCGCCGAGGCGGCCTGTCTCCCCGGTCGAGAACGGCGGGAAGAAGTAGTGATGCATGTAGCGCTTGGTGGTCTGGGGCTCCAGGGTGTCGAGCCTCTGCACGAGCCCCAAATCTGCCAAAGCCAGCGAACTCAAAACCTGTGTCTCACCCCGGGTGAAGAGCCCAGTACCGTGTACCCGCGGGAGGACCTGCACTTCAGCAGAGGTCGGGCGGATCTCGCCGAACCCCCTGAGATCGGTCCGCTTGCGGTCCTCTAGGTAGAGCTTGCGAAACGCCTCTTTCTCGAGCGTGGAGAGGGCCTCCAGGACCATAACCGCCTCAGGGTCTTCGCGGCCCTCGATCAGCTCCTCGCGTAAAGTGTCCAAGGCGTTGTGGCGAACCCGGCGGTCGGTGCTGATGATGCCGTCCTTTACGCGATCGAGGTACTCCTCGCGCAGCTGGCCTAGGTACGGGGTTTCCTCCGCGGCCTCGATGTGCTGCTTCTCCTTGCCGAGCTCCCGCGCCCAGGCCTCTATAGCCTCGGCCTGGGCGCGGATCACCTCCTGCGCGATGAGCATAGCATCGACCATCACGCTCTCGGGAACCTCGTTTGCTCCAGCCTCGACCATTGTTATGGCGTCTTTGGTACCGGCAACCACGAGGTCGAGGTCGCTCTCAGCGAGCTGCTGATAGGTCGGGTTTAGGATAAAGTCACCGTCAGGGTCCCGGCCGACGCGCACAGCCCCGATTGGAGCCTCGACCGGTATGTCCGAAAGAGCCAGAGCCGCCGATGCCCCAACCATGCTTATGGTGTCGTAAGGTGTATTCTGATCGGCCACGAGGACGGTGCCTATGACCTGAGTTTCGTAGTGGTAAGCCTTGGGGAAGAGTGGCCTCAAGGGTCGGTCGGTCAGGCGAGCGGTCAGGATAGCCCTCTCCGAAGGCCTCCCCTCCCGCTTTATGAAGCCGCCAGGGATCTTACCCGCCGAAGACATACGCTCCTCAATGTCGACGCTTAAAGGTAAAAAGGTGGCTCCCGGACGCGGCTCCTCGGAACGGGTGGCGGTGGATAAAATCATGGTATCGCCAAGGCGAACGGTCACGGCCCCTCCAGCCTGCTTGGCTAGCCTGCCGGTCTCGAGCACCACCGAGCGCTCGCCTACGGGTATCTCTAAACGCATATTCGTTTTCTCCTCTTTGTGACTCTTTATGAGTAAGCCTGGAAAAGGCCGACTAAAGCTGCGCCCCTACCGGCGCAAGCCCAGCTTTTGGATGAGTGATCGGTAGCGCTCGACATCCTTTTTTTGTAGGTACTTCAAGAGCCTGCGCCGCCGGCCGACCAGCTTCAAGAGACCTCGCCTGGTATGGAAATCGTGCTTGTGGACCCGCATGTGCTCCGTAAGGTGCTGTATACGCGTCGTGAGTATCGCGACCTGAACCTCCGGCGACCCGGTATCGCCCTCGTGGGCCGCGTGTTCCTGGATTATTGCGTCTTTGTTCTCAACTACCGCCAACTTCTTTTCTCCTCTTTACTCTACTCTTTCGACCTGTTTCTTTGACCGCTTATATGTTACCACGTGCATCAAGCGCCCTCTCCTACCACCTTTTTTGCCTCCGCAACGTCCCACGCTATCTGCTCCTTGAGCTCGTCTACCCCGAAGAATTGCTTCTCAGGCCGCAAGCGCTCAACAAAGGTAACGTCGACTACTTTTCCGTACAGGTCCCCTTGGTAGCCTAACAGGTGCGCTTCGACCTTGCTCTCTCGCCGTTCGAAGGTAGGCGCCGTGCCTACGTTCGTGCACGCCCCATAACGCTCGCCCC
>DATHAB010000050.1:0-2096 GCA_035296885.1 Rubrobacteraceae bacterium
TGGCCGGTCGTCCACCAGCAGCTCGGCGTCCGGCCCGACATGGGGCGCGGGGCGCTGGAGGTCGTGCCGCAGGTGCCGCCGCAGTATCCGAAGGAGGGGCTCTCGGGTAAGAACATCCGCCTCGGCGGCGGTTCGGTGGACGTCTCGGCCTCGGCCACCAACGGCACGTACCAGACCACCGTCGTCGTCGACCCGCACCTGTCCCTGCAAAGGCTCACCGTCGGCCATACCGTGCCGCGTGATCGCGGAGTCGTATCTGTCAAGCTGAACGGAAACGCCGCTTCCTACAAGATCCGCCAAACCAACCGCGGAAAGGAGGTCCTTGTCGAGGCGGCGACAAGCGGCACGCAGCAGCTGGAAGTGAAGATCCGGTAGGTGACCGGAAAGAGAGCCCCGGCAACGCCCCGGCTACGACCCCGAGGGGATGCTCCTCGGGTGGAGTAGAGAACAGCGTCTCTTAGGGGATCGGTTGGTCGCGTGCTCAGACTATCCGGAGCGGCTGCCGAGGCGCGAGCTGGTGGAGGTCACAGGGTGGAGGTCACAGAGGAGCCTCGCCCGGTTCTCATCTCCCTTAGCCGAAGGCCCTTACAGCGGTATTCATAAGTACTGAACCTCGACCTGGTAGCCGCAGTGGTCGAACCACCCTGCGGCGTCGGCAGGGGTGACCTTAGAGAGCGCCTCCTCCATCGCCTCAAGCAGGGCTTCGTGGGTGCGTGCTCCGAGCTTCCTGAGGATGTTCTTGATCTTGGAGAACGCTTGCTCTATGGGATTGAGGTCAGGAGAATAGGAGGGCACGAACACCAGATGGGCTCCCCTAGCTTCGATGAGCTCCCTTATCTTCTGTGGCCGATGGGCGCCTAGGTTGTCCATCACCACCACCTGCCCCTCGCCAAGCGAAGGGGCCAGGAAGTGCTCGACGTAGAGCTCGAAGGCCTTAGCGTCTGTGGCGCCCTCTATGCACATCGACTCTCCCATCCCCTGCAAGCTCATCGAGGCGATCAGCGTAAGGTTCTTGCCCCTGTTCTTGGGCACTCGGCCGTAGGCTCGCTGCCCCCTGGGAGCCCGAGACCTCAAACGATCCATCGAGATGTGCGTCCCGGACTCGTCCACCAATACCAATCGCCTGACGTCGAAGCGAGAGGCTAGCCACCGCCACAAACCCCTCGCCCCCTCGTCGCGCTCAGAGGCTACGGGGGACTTTTTTTGAGCGGCCACCCTCCCGGAAGGCGGGCTATTTGGCGGCTCATTGTGGCCTCGGAGACCGCAACGCCCGTCTCATCCTCGAAGGCCTCGCAGTGCTCCTTAAGGGTGAGATCGGGGTTCCTCTTGAGGTGAGCGGGTAGCCACCGCCTCAACGCCTCGCCCTTCACCGAGGGCCTGCCGGGGATCTTGTGGATGGCGACGTCGCCCGTGAGGCGCCTCCTTTGCAGCCAGCGCTTGATGGTGGAGCGGGAGATCCCGAAGAGGTCTTGGACCTCCCTCCTCGGGACGCCACGGTCGATGGCGGACAGCGCCTTCCATCTCAGGTCCTTCGAGTAAGCGTTCATGAGGGGAATTCTCGCGCGGGTCCCTTACTTACGCAAGTCGCTGTAAGGAATTTACCTTCTACGAGGTTGGGTGAATAGAGTTGCCTCGGATGCGCTAAGGGCCTACGACAAGCCTCTCATACAACACCCTGTGCTTTAGGACACATGGTGCTTTAGGACACTGACCTTCCAGTCGATCCTTGATACACTAGATACTTACAGACAACAGCGATCGCTTGTGGTCGCTTGATATCCGTTAGCGTCATCCGTGTGTGTAGACGCTTCTTCGAGTCGCCTTCTTCTTTAGGGCTCGGCCCCGCAAAACGGGGGATACCGAGTGCAGTGGGCAAACACAGGAGGCGCTTCTCATGAGAGAGAACAAATCACAAGAACACAGCCAAGAAAAGGGGTCCCGGGGGTCCCGATGCGAGATCAACCACTTGTTCGGAGGAGCCCCATGCCCGAAGGCCGGGAAGGAGAAAGTCGATAGTCTCCTCCTGTGCGAGAGGCACGCTCTGGAAGTCAAGCTAGAAGGGCAGATAGAGTGCTGGGGCGGGATGTTGTTCCACA
>DATHAB010000051.1:0-11589 GCA_035296885.1 Rubrobacteraceae bacterium
TGAGTGCGGAGAGAAGCTCTCCCTCAACGATGACCCTAGTAGTAGGGTCTCTAGGAGTATTGTTAGAAGGCTGTGGCGTAACATCTCTAATGGTTATGCACGAGCTGCCTTGCAGGTTGGTCTTCTCAGAAACTCGGTTGCTGGTTAGCGGGGTTCTCGGAAACCTAGCTGCCTAGAAGGATTGATGTCGGAAACCAGGCTTCCGGTATCGAAAATTCTCGGAAACTCAGAAGGAATCAGAAGGGCCGGGGCTGTTAGACCCCACTCCGACTTGGTGTCTAATGTTGCAATGTGGAGGCCAGGATAATACTATGCTCTTAGGGGCATAGGCGGTACGAGAAAGAGGTGCCCAGGTGACACTACAAAAAGCTGGACAACAAGGACCGTGGCTGTACGACAGAAGAGTCAGGTGGCTCCTCGAACTTACCATTACCGAGGACGAAAATGTCCGCTTCGGCATCGAAGGCATCGATGGCCAATGCATCATCGCTTTAGACGAGAGGTTGCTCGTGATCAAGCCCGGGTATGTGAGGGATACAGACTTCGGTGGGTACGTGGCGAGTATCTATTACGGCGACATCACCAGCATAGAGACCGACGTCACAGCAAGCAACTCGGTAATCAAGATCAATGCGCTCGATTACCAACTCAACGAGAGCCATAATGACATCTATCAAGGTAACCACGTTGCGCCGGCCAAAGACTTTATACAATCCGACGAAGTGACCAGCATACCTATACCGAGGTGGGCCCTAGCCAAGGCCAAACCTTACCTCTACATAATTGGGGACTTGATTAGAAAAGCCAAGGAAGAGTAAGGAGCAACAACGCGCAGCCAGCCGCGCAACGGTTCGGTAACCGAAAAATGGGTAGCACAGACACCTCCTCGCACGTACTCGTCGTAGCCTTCACGCGCTGTCCCGCCGGGCGCGTTCGACCAGCTCGATGACCTCTTCATCCGAGGTCTGCTCGAAGCGTTGGTACCAGAAGCCTATAGCCATGAGCTTAGAAGGCGCTTCCAGGCAGATCAGCTCGTCAACCTCTTGGCGGAGCCAGTCAGCCGTCTGCGCAGCACACACCGGCACGGCGAGGATAAGGCGTCGAGGATTCTGTCGACGGAGCGCTTGTACCGCCGCCCGGGTTGTCATTCCGGTGGCGATGCCGTCGTCCACTAGGATCGCGGTTCGCTCCCGCACCTCGGGTTCAGGCCGATCGCCGCGGAAAAGTTTAAGGCGCCGCTCGGCTTCCGCCGTCTCTTTGGCCGCTACCCATTCGATGTAAGCTTCGGAGACGCCGATCTCTCGGACGACGCGCTCATTAACGACCCGCGTGCCGTCCTGTGCAACGGCGCCGATACCGAGCTCCGGCTGGTTGGGGGCCCCAAGCTTGCGCGCTATAAAGACGTCAAGCGGCGCCTGAAGGGTGCGAGCGACCTCATAGCCTACAGGAACCCCTCCCCTCGGTAGTGCGAGTACCACTGGATCCTCTGCCCTGTATTGCACCAGCCGTTCAGCGAGCTGCCGACCAGCGTCTTCCCGATCCCTGAATATCGCTTCTACAAAGTTCATGCTCAACACCCTCAATACAGAGACCAATAACTTGCTTGCGACGCGCCATACCCGCCGCATAATTATCTCACCTTGCTCCTCCGTTATAGAATGCGGTTCCTCAACCTTTGACTACAATTAAGGGCCTGAGACGCGCCACCTTCTTCCCTATCCCAGAGAGCTTTCCCAACGATACTCAGGAGGATTGTAAACAATAACGTTATCACCATCGATTCCTTCGGTTCTTTACCGTGCCCCTTTTCTTTGGCAACCGAACCTGCTTAGGTGCGTGGCCAAGGCAACACCTAATTAACCCTCTTTGTCATATGCTCGTAACACCGTTCGCGTCTACGTCCCGGCGTGCTTAAGAAATTCCGTCCAGAGAACGCAGAGCGCGGGGCGGTGTCCGTCGAAAGCGGAGCTAATCTTCTGAATCTTTAGAAAAGGCCGTCTTGCCCATCTAAGGAATGAGAGATTAAACGCCGTAGACAAAGGGCAAGATCTGTTGAAGGTGACGCTAAGGCGTCTTTTTGAGAGAGATAGATTCTTAGCCTTTATCTGCGCTAGGAAGATTGCGTACTCTGAGTAGTAGCCGACGCGATCTCTAGTGGCGGCGCCCCTACAAGCCGTTTTCAGAGCGCGCAGATTAGCATGGGCCCAGGGGGCGCTAGCACTAGCTCTGCGGCTTCAACGGCCTTTGAGAAGGCTTTGAAGGAGTGTTGGAGCCTCGCCCGTCCCCACCAGGCTCGTCACAGGAGGCCACTGCACGAAGCGCTTCGTGCCTGTACCCGGTGGTAGGAGCCATGCCGCTCGATGATGCTCTCTTGGAAATTATTTCGTTGCTAATACCGACGCGCGATCGCGCATTAGAGTATTTTCCCTGCAAAATAGGCCTTTCTAGCGCGCGGAAGGAAGCCGCGCATTAGCGCGCAATACGCGCTATACAGCACCTTGCGATGAGGTTGACCTACTCAGCATTATGGATGTATGAAAGCTTACTCTGAAGACCTGCGCCGGAAGGTAGTGGAAGCCCTCAACCGCGGCTTGAACAATAGCGAGGCCGCACGCTTGTTCGGGGTGAGCCTCTCGTCCGTCAAGCGCTATGTGCGGTTGGCACGCGAGGGGTGTCCACTGAAGCCGGGGAAAGCACCCGGCAAGCGCCCAAAGGATCGACGAGCGTGGCAGGCGACTCTTGGAAGCTGACCTCAAGCGGCGCCCGGCGGCGTCCCTCTCCAAGAGGCGTGAGTTCTTGAAGCGAGTCCTTGGGGTGAGGGTGAGCGAGTCGACGATCTCTCGGTTGCTCAAGCGCCTCGGCTGGAGCCGAAAAAAGGACGGCGGGTGCCAGCGAGCGAGACGAAGGGCTAAGGGCAGCCTGGCGAACGCTCGTCGCTGAAGGGTTGGACGTCCAGCGTTTGGTCTTCGTGAACGAGATGGGCACGAACATCTCGCTTGCACCTCTCTACGCATGGGCCCCTCGCGGTCGGCGAGCGTGCTGCTCGGTGCCGCGCAACCACGGGCCAAATACAACGCTCTTGGCGAGCATGACGGTCGAGGGGATGGGACCGTGCGTGGCGGTAGTAGGTAGCATAACCCGCGCGATCTTCGAAGCCTACGTCGAGCGCGTGCTGGCGCCCACCCTTCGACCAGCCCAGGTCGTAGTGATGGACAACCTGGCGGCGCACAAGGGGAGCAGGGTGCGCGAGCTGATCGAGGCGAAGGGCTGCGAGCTTCTCTACCTACCGCCCTACTCGCCGGATCTCAACCCCATCGAGCAGGCCTTTTCGAAGATCAAGGCGCTGCTAAGGCGAGCAGGAGCACGCATTCGTGAGGCTCTGGTGGAAGCTATCGGTAGGGCGCTAGACGCGGTAACCACCCGGGGACGCTCGGGGCTTCTTTGAGCATTGCGGGTACCGTCTACCGAGCTAACCACTGTTGCAGCCGTTGTGGCTGCGCGGCAAGGCTCAAACTTATGAGAGCGCGGGCCGGAAGCGGCACAAGGAGCTTCGGTGGTTACGCGTAAGTGGTATCGAGTGCTATGTCGAACGTCGCCGCGTAGCCCTGCCCGTTCTCGGTCAGATCGAGCAGCAGCTCGTCCCCGCCGCCTTGGAAGATGCCGTCGTTGCTGTTCCTCAGGTCGCGCTGCCCCTTTTCGGCGTACGGGCCCTGCGATTGGACCTCGTCCGTGAGGGCGTCGTCGAAGTAGAGCTGCGAGGTGAACTCGTAACCCTGTTCGGACTCGGGGCTATCACGAATCATGAAGTGGATGTGGACAGCCCTGCCCCTGTACCAGCCGGGATAAATCGTCGTGAAACGGGCGGTCCCGGTCTCGTCCGTCACCTGGTAGCCGCGTAGGAACGTCTCCCCCCGAGTGTCAAAGTCTCCGGCGGCGTTGTCCTCGACCCCCGAGTACTCGCCCAGGGCGTCGCAATGCCAGATGTCTACCAGCGCACCGGCCAGAGGGCCGCAGGCGGAGACGTCGCCTTGGTCCACCCTTGAGACGTTGAACGTCAGGTCTAGAGGTACGCCCTCCCTATCCTCCCGGATATCAGAACGGTTGAGCTGCGTGTCCACGTAGTACAGCCCTTCCGTCTGTTCGGGCTTCACCACACACGTAGAAGCCGTCTCTGCAGCCGTACCGGTCTCCGCCGAGCCTGACTGGCCGGAGGACTGCCCGTTTCCGCCGCCGCAACCCGCGAGGGTTATGGCTGCTGCTGACCACCCCATGAGGCCGAGCATCTCCCGTCGGCTGAGATAGCGTATCCTCGGGGTCTTCTTTGCGGGGTCTCGTACCATCGCGCTACCTCCTAGTGGGTGAGTCGAAGCATCCTAATTAAACCTCGGGACATCGTGCTATGGCTTGCGTTACATAACTTCGCCGGCTGAAGCGGTAACCCTCCTCCGTCTCTTGCACCGTCTGTTTATCTTTATCAGCCTGCTCTCTATTCTGGGCTTGTAGTCTATGAGTGGCCTTTGGGGAAGCTATGAATGTTCATAAGAACGTCGGTGAGCACGACCCTGTTAAGGAAACGCGCGCAAGTAGTACGCGAACGAGATACCTCCTGCCCTGACGGTAGAAAAAGTAACGAGAAAGTGGCGGGCTCCGGCGTCAGCAGCCGTTCCTGAAGACTTCGTTGTTAGCGGGCACGGCCGACGTGGGACAAGAGTATGAAGGTGCCTCATGGAGAACAAAACCCAACAACAGCCAAGCCAAGAACCCCACGAGGACAAACAACGGTCGAAAACTCGTCGGGGCAGGTTCTGGCAATGGTCAGAGTTCGGCGAGAGAAGCGGCTGGGAATGGATGCAGCTGTTGATCATACCAATCGTGATTGGTGCCGCCGGGCTTTGGTTCAATTGGGCACAGGATGCCAGACAGCGAGAAGACGCCCAGACCCGCGCGCAGGCTCAGCTAGAGGCCGAGGAGGAACGTACCCAGGGGGAAGCGCTACAGCAATACAACAACGAGATGCGAAGCCTGCTCCTCGAAGAGGACCTCCTCGACTCTGAGGAGGGCGATCCGGTCCGCGAACTTGCACGCGCACGTACGCTAGGAGTACTGCATATCTTAGATCCGGACCGCAAAAGAATCGTAATTACCTTCTTGCGTGAGACGAGTTTGCTCAGCAGTTATGGAGACACCATCGTCGACCTCTCTGGGGCCGACCTGAGGCGGGCCAATCTGAGAGAAGCCAGACTGGTGAATACCAGCCTGGGGGCTCAGGGGTTTCTGACCCCCCACATGGAAAGAACCGACCTCTCCGGTGCCGACCTTTCCGGTGCCATAATGCTTGGTGCCGACCTCCAAGGAGCTATCCTTAAAGGGGCAGACCTCAGCAAGGCCTTGGTGGGTACCACTGACCCCAACCTACCCTGGCATCCGCAGAATGCCGACTTGGAGGGGGTCGACCTGAGCGATGCTAACTTGAGAGGAGCCGAGTTGGTCAACCTCGACCTGACCGAGACTGATTTAAGTGGTGCCGACCTTTCCGGTGCCAACCTGCGCGAAGCAAAAGTGACAGACGAGCAACTGGACGCGGTACGGTCGCTCGAAGGAGCGACCATGCCTGACGGCTCGACACACGAGTAGGCATTCACTCGGGAAGTTCTGGCAGGGGCATCGGAGACCCGAGTTCTTTACCTCGGCACCTTCGATAGCTATTGCATCTGTATGTCGTCGACATTTTTAGCGCCTCGTGCGTACTACGAGAAACTGCACAAGTGTTCCTGCGTCTAAGCTGCGTGCTTGGGTCAATCTCAGTGCAAGCCGCTGTAAGCCTGTATGGCGGATTCCCCTTAAGCTCGTTCTGCGGAGCTATAACAGCTCCGGTCAGGTGTAGGAGACCTTGGGAAAGAGGAGGTCTCCTACACTCCAAGGTACTTTAAACTGGGGCGGCAAATTTGGCCTTAAGCAGATAATGTAGTTCATCCGAAGGGCTCATCTTTCCAGGCTTTCATCCCACTGTAGAGTGAGTCTGTAATACGCGCGCCGCTGTTTCCCCACCCCGGCCTACTTTCTCCAAAATTGTGGATGGCGAACGCGTAACAAGTATCGCCGTACTTGTAGTACACAGGGCTACCACTCTGCGTACCGTCGGTATCCATACTGTAATAAACGTTCATATCGTCTACATTCGTGACCCGCCCTGCATCGCACCACATCGTTCCGCCTTGCCTGTAGCCGCAGACATATGCTTCCGCCACGTTAAGCAGGTTGCTGTCCCGCATAGCGTGAAGGCCGAACCAGCTTGTGATGTTTCCCAGGGGCTCGGGAATTACTATTACACCATAGTCGTAGTTCTGATCTCCATAATGTACAAACTCATAAGCCGCATCCCAGTTAGAGGCCATAATCGGCTCAAAGGGGTAGCTGACTCCGTTGCGCCCGGGTATCACTTTGATGCTTTCAACCCACCCATGAGTGGGGTCGCCTGGATCTCTTGACCAGAGGTTATGCCCAGCAGTCATCAAGGTATATGGCCCGATGAAGAAGGCAGTTCCGCCATAAACGGAGTTATCCTTCCACGCCGTCTGCAGGTAAGCGATCGCGCGATAAGGATAGATCTTCGTGTCTTCGATCTGCCACCACTCGTAAGAAGGCCCAATTCTAGACATTACAAACAGCCCCTTGAGAGAAGAGCACACTAGCTGCCTTTTCAATAGGGAGCTGTACACACGAGACTGCACCAGCAAGCCGCAGCCTAGAGGTGTCCGGAGCAGTCTGGAGTAGCGGCTTAGAGGCTCGTCCCCCACCAACAGCATCACACGGCTCTTCCCTCAGGGTGGATGCCGGAGTGTAACTCCTCGCAGCACACCGTTCCTGATCGGACATGTAAAAATCCTCCTTTTCTACCCTTGACTTTTAATTTGCTGTATCACTAATTAGCACACGGCGATGAATTAGGAACAAATTACGGATAAATCGGGGATGGATAACCTAGGATAATTCGGGATGAGAACCCACCCACAGTTGGCTTGCACAGGTTTAGGGGACCTTCGGTAGGTCTTCTAAACCCTCAAGGTCCTCTAAACCTGTGCGGTAGATTCCCTTTAGAAGGTCTTTCTGCAATTTTTGCAGACGTCATTCAGGTTAAGGAGACCTTTTCCACTGCTAGGTCTCCTTAATCTCCTAAGCGAAAGTTCATCCTACCAGCTAGGAGGATGGCTTTACTCTATCCACCGAACTGCCTAGTAGGAGTGTTCTCGCAACCTTGTTGATCTAGCGCCGCGCCCGCCGAGGCCACCACCACACCCCTACAGCCCCAAAATGTAGGCGCCGGACGCTCCGAACGCTTCATCCCAGCCGCCGAGGCTAGAGTAGAGTTTGGATACCTCTTTCTGGCTGGGGCTTCGGGTAAGCTGGTCGCTGCTGGGGCGATCCTACCATGCTGGCCAGCACGATGATGCCAGAGGCTTACGAGTAAGGGGGGCCTGGGTGAGGCTTGTGACCACGCTGGGCTTCCTGGCAGTCTTCGTCCTGAGCAGGCTGCAGTAGAAGGTACGAGAGCCTGCATAATATACAATGATCTCCGTAAGAGACGTCCCTCAAAGAGCCCGATCGCGAGCAAGGGCAAACAGCTGGATAAATGTCGTTTGTAGAGTATGTCTGTGGGGCAAGCGAGAGGAGTATCCCGTGAACAGGTTACTGAAGGTCGGCCTCGCGGCGGGCAGCGCGGTCGTCGCCGCCGGGGCTTTGCGGAGAGCTTTAGAGCTCCGGCCCAGGTACGCCCCATGGGAGAAACCCCCTTACACGGACTTTGCACACAAGGTGCTCATCTTGGGCGGCGGGTTCGCGGGGTTCACAGCGGCGCAGACCCTCTGCGATCTCACCCTGGATCGGGACGATGTCGGGGTTATGGTCATCGACAAGGAGAACTTCTTTACCTTCTGGCCGATGGTGCCGGGGGTCATCGGCAGCGACGTGGACGTCACGAACGTGGCGCAGGCTTTGCGCAGGGCCCTAATAGGGGCCGGAGCCAGCTTTAGGCGGGCTGAGCTGAAGAACGTGGATTTCGGGCGGCGGTGCATCGTCGCTGATGATCAGGAGTTCCCCTACGATCACCTGGTTCTGGCGCTGGGCGGTCAGCCGAACTTCTTCGGCATCCCGGGGGTCGAAGAGCACAGCCTGACGATGAAGGGGCTGGGAGACGCGCTGCACATCCGCGATCGGGTGATCGAGCGCTTCGAGGAGGTCACCCTGGCCGGTGGCGAGGTCCCGGACTCCAAGCTTACGTTCGTGGTCATAGGGGGTGGTGCCACCGGGGTCGAGACTGCCTCCGAGATTCACGCCCTCATCCACGAAGCACTCGCCCCCGACTATCCCAACATCGACACGAACCGGGTCCGCATTATTCTGCTGGAGGCGGGGCCGGACATCTTGCAGGAGCTGGACCCCGCTTTGAGGCGGACAGCCAGAACCGAGCTCGTGTCCCGGCACATCGAGGTGATAACCGGGGCTTTGGCCGAGGAGATCACCGCCGACTGCGTCAAGCTCAAAGTCGACGGCGAGATACCAGCGGAGAACGTGATCTGGACCGCCGGCAACCGCCCGAACGCTAGGCTGGGAGACCTGGATCTCCCGCTAACCGAGCGCGACGGGGTGGTAGTCGACCGCTGTCTGCAGGTGCCGGACCGCCTGGGCGTGTGGGCCATCGGCGATTGCGCGGCGATTCCAGGCCGAGACGGGCGGTTCGTTCCACCCACCGCCCAAGCGGCGGTCCAGGAAGGGCGCGTCGCGGCCAGGAACATCCTTTCCTCAATAGACAAAGCCGGCGAGCTGGAGGAGTTCGAGTACCGGCCCTTGGGACAGCTAGTGGAGTTGGGGAGCCGCTTCGCAGTCAACGAGGTCATGGGTGTTCGTTTTTCGGGGCTCTTGGCCGCCCTGTTCTGGCGGGCTGCTTATCTGTTCAAGCTCGAGAGCCCCCAGAACCGGGCACAGGTGGCCACCGACTGGCTGTTGGGGGCCTTCTTCCGCCCCGCCGTCGCCCAGATCCGCGGCGCCGTAACGGACCAAGAATGATAGGAAGACATTCGCCGGCCGTTTGCTAAGCAATTATGGTCCGCTTTTGGCCGAGAGGTACGAGGAGTTGGGGTTAGGGCGCCACGAGCTGGAAGGCAAACTTACAGTGCCCTTGGGGACTACCGGGCGGCAGTGGTCATCTTATGAACTATCGACTGACAGAACGCTTGCCCTAACTCGATCTTGTCGTACCGTATTCACTCTTTACCGACACCGCTGCTTTGGATAGAACATTACTCTGAGCGTCAGTGTCGGTTTATCTGCCGAGGAGGCAAGACGCGTCGAAGGACGTCTACGTGAGATACTGGATCTCATGGTGACTACCTAAACGTCGTAGATAACGGGCAAGACCTAGATACCGGTGACGCTAAGTCGTCTTTGGGGGAGGTAGCTTTTGTCGTCGACTGCGCTGAGTAAGAAGCGACGATCTTCCTTTGGGATAGCCCGCTAGGGCTTTCGACTACTCCTGGCGGTATCCTAAGAACTCCAGCAGCCTGGTCACGTTCTCGTACCTTATAAACACCGTAAGCTGGCGTAGGGACCCAGAACTCTTCATCTTCGCTAGCTTCCTGTATATCCTCCTGATCCTGTAAGCATCCTTGAGGCTTACCTTCACCGTCTTCCACCTAATGGGGAGAAGCTCCTCGTTCCACACCCCCCATATCCTGCCCGTCTTCAATCCCTCTGGGAACTCCTCCTGCTTAGCCACGTACCGCTCGGCATAGCTCGTCGCCTTCTTCCAAGTATTTACCTGCTCGACCCGAGTGCCTGCAAGCAGATGACCCTCACTAACCTCTCCGCACACCTCATACCAGGAAGAAGCCACGAAGCGGCGCAACTCCCTCACCGATCCGAAAGACGAGGGTACGAACAAGAGCACGTGGAAGTGCCAAGCTCCCCT
The DNA here is from genome assembly GCA_035296885.1 of Rubrobacteraceae bacterium. Lineage (GTDB taxonomy): Bacteria > Actinomycetota > Rubrobacteria > Rubrobacterales > Rubrobacteraceae > Rubrobacter_F. The sequence goes on from DATHAB010000051.1 coordinate 9,965, forward strand.
CTGCTGTATACCCATCCTCCAGAAGCCAGAGAACTCCCCGAACCTCCTCTTTATCCGCTTATAGAGGGATTTCAGGTGGTTCTTACAGGCTTCGGGGTCCTCTGGCCACTCCTTAGGGTAGGTCAGGGTTATAGAGAAGACCCGCCCCTTGAAGGCCCTGAAGGCGGTCCGGTTGATGCTGGCAAAGTGCCTCAAGAGATTCCTGCGGCTCGCCCTGGAGAAGCCTTTTATCCTTCCCCTGACACCCCCACGACCTGTATGAGTATCTACCCGCTCCCCGCTTCTGTTGTACTCGAAGGAGACCAGGGAGACGGATTCTCCTACTGCCGAGGATACATAAGCATCTCTTTGAGAAGAGATATTCACAGAAGATTCGGGCTTGTGACTTCTGCGTCTATTACCTGCACGGCTCACCTGAAGTTCTGAAACTCAGGGACATCGACAAGCCCGAGATCGAAGACGACGAGGTGCTGGTTCGCATCCGGGCGGCCGGCGTGAACCCGGCCGACTGGGCGATCATGAGCGGCCTGCCGTACATCGCCCGCCCGGTATACGGGCTGCGCAAGCCAAAGAACGCCGTCCGAGGGACGGACGTGGCGGGGACTATCGAAGCCGTCGGCACCGGCGTGACGCGGTTGCAGCCCTAGCCGTGTAGCCTTGCGGCCTGCTCGCTTAGCCACTTCGGCGGCGAACCTCATAGCAGCACTATCGGGATCGTAGACGGGTGGACATAGGGAAGCCCGGTATCGGCGGTTCGCAGGAGAGGAGGGACCGGATGAATAATCTGCCAACGGAAGGACAGTTTGAGGGGTGCCTGATCGGCCAATGCACCGGGGATGCGTTGGGGTTCGTGGTGGAGGGTCACTCCCCCGAGGTTTGCCGGGAGTACGTCGAAGAGATGCTTGGCAAAGGACACCCAGGAGATCGGCGTCGCGTTCGGTACGCCTTTGGCCAGTACTCCGACGATTCGCAGCTTGCCCGTGAGCTCTTGCAGAGCTACGCCACATGCGGGGAGTTCGACCTTGAAGACTACGCACGGAGGATCGCCGCCATCTTCCAGGAGGATCGGATCGTCGGGCGCGGTCGGGCAACAGAGGAGGCGGCAGAGAGGCTGGCCCGGGGTGTGCCCTGGCAAGAAGCGGGAACCCCTCCCCCCTCCGCGGGCAACGGCAGCGCGATGCGTGCAGGACCGGTGGGGCTGTTGTTCTTCGACGATCTGCCACAGCTTACGCGAGTAGCCCACGACCAGGGCATCATTACCCATCGCGACTCGCGCTGCTCGGCCGGCGCGGTGGCAATTGCTGGAGCCGTGGCGCTGGCCTTACATGCTGAACCAGTCGATCCTTCAGAATTTACCTCCCAGCTTGCGGAGCTGGTTCAAGAGATCGAGCCGTCGTTCGCTTCCGGTGTCCGGCAACTGCCGGGGTGGGTGTCCTTGTCCCCCGTGGAGGCGGTGAAGCCTATTTCGAGTTTTGGTCTCGAACCTGACTACTCCGACGAGTGGCACGGAATCTCTCCTTTCGTGGTAAGCAGCGTGCTGTGGAGTCTGTACTCTTTTTTGAGAAGCCCGAAAGACTACCAAGAGACCATCCGCACGGCGATCGCCGTGGGTGGGGACGTGGACA
>DATHAB010000052.1:0-3662 GCA_035296885.1 Rubrobacteraceae bacterium
AACGGGTCGCAGAAGACGGTGGATAAGGTTCTCCACCCCTGGCGCTTCACTAAGCGTGAAGGTGTTGGGTTACATTTTGGAGTTGTTGTGGAGGACGTTTACGACTGAGCGTTACTGAGCCGGAGCTCTTACTCCCTAGGAGCTCCGGCGCTTTATGAGGCCAACTTCCTAGAAGGGGTCTTCTCAGGAATTCAGCTGCTCGTTCTAGAGGTAGCAGGAGAAAAACTCCTCGGGCTACAGAGGCTGCTTTGTCTTGGTGGCTGGCTGCTTGTCTCTAAGCGCGCTTAGCATGCGGCTTCGGCGCGGATGGAGATTGATGCAAGAGAGCGACGAATGAATGGTAGAATTACGAAAAAGTAACTACATACTTGGCCTCCCGAGCGGAGGCCGTATACTTTTGCAGGAGCAATTTTCAAGAAGGAGTGATCTGAGATCGCCGAGAACCGGATCGTCGTGCGGGGGGCGCGCGAGCACAACCTGAAGAACGTAAACGTCTCCCTGCCGCGCGACGTGATGGTAGTCGTCACCGGCCTCTCCGGTAGCGGCAAGAGCTCGCTCGCCTTCGACACGATCTACGCCGAGGGTCAGAGACGCTACGTCGAGAGCCTTTCGGCCTACGCGAGGCAGTTTCTGGGTCAGATGGACAAGCCCGACGTGGATCACATAGACGGTTTGTCCCCGGCGGTCTCTATAGACCAGAAAACTACGAGCAACAACCCCCGCTCCACGGTCGCGACGGTTACGGAGATCTACGACTACCTGAGGCTCCTCTACGCCCGCGCCGGGCGGCCTCACTGCCACGTCTGCGGCTTTCCCGTGGCCTCATCGACCCCGCAGCAGATGGTCGAGAAGGTGCTCATGCTCCCGGAAAAGACCCGTTTTATGGTGCTCGCGCCCGTGGTCCGGGGGCGCAAGGGTGAGTACGGAAGGCTCTTCGACGACCTGACCGAGAGCGGTTACGCCCGTGTGCGGGTGGACGGCGAGCTCTATGAGCTGCCGGTCGATCTGAACCTGGACCGCAACTACAAGCACGATATCGAGGTCGTGGTCGACCGGCTCGTGCTGCGTGAGGGGATAGAGCGCCGCCTCACCGACTCCGTCGAGACGGCCTTGCAATTGGCCGAGGGGTTGGTACTCGTGGAGACGGTCGAAAAGGATGGGGTTGCGGGCGAGGCAATGCTCTTCTCGGAGAGCTTCACCTGCACGAACTGCGGGGCGTCTATCGCGGAAATACAGCCAAGAACGTTCTCGTTCAACAGCCCGCACGGAGCCTGCTCGCGGTGCGATGGGCTTGGGAGCCGGCTGGAGATAGACCCAGACCTTGTGGTGCCGAACGAAGATCTAAGCGTGAACGAGGGCGCAATCTCGCCGTGGGCTAACTCGCAGACGGAGTACCACGGGAGCGTTCTGCAGGGGCTCGCCGAGAAGTACGACATAGACCTGAATGCTCCGTGGTGGGACCTGCCTGAGGAGAACAAAAAGCTCATCCTCTACGGGACCGGCGACGAACGCATCTACGTTGCCTATCGCAACCGCTACGGGCGCAAAAGGCAGTATATGTCGCAGTTCGACGGTGTCGTCGGGAACCTTGAGAAACGCTATATAGAGACCGACTCGGAGTACCGGCGGGAGAAGATCGAGGAGTACATGAGCCACGTCCCCTGCCCAAAGTGTAAGGGTGCTAGGCTCCGGCCGGAAGCTCTCGCCGTGATGGTGGGAGAAAAGAACGTCCACGAGTTAACCCAGCTCAGCGTAACCGAGGCCCAAAAGTTCTTCGCGTCGGTCGAGTTTACCCCACGCGAGTGGATGATCGCCGAGCGGGTCGTAAAAGAGATCCGGGAACGCTTAGGCTTCCTCGTGGATGTCGGACTTGGCTACCTAACCCTGAGCCGTTCAGCCGGCACCTTATCAGGTGGTGAGGCCCAGCGCATCCGGCTGGCCTCTCAGGTTGGAAGCGGGTTGGTGGGCGTTCTATACGTCCTCGATGAGCCGTCCATCGGGCTGCACCAACGGGACAACCGGCGTTTGCTCGCGACGCTAACTAAGCTCAGAGACCTTGGAAACACTTTGATAATCGTCGAGCACGACGAGGAGACGATCCGCTCGGCGGACCATATCGTGGATGTTGGACCTGGAGCGGGGGTGCAGGGCGGTGAAATCGTGGCGCAGGGGAGGGTCTCAGACATAGAGGCCGAGGAGCGCTCCGTGACCGGGGATTTCCTCGCCGGACGTCGCCGCATTGAGCCTCCAGAATATCGGCGTGAGCCTACCGACTTTATCCAACTGCTTGGGGCTAAAGAGAACAACCTCAAAGGCGTGGACGTGAAGTTCCCGCTGGGCGTACTTACAAGCGTTACGGGCGTGTCGGGTTCGGGGAAGAGCACGCTGGTCAACGAGATTCTTTACAAAGCTTTGGCCAACGCCGTCAGCCGCGGCAAGCACCGTCCGGGCAGGCATGCGGGGATAAAGGGTGTCGAAGTAGTGGACAAGGTAATAGATATAGACCAGAGCCCCATTGGCCGTACCCCACGCTCCAACCCTGCGACCTACACCAAGGTCTTCGATCACATAAGACAGCTCTTCGCCTCGACGCCCGAGGCGAAGATAAGGGGTTACAAGCCGGGCCGTTTCAGCTTCAACGTCAAGGGCGGGCGGTGTGAGGCTTGCAAGGGAGACGGCCAGATCCGAATAGAGATGCACTTCCTCCCCGACGTCTACGTCCCCTGCGAGGTCTGCAAAGGCCGCCGTTACAACGCCGAGACTTTACGCGTCACTTACAAGAGCAAGAGCATCTCTGACGTCCTCGAGATGACCGTTGATGAGGCCTGCGAGTTCTTCTCGGTGGTGCCTGCCATAGCCCGTCGTATGGACACCTTGCGAGACGTAGGGCTTGGGTACGTCCGCCTCGGGCAGCCCGCAACCACTCTGTCGGGTGGTGAGGCGCAAAGGGTCAAGCTCGCAAGCGAGCTCGGCAAGAGGGCCACAGGCAAGACGGTTTACATCCTCGACGAGCCCACAACGGGGTTGCACTTCGCCGACGTGGAGAAGCTCTTAAACATTCTGCACCGGCTCGTGAACACGGGGAACACGGTCATCGTTATCGAGCACAACCTAGACGTAATCCACTCCTCCGATCACATCGTAGACCTCGGCCCCGAGGGGGGCGACGCGGGTGGCCAGATCGTGGTGACCGGCACCCCAGAGGAGGTGGCGCAGGCTGAGGCATCCCACACGGGGCACTTTTTGCGTGGTTTCTTGCCCGAAGTCGCGGCGGCGAGCTGAGTTACCTCTTCACGATTCCCAGGTCCTTCTCCCACAACATGCCTTCCTGAGAAGCAACCACGACCGATGTGAGAAGGTGGTGACCCGAACCCTACAGCTTTCTCACGTCAGTCAATGAACAACGGCTTATATCTCGGTTACAATCAGCAGGCCTTGCGCGACGCCGACGACACCTCGAAAAAGAGCGGATCCTCAATCGCGCCCAAGCCCGTGCTGCTCCTGGGGCTCGACGGCATGCGACCGGACGTGATGCAGGCGGCTATCCGTGACGGGGACGCGCCGACTTTAGGCTTTCTCGCTGAGAGGGGTGAAGCGGTGTGGGATGCGGTCTCGGTCTTTCCGAGCGTTACGCCGGCGGCGACGGCGGCGATAGTAACGGG
>DATHAB010000053.1:0-20509 GCA_035296885.1 Rubrobacteraceae bacterium
CCCAGGGTCCTGAGTATGTAGATGCACCTTGACCAGATCGCCGTCGGGGATTACGAGCACGCTCCTGCCGATCTCGTGGATGTGTGCCCCGAACTCTTTTTCGGCCCCGGAGAAACTGCTGACGATGAACTCGGTACAGTAGCCCCACGCCTCTTCCGCCGAGTGCTCTATGGTCTCTCGCAGGCGTTTCCAGTCGGCCGTAAGTTCCGCCTCTTCAGGATCCAGCCGCAACTCTTCGCCGCTCAAAGCCGCCCGTATACCATCCAGGATCACGGCAAGCCCGAGCCCTCCGGCGTCTACGACCCACGCCTCCTTGAGGATATCGAGCAGCTCTGGGGTCCGCCTTACGGAGGCACGCGCCTCAAGAGTCGTCACCCGTAGGACCTCAAGCAGATCCTGCTCCCCCCGCTCCACACAGAATTGAGCCGCCGCTGCCGCGTCCTTTATCACGGTGAGCATCGTCCCTTCCACTGGCTTCTGAACGGACGCGTAAGCCAGCTCCTTCGCCCCGGCGAGTGCCGCCGCGAAGGTTTGGGCGTCGAGGACGCGCGCTTGGCCCAAAACCTCGCAAGCACCCCGTAAGATTTGGGAGAGTATCACACCGGAGTTGCCCCGCGCGCCCATGAGCGCGGCCCGCGAGACGACCTTGGCCGCCGCCGCCGCCTCGAGGTGAGGCGAGGCCGAGACCTCCTCAAGCACCGCCCGGAGCGTGAGGAGCATGTTCGTCCCGGTGTCGCCGTCCGGGACCGGGTAGACGTTGAGGGCATTTATCTTCGCCGCTTGGGCCTTCAGGGCGGCGTGTGCGGTCGCTACCACAGCCTTAAGGTCCGCGCTTCTCGCCCCGGAGTCCTCGCGCTTATGAGCCGTCCCTTCCATCACCCGCTCCTAAAGTCGTTCTGCGCAAGGGCACGTCTCGCGCGACCAGCCTACCTACGCCTCCGTTTGCACTATGTTCTATGAGTATCTGGTACAATCTCCGCCCTAAGCCCGGCCGCACAGCGCTTCCTCAGCGATGCAGACCGCCGTCGGGTAGTGGTTAGTATCCTAGCACAGAGGAGACTTTTCGTGGCGAAAATTTGTTATTCTTGCAGCAAGCGGCCGAACACCGGCAACGCGCGCAGCCACTCTTTGCGCGCCACGCGCCGACGCTGGAACCCGAATCTGCAGAAGATCCGGGTCCAGGAAGGCAACACTATCAGGCGCGCTCACGTCTGCGCCTCTTGCCTGAAAGGGTTTAAGGTCCAGAAGGCCCCGCCCCGCACGCGTCCGACGACCGCTGAAGGCACTACCGCTTGAGCGGAGCTAGACCTGCTCCCTAAACCTGCTCCCTCTGCTGGGGGTTTTCTGATGGGTTGCGAGCCGCGACGCCGTCCCGGGTTGGCGCACGCTCGCTCATCCGATCCACGAGGGAGGCCATCTCAATAGCAGTCACGGCAGCCTCAAAGCCCTTGTTACCCGCCTTGGTACCGGCTCGTTCGATGGCCTGCTCGATTGTGTCCGTAGTAAGAACCCCAAAGATCACCGGCAGGTTTGCCTCTAACGCCACCGCCGAGATCCCGGAAGCCACCGAGGATGCCACATAATCGAAGTGAGCGGTGGCACCTCGGATCACTACCCCGAGACAAACGATCGCATTGTACTCTCCAGACAAGGCGAGCTTCTTTGCGGCCAACGGTACCTCGTAGGAGCCGGGTACCCAGATCACGTCTACGGAGCCTAGATCCCCCCCGTGGCGCTTTATCGCGTCTAGAGCGCCGTCGAGGAGCGGGCGAACTATAAAGTCGTTAAAGCGCGAGGCTACGATGCCAAAGGCACGCCCCGAAGCAGCAAGGTCTCCCTCGATATAGTTTGGCCCCTTCTCCAACTACTTCGCCTCCTTAACGCTTCTCGAAGACGTGGTTGAGCTTCTCTTCCTTAGTCTTGAGGTAGCGCTCGTTCTCTGCGTTGGGCTCCACTTCCAGCGGTATCCTCTCGGAGATCTCGAGCCCGAAGCCCTGAAGCCCTACGATCTTGGTGAGGTTGTTGGTCATAAAGCGGATGCGAGAGAGGCCCAAGTCCTTGAGAATCTGGGCACCGATGCCGTAGTCCCTCAGGTCCGGGACAAAACCGAGCCTCTGGTTGGCCTCGACGGTGTCTAGGCCCTCGTCCTGCAAGTGGTAAGCCTTCATCTTGTTCATGAGCCCGATGCCGCGCCCCTCTTGCTGCATATACACGAGTACTCCCTCGCCTTCTTCGGTGATGGCACGCATCGCCCTCTCGAGCTGGCCACCGCAATCGCAACGCAAAGAGTGGAGGGCGTCGCCGGTAAGGCAGGACGAATGCACCCGCACGAGGACGTTGTCCTTGCCCGCGGGCTCACCCATCACGAGCGCCAGGTGCGTTAGGTCGTCCACGTCGTTCTCGTAGGCCCTAAGACGGAACTCCCCAAACCGGGTCGGTAAACGGGTCTCGACAGCGAACTTCACGTGGCGTTCGTAACGTCTACGGTACTCTATGATTTGGGCTACCGTTACCATCTTGACGCCGTGCTCTTTAGAGAACTTCTCAAGGTCGGGGACGCGCGCCATCGTGCCGTCTTCGTTCATGATCTCGCATATGACACCTGCAGGCTTGTAGCCCGCAAGGCGCGCGAGATCTACCGCAGCCTCCGTCTGTCCGGCGCGCTGCAAGACACCGCCGGGGCGGGCTCTTAAAGGGAAGATGTGTCCCGGCATCACCAGGTCGTCTGGTCCTGTCATTTCGTCAACCGCGACGCGGCAGGTATGAGCCCTGTCAGCGGCCGAGATGCCGGTCGAGATACCTTCCTTCGCCTCGATGGAGGCTGTAAAGGCGGTGCCCATGCGCGAGTGGTTGTGCTGAACCATCTCAGGGATCTCGAGCCGGTCGACGATCTCGCCCGCCATCGGTAGGCAGATAAGGCCACGGCCGTAAACAGCCATAAAATTTATATCCTCCGGCGTTACCAACTCGGCGGCCATCGTCAAGTCGCCCTCGTTCTCCCGGTCTTCATCGTCACAGACGATGACCATCTTTCCGACCCCGATCTCCTCTATGATCTCCTCTATAGGACTAAACGGCATCTTCCACACTCCTCTCGGAAATTTGTAAATTTTTCTCCAATCGCGGCTCCAAAAGCCGCTTCACATACTTTCCTATAACGTCCGCCTCCAGGTTTACACGATCTCCGGGGGAGAGGGTTCGCAGATTGGTCGCCTCTTTCGTTTGGGGCAGTATCGAGACGGTAAACGAAGACTCCTTGACAGAGACGAGAGTTAGGCTGATCCCATTTACGCACACGCTCCCTTTCTCGACGGCATACCCCAGGACCGACTCGGGCGCTGTAAATTCCCACATCTCTGCCCCACACTCGGGATGCACCGACCGCACCTCCCCCACCCCATCCACGTGTCCCTGTACGATGTGCCCGCCGAACCTCGTCCCTAGCGCCATCGCCCGCTCCAAGTTGACGATGCTATCCTCCTCAAGCCCGCCCAACGCCGTCTGCCTGAGGGTCTCCGGCATCGCGTAGAAGACGAGCGTATCATCTTCCCGCTCGCTAACCGTCAGGCACACACCGTTCACCGAAACGGAGTCTCCAGCCTTCGTGCCTTCAGCGATAGCTCCGGCATATACACTAAGCTGCGCCATACCGTTTTCCTGTACAGAAACGACTCGGCCCGTCCCCTCAACTAGCCCGGTGAACAAGATCGTCCTCCTTTAACGGGTACAGCGTCACAGCGATGTCCTCTCCGACCTTTTCGACGGTTTCGACGCGGAGCCTGGGCGCTTCGCTCATGCCGACGACCTTCAAGGAACCCGTGAGTGGTACGCCTTCAGCCCCAAGCACTTTAGGGGCATAAAAGAGGGTTAGCTTGTCAGCGAGCCCCCACCCTACGAAACGACCGGCCGTCTCACCGCCACCCTCGACAAGTACACCCCGGATTCCTCTTCTACCCAGCTCCTCGAGCACAAAGATCAGGTCAAGCTTCCCATCCACAACCGGCGCTGGCACAACCTCGACGGCACGTTCACGCAGCTCGTCCGCCCGGTCTTTGGAACCGGCGTCTTCCTTTGCGAAGACGACTACCGGATCTATATAAGCTGTACCGACGAGTTGGCCGTCGAAGGGGAGGGTGAGGTGCGGATCGAGGACGACGCGAGTAACCATTGGCGCTTCCTCAGAGATGTCGCGGGGGGTGAGGAGTGGGTCGTCAACGCGCGCGGTTTCGGCTCCGACAAGCACGGCTCCGGCTTCGGCGCGCAAGAGGTGCGCTCGGCATCTAGCGGCCTCGCCTGTCACCCATTTGCTCTCGCCGTTCGATGCAGCGATCTTGCCGTCCAAACTCGTCGCCAGCTTGATGTGAACAAACGGTCTGCCCGTCCTCATGAAATGCAAGAACTGCTCGTTCTGCTTCTCGAAGTCGGCATCGTTGAGGACCTCAACCTCGATACCCGCCTCGCGTAGGAGATCTACGCTACGACCGCGCATTCTAGGGTTGGGATCCAGCTGCCCGGTCACGACCCTCACGACGCCCGCCCTCAAAATTGCGTCCGTACACGGGGGTGTCTTGCCGTAGTGGTTGCAGGGCTCGAGTGTCACGTATAGCTCGGCTCCCTGAGCGGCAGAGCCGGAACTTTCGAGGGCCGCGACCTCGGCGTGTTCGCCCCCGGCGCGGGTATGCCAGCCCTCACCTACCACTACACCGTCACGCACCACGACCGCCCCTACTAAAGGGTTTGGCGCCGTAGTGTACCGCCCGTGCTCCGCGAGCTCGCGGGCACGTTGCATGAAATCGTCCCGAGCTACAGCTTCCTGAGCCACAGCTTCCTTTCTTCCATCCGGACTCTCACCGTCGGCGCCGGACTACGGCCTTGTCTCAAGCCTTCACCGGCTCAACCCTCGCGGTTTTTGTCGAGGGTTCGCGGGCTGCCCAGGAAGCTGGAAGCCTCCCTGGATTCACCGCCGGTGCGGGAATTTCACCCGCCCCCGAAAAGTTACCGAAAGATAAACTACCATAGGGCGCTCGCACGAAAAGTGAACATGTTACACGCTAGTTTCACGCTCCATCGGCGGCGCGCTGACCAGCTTCGATAAGACTTCGCATCTCGGTTGCGGAGTCGCCTCTCCGGTAAACCGCCGAACCCGCCACCAAAACCTGTGCTCCGGCCTCGACCATCAAGGGGACCGTCTCGGTAGTGATACCGCCGTCCACCTGTATGGGGAGGTTGGTCATCTCTTTAAGACGCCGCACCTTATTGGCCATCTCCGGGATGAACGCTTGCCCGCCAAAGCCTGGATTCACGCTCATCACATTGACGTAGTCTAGGTATGGAAAGACCCATTCGAGGATCTCTGGCGGCGTAGTCGGGTTCAGGGCACAGCCGGCTTCAAGGCCCGCGTTCCGGATCGCAAAAAGAGTTCGATGCAGGTGCAAGGTGACCTCCGGCTGCACCGAGATACTCGAAACACCGGCCTCGACAAACGATGGGATCAGAGAATCGGGTCTCATAACCTGCAGGTGCGCGTCCACCGGCAGGTCCGTTGCGCGCACGAGCGAGGCGGCGACTGCCGGTCCGACGGTCAGGTTTGGGACGAAGTGGTTGTCCATGACATCGAAGTGGACGAGCTCTGCTCCCCCCGCCTCTGCCCGGCGCACTTCTTCGGCTAAATTCGCGAAATCCGCCGCGAGAATCGAAGGCGCGCCAGCTACCCTGCTGCCCAACTCCTTGAAAAATCCCAAAACGCGCCTACCTCCCTAGCCATCTCTGGATCGATCCAAAGACGATTATTCTACAGAAGCCCAACGCGTCTACGGACGCTAGAAGAGCTTGTCTTAAGAGATTGTGTCGCCGAGGTAATGATACGAGAGACTCGCGTTGGGGAGGCCGAGGCGTTTGCCGATTTCCGTCTGGGAGGAAGCCACAACACGCGGCAAAACAACCCCCGCCCACTACTCGCCCTCCGCGTCCCCTTGAGGCCCGACCACACTGAGGAGTTGTGCCACGTCAGTCTATGAGCAGCTGGGTTAAAAGTGGAGACTACCAGCCGACGCGGTGGTGGCTCTTGGGAGCGTATAGGTCGAACCGATCCGGGCCTATTTCCAAGCCAAGGCCGGTCGCCACCCTCTCCAACGTCCTTACGCCCTTTGTGCCTTAAAGCCTAAGCCTCGTACCCTCAGCGAGGAGTACCCCACCCGAAGGGACGTTCTCTTCACCCCATGTCTCCGCATTTATGTGGTCTGTGTCCTGCAAGGAGAGCATCACCATATAGCAAGGGAACTCAGCCGCCGCGCCATGAAGTACGTGGACCGCCTCCGTGCCGCCCAAGAAGTGGCGAGAGCGGCGGGACAAGAACTCTGGGGGCCTGTCCGCCGAGCAACTGTCGCAACAGACCGACCGAGGCAACGGCAAAGGAGGAGGCGGGTGCGCGCAAAAGCGCCAACCCAAGGCCACGCCCAAGCAGCAGCCTCAGCGGATTCCTGGACCTGCCCCCGGACCCAAAAGACCCCCCACTGTAGCTAAAGGGGACGTTAGCTGCGGTGACTTCTACACTAACGCCGAGGCGCAGCCCTACCTCCTTCCAGGCGACCCTCATAAGCTGGACAGGGACAAAGACGGGGTAGCATGCGATAGCCTACCCTAACTTAAGGCTCTTTGGCGCTGGAACACTCAGGGTTAAAGGTAGCGAGAAGAAGCACGTAAAACGCGTAAAGGTGAAGTTATAAGCCTCGCACCTGAGCACCTCAAGATCATCGCAGATATAGATAACCAGGGCATCTCCGGCATTGTGCAGGTGCTGCGCGAGGAGGGCATTAACGCCTTTCGGTACGTCTTATGGCATGCGTCCGGCTGGCTCCGCGGCTACAACCCACCCGGTTGGTGCAACCGAGCCGTTACCGAGTAAAAGTGCATCGGCTGGGAGATAGTAGTAACGATTGAGACGATGCTCGCCGTGGTTCTACACGAGGCACACGAGCAGCAGACCAAGGAGGTTACAGACAGGCTGTCGGAAGGGCCGGAAGACTTCTACAAGCGTTGCTCAAACCGCTAAAACGGCATACTCAAGAACATGCGTCGTAACGATTGCAAGCTACAGGTCGGACGTACCTGATCTTTCGTCACAGCAAGCACTCATCGGCATCATGCGAGTGCATTGCTCATCACCTTCACGTTGGGCTCCCTGCCAGTCCAGACCCGCTGCGCCTGAACCCCCTGATACAACAACATCCGCCCACCGGAGACGGTGCGCGCGCCTACCCACCGCGCGTGCTGTACCAGAGCGCTGTCCCCTCCGGCAACGTAGACCGCATCGCACACGACCTTCTCGGCGGTGATATAGAAGGCGGGTAACGGCAAAGGATCCTCCTTTTTCATCCCTAGATATGTAGCGTTAATTATGATCTCTGCCTCCGCCGCGGCCTCGTCAACCTCATCGAACGGGCGCGCCAGAACTTGAGCCCCGCGCGCAACCTTCGAGAGGTTCGCGCAGAGCTCCTCGGCCCTTCTCAAGGTTCGGTTGACGATGTAGAGCTGCGAAGCGCCCTCTTTCAAAGACGCAACGGCGATGGCTGCGGCCGCACCTCCGGCGCCTAAAAGCAACACCCGTCGGCGGGAAAGAGAGACCCCCTCCTCCCGGCAGGCCTCGACAAAGCCGCTTCCGTCGGTGTTGAGGCCACGCAACAAACCCCCATCTTGGATAACGACCGTGTTCACAGCGCCCGCCAGACGCGCCGTGTCGTCCAGCTCATCTACGAGCGAGAGCACCGCCTCTTTGTGGGGCATTGTAACGTTGAAGCCGACAAACCCCAAAGCCCTAAGCCCCCTAACAGCGTCGGTCAAGCGCTCCGGCAAGACATCCATCGCCACGTATACATAGTCTGCGCCGTCGTGGGCGAACGCGGCGTTGTGCATTCGCGGGCTTAGGCTGTGCCCGACAGGATGCCCGATTATGCCCAGCAGACTCGTGATCGCGTTCAACACCTTATTTCGTAACCCCTATCACCAGAGACATCAGCAACCGCCAAGATATTATCGGCGAGACGGCTGAAAAATTTAAGTCAGAACTCGCTCCGCACCTGTTCCCGGACCCCACACCGCGGCAAGGATTTCATGTTAGGGTGTTGGTTGTGCTCGTCGTCAGCGCCCGGCGTGAGCCTTCACTTTGGCTTCGAGAAACTCCTCGGTGATGATCGAGAGAAGCTCCTCAGTCCACTCCTCTACAGTAACCGAACAGTGAGTCAGGAATTGCTCAGTGAGGAGGTGCCTACGTACCGAGTTTATTCACCAGAATGCCGAGAGAGACTGTCTGAAAAGTGGCCGGAGTGCGGTGTCAGCAGTACATTTCGTGGCCCGCAAGACAAGAACAGGTCTTCTCTGGCTCCGATTTGTCCCCCAGTAAAGCTCCGATTCGGAGACTATCGAGACTTTTGACAGTTTCAGAAGAGGCCTTCTCGGAAACTTGGAGACACAGAGGGAATAAAAAGAGGGCCGGAGCCAAATGACCCGGCCCCTTTTTCAGCAGGGGGCGGACGTCTGGTGCAGACCGTGCAGTGACACCCCGGCAGGAACTAACCTACCTTATCTACGCCGCCGCAAAACAGCGTAGGCAAGTACGCCCGAGCCCACCACCAGGGCTGCAGCTGGCATCAGCACCGAACTGACTGCCGGTCCACCGCTCTTGGGGAGGTCTTCTTCCTTCTTCTCGACTATGGTCCGCTCTGCTTTTTTCACCACGGTCTCTTGGGCCATGGCACTCGGCACGAGAACCATCAGGGCAACAAGAGCAACCACGCTCAAGTAAACTAGTCTCTTCACGGCTCACCTCCTTGTACTACCCACACTATTTTGCTCGCACAGCCTGCACCTGGCCTGACTGAAGCCACTCTTACCAAAGACCATGGGTAATGAAACCTCCCCTTTCTAGAGGGGGTACCTACTCGCTGCCTCTATTCACCGAGAAGCCGAGAAGACGTGTTCTCGGACACTCCTACTGTGGAGGTTAGGTCTTTTTGAACGTTACCTATTACTGCGCAATATACGCTCTCGCCAAGTAGTAGTGGGCTGCTCGACGGAGTTGTCCTCCACGAGCGTCTGACCGAGGTTGAGCACCGTCGGGGCCCACAGCCCCACGAAGATTCCCGACTCTCGCTTGCCGCTTAGGTACAGGTAGAGCGAGATCAGGATAGATAGAAGGGTGCCCACTATGTAGATGCCCTTCGAGGTGTTCAAAGTCAACCTCCTATATAGCTCGAACAGCACGACACTGTAACCAGTTTGAAGTTATGTATCCCTCTACACGATTAATTAAACACGAGTGTTCGGCAGCCCGGCTACCTCCTAAAGAGGGGACCCGCGGCTTTGCGTCCTCGCCTCGCGACGCGTTTGCCGTTATCGCAGAGATCACCTTGGAGGAGATACACCCGCGCATGTTTAGGTCGACACGACTAACAATTGTGGGTTAAGGGCTCTTGCGGCCAGAGCAAACAGCTGGCCCATCGCCTCTATCCACTGAACTGCCTAGAAGGCATGTTCTCGGAAACTCGGAGACATGAGGGTATAGAGACATGAGGGTATAGAAAGAGCCGGAGGCTGTTAGACCCCGGCCCATGACGATTCCTTAGAGTAACCCGTTTTACGAAGCAGCCTTTATCCTGCGGTCGATTTGCCCTATGAGGCTATCTCGGTCCTTATTCTGCTGCTCATAGGCACGAGCCGCCAGCAGTTCATCGGCAGAGAGGTTGTCCAACTGCTCGACGATCTCACCGACGTTCAAATCGTCGTAGTCCCAGATAGGCACTCCGGTGGCTTCCATCATCCTACGATCGATTTGCTTTAGGAGGGTGTCTCGGTTCTTGTGCTGCTGCTCATAGGCACGAACCCGTTGCAACTCATCGGCAGAGAGGTTGTCCAACTGCTCGACGATCTTACCGACGTTCAAATCGTCGTAGTCCTCGATCGGGACTCCGGTGGATACCCTCTGAGCCGCTAGCGCATCCTCCTGCGCACTCTGCTCTGCACCCCGTGCGCCCTGCTGGACAGGCTGGTTGGTAGCCTCCACACTCTGGTGGGGAGACTGGCTAGTAGGCGGCGCACCTTGCTGCCCCACTTGGTTCGCAGCTTCTATGGCCTGTTGGGCGGACTGGCTAGCAGCCTGCACCCCCGTCTGCACACTCTGCTGGGTGGCCTGTGCACCCCGCTGGATATTCTGCTGGCCAACCTGCGTGGCCGTGCTCAGGGCATTCTGGTAGAACGACAACGCAGAGTTGAGGAACTCAGAGTAGGTGTTCGTCGCTTCCTGGGAGAGCGTCTCGGCAGCCTCCCGCTGGCGCTGGCCCTGATCTCGCAGGTTCTGCACAGCCTCACGGGTGCTCTGGGCCTGGTTGTTGACCTGGTCTATCCAATTCTGGTAGAAGTTCTTGGTGAGACTGAGGTTGCTCTCCAGCAGCGCAACTGTCCTGCCAGCAAGCGCCCGGAAGGCCTGCTGGGTGGAGTCGGTCAACTGCTCGGCCGCCTGGTTGATGTTCTGCGTCTGCTGCTGGTCCATAATACCTATGTTCCTTTCTTAGCCGGATTACCGGCTATGATCCTTGGAGACTAACCTTATAAGTATGTGACTTTAGCATCTATACCCCTATCGCACTTTCCAAAACATCCGACTGGCATCCGCAGGGGATAAGCTCACGACATATTAGTACTCTGTTGTTGGTCCTATAGTAGAAAGCGAGCTTCCTCTATTCACTCTATTGCCGAGAAGAGGTGTTCTCGGAAACCAGGCTTCCAGCATAAGGGATTCTCGGAGACTGGAATTCTGAGGCGCAGGGTTGATCAGAAGCCCAGTTGCTGCTAGTGGCTGGTGTTAGCGACCTCTCTAAGAAGGGGACATAGAAAAGTCGTTCTCGGTAGTTATGGCTCCGCTCTCGTTTTGCGCGCCAACAAATTCCAAACCCTACACCGCCACCGCCACCGGCACCACCGCCGCCACCGCTGCCACCGCCGGCGGCTCCTGGCTGCTGCCCCGGACTCCCCGACGAGAGTTCACACCTGTGTAAAAAAAGTCCAAACGTTCCCTGCGGCGGCGGGAGACTTTCTACTATCTCACAGGTGAATGTCGGCTCGACTGGGGTTATGCCCTCCCGGACCCGAGAATCCGAGAAGGTGAATTCTCGGAAACCCATATCCAACATCCTGAATATCTCTACCGTACATAGCCTCTCCCAGCGCTATCCCGGCCTCCGCAAGCATGATAGGCAAGACAAGATGTCATGCGCCTGAATAAAAGTGCACGGTTACGTATACCCGACGGTTTCCCGCCCTGGTGCCGTGTACAAGACGTGAGCGAAGACGTCTTACACGAGGGTCGTCAATACGGCCCCGGACATAGGTATTTACGTTTGAGCGTGCCCCAACCCGCCGAACGGTTGGGCATTACCCTGTCACAGTGTGAAGGTTAACGTCTGTTTCGTCAGTGTGTGATAGTGAGCGCCACATCCCTCTTCTGCTTCACGTCCAAGAACTCCTCGTAGTCGTTGGTAAAGAAGTGTTCCTTGCCGTCAGCTTCGAGGACGTAGTAGAGATGCTCCGTCTGTACAGGATCTAAGGCGGCTTCTATGGATTCCCGGCTCGGGCTGGCTATCGGTCCGGGCGGTAGGCCAAGGTTCGTGTAGCTATTGTAGGGCGACTCGGTTTTTAGGTCGGCGAGCGTGAGATTCTCTTTAGGTTTGCCGAGAACGTACTGCACCGTGGCGTCTATTTGCAGGGGCATTCTGAGGCGGATGCGGTTGTAGATTACGCTAGCTATTAACGGACGCTCCTCGGGGTTGGCCGCCTCTTTCTCAATTAGGGAGGCCGCGGTAATAATCTGGTACTCGGTGAGGTTCAAACGGTCTTTGGCCCCGGCGAGGTCCAGGCCTTTCGTCTCCACAAGATATTGCTGGAGGAGCCGATCGACCACTTCAGAAGCCTCGACGCCCTTCCCGAACTCGTATGTCTTGGGGAAGAGGAATCCCTCAGTGGTCTCGACGTCCGGGTCGTCGAGAAAGACATACCCGTAGTGGGTTTTTTTGGCAGCCTCCTCGAACTCCTCAGCGGGTATACCGCCCTGCTCTTCGACCTCTTGCGCGGTTTGCTCTAACGTCAAACCTTCAGGGATGGCAACCGTAGTCGAAATCACGCCGGCAGAGAGGGTTTCGAGTATTTCGTCCCCGTCCTGGCCGGGTTCGAACTGGTACTCGCCGGGCTTTATCTCAGCGGCCCTGTTTTGGAAGCGAGCCTTGAGTTTGAAGAAGGTTGGGCTACTTATCACACCAGCCTCTTCGAGTTTTTCGGCTACGCTGGAGAGTGTATCCCCCTTCTCGACCACGACCGGCACGGGCTCCTCTTCGCCAGAGAGTGCACTCGCGAGCACGTAGAACCCGCAGAGGACGCCGGCGAGCAGCCACGCTTTTTTGAGTGTCGGAGGCAGAGGCTTGAGACGCTGTTTATTGGTAGACGAACCAGAACGTTGCGAGGCTCCCAGACTCGCGCCGGCCTTCTTTGATCGTCTCCTATGGGCCTTGTCGCGTCGCCTCAAACGTCCCCCTTCGATCCAGATATTCCTGTAACATACACGCGGCTGCCAGGTGGTCTACCCGCTCTTTAGCTCTATCCTGGCGACGCCCCCTGGAACCGGTGAGAGGTTCGCTCCGTGAGGAGCGGGCCAGGCGGGTGGTGAAGCGTTCGTCCCACTCCACGAAGTGCGCCGCAGGAAACGCTTGTCTCAAGGCCTCCACCTTGACCAGAACCCGCTTCGCCTGGAAGCCCACTTCACCGGCAAGCGTCTTCGGGATGCCTACAACGATCTCCGGCACATCCTCCTCCGTCAGGAGCGTGGCCAGGTACTCCTCTAGGCGGTCGGAGGGCACAATCTCAAGGGGGCGAGCAAAGGAGACGCCGGGATCGGAGATCGCTACCCCAGTGTAAGCCTCGCCGAGGTCCAGGGCTAAGACCCGTCTAGAGGAGGCATTCGGAACCAGAGCGCTAGCCCTTCGTAGGATTGACGAGCCTCTGGCCCAGGATATCCCTCGCTTTGTGGAGGGCCTCCGGGATGGCGGCCACCTCGCCTCCGCCGGCTTGAGCCATTGTGGGACCACCACCTCCCCCACCACCCAAGATGCTGGAGACTTCTTTAACGATCTCGCCCGCCCCGATTTTCTTGGAGACCTCGGGGTGCAGGTTTGCGATCAGGACCACCTTATCGTTTAGAGCCGCGGCCAAGACCACGGCCGACGGGCCCGAGAGACGGTTCTTTATATCGTCGGAGATTTGGCGAAGACTCTTCACATCCGCCGCCACCACCTGGCCGGTCACAACCTCGGTCCCGTTCATCTGTTCGGCACGCTCGACGAGGGAGCCTACCTCCTGAAGCCCCTTTTTCAGGGCCTGCTTCCTTGTGGCCTCGCGAGTTTCGCCCACCTCTTTTTGCAGCCCTTCGACCGCCTCGGGGAGCCCTTCGACACTGACGCGCAGGGCGCCAGCAACCTCCTCGGCCTTTTGGGTAGCGCCGATGAGGTAGTAGAGCGCCTCGCGCCCGGTGAGGACCTCGATGCGGTAGAGGTCAGCACCATGCTTTTTGTTCAAGGTGATTTTGAACGCCCCGACCTCTGCAGTACCCCTGACGTGGGTGCCGCCGCACAGCTCACGCGAAAAGCCGTCTATCTCGACGACGCGCACGAGATCTCCATATTTCTCCCCGAAGAGCATCATCGCTCCTAGGTTGCGAGCCTCCTGTAGCGTAGTCGTGTAGTAGCGAACAGGCTGATTCTCGGTGATTTTGAGGAGGCACTGCTCCTGAATGCGCCGCAGGTCGTCCTCGCTTACCCTACCAGCATAGCGGTAGTCGAAGCGTAGGCGATCAGGGCCGACGTAACTTCCGGCCTGGACTACGTCTTTGCCCAAAACGGCGCGCAAAGCCCAGTGAAGGATGTGAGTCGCGGTGTGGTTGGCCTCTACTTGCTGGCGGCGTACGCGGTTTATGGAGGCGGTT
The DNA here is from genome assembly GCA_035296885.1 of Rubrobacteraceae bacterium. Classification (GTDB taxonomy): domain Bacteria; phylum Actinomycetota; class Rubrobacteria; order Rubrobacterales; family Rubrobacteraceae; genus Rubrobacter_F. Next base: position 14,021 of record DATHAB010000053.1, read on the forward strand.
ACCCGATCACCAGCCTCGACCACACCACGCGCGCCGCGGGCGTCTATAACCTGATAATGACCGGCGGGGACTACGTCGAAAACCTCGAGTTGGCCGGACTCGGAGGAGATCCAACCCTCGTCCGCTACCTGCCCACCACCTGCAGCATAAAACGGGTTCTCCGCCAAGACCACGTTCAACTCCCCGCCCGGCGCCTCCTCGACCGCCAAAACTGTGGTCTCGACCTGCTCGCGCTCGTAGCCGACGAACCGGCTCTTTATGTCCCGGTCCCTAAACGCCGCCACAAGCCTCTCGTGACCCTGCAGGGCTCCCCGGGCCCGCTCGCGTTGCTCTTTCATCGCCGTCTCAAAGCCCGCCTCGTCCAACGAGATGCCCTTCTCCGCCAAGACCTCCCGCGTGACCTCGACAGGAAAACCGTAGGTATCGTGCAGGGTAAACGCCACGTCGCCTGGGAAGTTCCCTCCGGGCAAGCGCCGAATCTCCGCCTCTAACAACTCCATACCGGAGTCGTAGATCTCGACGAAACGCCCAGCCTCGGACTCGACGATCCGCCGGATGTCCTCCCGTGCCTCCTCTAGGTTCCCGTATACCGGGCTCATGTAGTCCACCACTACCTCCGCGAGTCCCGCTACCCCTTCAGCTCCCATCCCCAGCCGCGAGTACGCCTGTAACGTGGCTCGGCGTATTATGCGGCGCAAGACGTACTCGCGTCGCTGGTTACCGGGCCTTACGCCGTCGGCAATGAGGAAAGCCATGGCGCGGGCATGGTCAGCGAGAACGTAGAGCACCCGATCAGTCTCGTCCGAAGTCCCTAAAACGACACCGCTCGATTGGCGAATAAGTTCAAAGACTGGAGCGTAGAGGTCGGTCTCGTAGACAGAGCGTACGCCCTGGACTACGGCGACGGTACGTTCGAGACCCATACCGGTATCGATACCGCGTTTGGCCAAGGGCTTGAGGGTACCGTCTTTTAGCTGCTCGTATTGGTTGAAGACGAGGTTCCAGATTTCGATAAAGCGTGGGTTCCCCTCGTCGCCGCCAGGACCATGCTTGGGGTCTAGATAGGGGTCGCCTTTAGACAGCTCCTCGCCGTAGTCGTAGTAGACCTCGGAGCACGGGCCGCAGGGCCCCGTATCGCCGGGCGGCCCCCACCAGTTCTCGCTCTTGGGGAGACCGAAGATGCGGTCTTCGGGGACACCTACACGCATCCAGTGCTCTTTGGCTTCAAGGTCTTCGGGTGCGTTCTCATCCCCCTTAAAGATGGTGATCCAGAGCCGCTTGGGCGAAAGCTGGAGTTCTTTTGTCAGGAACTCCCAGGCCCACTCTATAGCTTCCTTTTTGAAGTAGTCACCGAAAGAAAAGTTGCCAAGCATCTCGAAGAAGGTGAGGTGTGTAGGGTCACCGACCTCTTCGAGGTCTACGGTCCTGAAGCACTTCTGGACGCTGGCGGCGCGAGGATGTGGTGGGCGGTCCTGACCAGTGAAGTAGGTAATGAACTGCTGCATGCCGGCTGTGGTGAGAAGAACCGTTGGGTCGTTGTGCGGGATAAGGGACGAGCTCGGATAGGCCTGATGTTCCCTCTCTATGAAGAAGTCGAGGTATCTCTTTCGTATCTCGTAGCTCTGCATAAGGGGTGCCATGGAGGGTATTCTACTTTTTTAAGCTTTGCTTTCCACCCCACCGTTTGGATCGCCCATCTCGCCGAGCTGGCTCCTCAGGTCGTCGAGGGCACGGCGAAGGAGGCGGGAGACGTGCATCTGGCTTACACCGATGATCTCGGCAATCTCGGTCTGGGTCTTACCCTCGTTAAACCGCAGCTTGAGGATCTTCTGTTGCTGATCTTTGAGGTTCTCCATCGCTTTTTGCAGAAGGATCTTGTCTTCGAGCCCTTCTATGGGAGAGTTATTGTCCGCTTGAAGGTCTATCATCGTGTCGCCTTCCCGGTCCTCCTGACTTACGGGAGCGTCCAGGCTCGCGGTGTTGTAGGCCCTCCCGAGGGTAAGGGCTTCGGCAACGCTCTCGACATCCGAGTTTAGCGTCTCAGCGAGCTCCTCGATGGTTGGCGAGCGTCCAGTCTTCACCGTGTTATCACGGATAGCCTCCTTGGCAGACTGCCTCAACTCCTGGAGGCCGCGGGGCACGCGCATCGCCCAGCCCTTGTCGCGGAAGTAACGCTTGATCTCGCCCAGTATGTTCGGGGTGGCGTAGGTCGAGAACTCGATGTTACGGTCGACGTCAAAGCGATCGACCGCCTTTATGAGCCCGACAGAGGCCACCTGCACTAAGTCCTCGACCGGCTCCCCACGGCCGGTGAACTTCCTCGCGAGGAACTCGACGAGCGGGAGCTGCTCCTGTATAGCCTGTTCCCGGGCCTTCTGGTCACCATGCTTATGGTAGCGCGCGAGCAAGCGACGGGTCCGCGCCTTGTCAGGTCGCCGGTAGCGCCTCAACTCACGACACCATCTCTACTACGGTGCGCCAACCGGACGTTTCGTTCCCTCCTCCCCGAAGCGGGGCTGGCTTTCGCTCCTCTACCTCAGCGACGAGGCCCTCGTCCTTGAGGTAGAAGCGGTACCGGGTCGGTGTGGCCTTAGCCTGCTGACCTTCGAGGAGCTTGACGGCCTCTTCGAGCCCCGCAACCCCTATCCTGGCCCTGGCGGCAAGACCCGCGACCACGAGGCCGAGACAGGAGCCCAAAGCCTCATCTGGTGGAAGCGTCAGGTACGTGTAGTCCGCAGCGTTGGCGGGTGCCAAACTGGTTTCCTCCTTTCCATGATTCTAGATTTGTTCCGTATTACTATGCTTCGTAGGCTCTTCTGCTACCTGTCGGGGAGTTGGAGCCTCAAGCGGTATATCTTGCGGAGACTCAAGGGCACTACGTCTGGTCGTGTACTCCCCGCCGTGCGTCTCTAGCTCACGCAAGATTTCCACCCGCCTAAGCTCCGAGGCCTCACGGGCCGCCACGGTGGCCGCCTCGAAACGCCGCCTGACCGCTACGGGTAGATCTCGCGCCTTGTCGGGGAGGGCCTTGCGCAATTCCTCGTTCGTCGCATAGAGAGCCCCCGCCGCCCCAAGCATGGCACCCACGACCAGCTTCCCCCAACCAGGCACGTTCAGGTTCCTCCTTTCGGTGGCCCTGCAGCGTCCTCTCTATCCTCTGTACTATCCTTAGGGTCGCCGAAAAAGGCGCTAATACCCTTCGAGAGGCCGGCGGTGGCGGAGGAAACCTTGATCACACCGCCACGCACGCCGCGTGTGATCACGGTGGTCGTCTGGTCGAGCTCGCCGGTGATCCCGGCGACGTCGCCGACAGCCTCGTCGAGCTGTGAAAGCTGGCTATTTATGTTGTCCACGGTAACGTGCGCCTTGCCCAAGAGCGGCACGACCTGCTCGGTGACCTCCCTTATGGTCCTTTCGGCGGCCGAGAAGATCCTAGCGAGCCGCAAGAACATCCACGCCAAGACCAAAAATGCCACGGCGAGCGCTACAAAAAGCGCTCCCTTCGCCAACTCCACGACTAAGTCTAGCAACCCTGCCGCACCTCCAGCGGTCTTCCCACCGTACTACCACAATTATACATATGCAGCCCGCTTTATTGCTCGGCATGTTGGGCCGGATAGTAGTGGCGCCTACACCACCTACGCTTTCCTGCGCAACACCCCCCCGCCGACCACTCGATCTCCCCTGTAAAACACCGCCGACTGCCCGGACGCGACACCCGCGACCGGTTCTGCGAGACGCGCGCGAACCTCGCCGTCCTTCAGTTCCTCGATCTTGCAGGACACGGGCTGGCTATTGTAGCGCACCTGCACAGCTTCAGCCTCTTCGGGGTATAAGAACCAGTTGAGATCGCCCACCCGGATCTCTGACGTTTCAAGGTCTTCGCGGTCTCCCACGACAACCTGTCTCGCATCCGGGCGGACCTCGGTCACGTAAAGCGGGGTCGGGGCAGAGACACCGATGCCGCGCCGCTGGCCAACGGTGAAGTCCACGACGCCTTTGTGCCGTCCTAGAATCTGTCCTTCTTTGTCTACGACCTCGCCGGGTCGAGAGGTGATCTTTTTGCGAATGAAGCCCCGGTAGTTGCCGTCCGGGATAAAGCAGATGTCCTGGCTCTCCGGGGTGTATGCAACTGCGAGACCTCTCTCTTCAGCTATGCGGCGCACCTCCTCTTTACGGTGCTCTCCTAAAGGAAAGATCGTACGCGCAAGAAGCTCCTTCGGCACGGGCCAGAGCACGTACGTCTGATCCTTTTTAGCGTCCACGGGCCGGGCCATCGTGACTCCTCCCGGCTCCTCGACAACGCGGGCGTAGTGACCGGTCGCAACGTGGTCGAACCCGAGCTTGTCGGCCAGAAACGAGGCTGCATGGAACTTGACGTGGGCGTTGCACGAGACGCACGGGTTAGGCGTTTTGCCCGCAGCGTACGAGCTCACGAAGTCTTGCATGACACGTTTGTTGAAAAGCTCCTGAAGATTCAAGGTAAAATGTGGTAACCCCATCCTATGGCAGGTATCGCGGGCAAAGAGAACGGTTTCCGGCGAGCAGCACGAGCGGCTTCCCTTCTCCCCGTCGTGGAGGCGGAAGGTTACACAAACCGCTTCGTAGCCGGCCTCTTTAAGTAGCAGGGCCGTAACGGCCGAGTCCACGCCCCCACTCGTAGCGACGACGACGCTCTTACCACCGCTTGCCCCGTATCCTCCGTAGCCTTCCACGAGCATCGCCCCCGCCTCCCTGTTCCAGTGATCCTCGAACGCCTTGTGCAGAGCGTCGAGGACGAGCGTGAGGGCGTGCTCCTTGCCCTCCGGCAGCGGCCCACCCAAAGCATCTTCGAGGTCTGCCTTCGATACACGCGCCGCCTCGACCAAGTGCTTGCCGCTCGCCAGCTCCGAGAGCGCCGAACCCGCGGCGATACACGCAGCACAACCGTATGCTTTGTAGCGGACGTCTTCGAGGCGGTTCTCCCCTACCCGAACCATAAAGCGGACGATATCGCCGCACGCGGCGTCCCCCGACTCTCCGGCGCCGCTCGGGTGTTCGAGCTCGCCGATGGTGCGGGGCCGTACCAGGTGTTCTATAACCTGTGGTTTATACGTGACCATCGACTCCTAGCCTTCAGTTCGCGTACAGAGGCGAGAGTTCTCGCAGCTGCGAAACGGCGGTGGTAAAAGCTTCAAGAAAGCCGTCCACCTCCTCCTGTGTGGTGTCTTTACCGACGGTGACCCGGAGGGCCGAGAAGGCCTCACGCTCACTGCGACCCATCGCGAGCAGAACCGGCGAGGCCTTGTGCCCACCGGAAGCACACGCCGAACCGCTGCTGACGGCGTAACCTAGAGCGTCTAAAAAGAGCACGAGGCTCTCGGCTTCGACGCCTTCGACGCTCAGGTGTACGTTGTTGGAGAGCCGCTCTCTGCGCGGGCCGTTGAGGTACACGCTGGGGATGTTCAGGGCCCCGAGGATCAAAGCCTCCCGTAACGCCTCTTCGTGCCGCACCCGTTCTTCAAGCTCCTGGGAAGCAAGCCGGGCCGCCTCCCCAAAGCCCGCTATACCAGCGACGTTCTCGGTGCCACTCCTCAAGCCCTTCTCCTGGCCTCCGCCAAAAAGGAGCGGCTCGAGCTCTACACCCTCACGCACGTACAGGGCGCCCGCACCTTGCGGGCCGTAGAGCTTATGAGCCGAGAGGGCAAGCGTAGAGATGGGTACCCGCGAGACGTCTATCGGGACGCGCCCGGCAGCCTGGACCGCGTCGACATGAAACGGGACGTTTGCCTCGCAGCAAAGATCCGCAAGCTCCTCGATCGGCTCTATAGCGCCGACCTCGTTGTTGGCCCACATTACCGCGGCGAGGACCGTCTCCGGCCTCAGCGCCTCCTTGAAGCGGTCGGGTGAGACGCGCCCGTCCGTGTCCGCCCCTATTCGAGTCACCTCATAGCCCGTAGCCTCCAGGTGGGTGGCCACCGCACGAACGGCCGCGTGCTCGACAGCGGAGATCACGAGGTGCCTCCTCCCCAGATTTGCCGCAGCCAGCCCCAGGACCGCCAGGTTGTCCGATTCCGTACCGCCGGAGGTAAAAAAAATCTCCTTAGGCGTGGCGCCTATGAGCCGGGCCACTGACTTGCGGGCCTCCTGGACTGCTTCGCGGGCGGCGGCGCCCGAAGCGTGCAGGGAGGAGGGGTTGCCGCGTGACAAACCATTCGAAGCCGCTGCTCCGCGCAAATGCGGCAGCATGGTATCAAACACCCTTTCGTCCAAAGGGCCGGTGGCGGCGTAATCCAGGTAAACGCGGTCGTTTGGCATTCTAGTGCTAGTTTAACTTATTGGGCCATGTTTGCGGCGAAGAAACCCATGCCTAGACGGGCATAACGTCGATAAGCGCGCCACCTTCATTCACGCCCCTTTTGTGGCGGTAAAACCCGTGTTTAGTCCTCGAGTCTAACCTATACTTGCTCGAGAGTATGAACAAGACTGTTAGAGCGGCGAAGGGAGATC
>DATHAB010000054.1:0-7950 GCA_035296885.1 Rubrobacteraceae bacterium
CCGCGGGTACGGGCTGCCCTTTGAGGATTTGATCCAGGAGGGCAACATAGGCTTGATGAAGGCCGTGGAGAAGTACGACCCGGATCGGGGGTACAGGTTCTCCACTTATGCAACGTGGTGGATAAGGCAGGCGGTGCAGAGAGCTGTAGCTGACAAGGGGCGTACTATTCGCGTTCCTGTGCACATGACCGAGAAAATCCGCAAGATGGCCCGTACCTACAACGAGCTCTCGGCAGAGCTTGAGAGGGAGCCGACAGACGAAGAGGTGGCGGGACGCCTCGAGTGGACTGTCGGGGAGGTACGCGACGTAAAGGACGCCTTGCCGGACGCTACGAGCCTCAACCAGCCCTTGGGCTCAGAGGAGGACGCTTCGGAGGTCGGCGACATCGTCGAGGACGAGAGGGCTTCGGATACGGCAGACACGGTCGTGCGGGATATGGAGACCTCCCAGCTAGGAGCAGCTATAGAGCAACTCCCCGAGCGCCATCGGTACGTTTTGGTACGCAGGTACGGCCTCGACGCTCGCGCCTCGGCCACGCTTGCCGAACTCAGCGAGGAGTTAGAGGTCTCCAGGGAGCGGATCCGGCAGCTCCAGCGCGAAGCGGAGCGGATGCTCAAGAACGGTGAGTACGGGTTGGTCCTCAGCGGCGCAGCAGCCTAACGTTTCTATAAAAAGAGCCGAGCAACCGCATTTTAAGCGGCCAGCACCCGGCAAGCTGGGGCGGGTTTCAACCCGCCCTTTTTCGTGCACCGCAGTCGGTAGAGCGATGCCTACTCACCAAGAAAACTGCTGAGGGAGGCGATGAAACAGTCGGGGCGCTCGACATGGGGCAGGTGACCGCAGTCCGGGATGAGCTCGAGGGTGCCCTCGTTAAGGCGAGCGACCGCCTCTCGTGCTTGAGAGGTGGGGAGCACCCGGTCGGAGGCGCCCCAAACAACGTGCGTCGGGATCTCCAGGCGGGGAAGCTGGTCCAACAACACCTCGCGCTGCCCTCCGAGATTTACCTGGGCGCGTAGTGCGGCCAGCGCCGCCTCCAGAAAGCCCGGTAGTTGCGCCAGACGATACTGCTCCGTAAACCATTCGGGGGGTACACGATCGGGGCGCGCAAAGAGAAGTGGTACCTGCAACCAAGCCCTTTGAGCAGCACCGGGTGGGGTCTTACCCAAGGTGATTGACAGCTCGCCGTACCCGGGGAGGGTAGGCGTCCGCATGGCATAGCTAATCGCCCGCCCTAGACCGACGCTATCGATCAAGCCTAGGGCGCTCACGCGCGCCGGCTCGGACAGCGCCAGGCGCAGGGCGATGAGACCGCCTAAAGAGTTGCCGACCACCGTAGCGCGCTCGACTTCCAGGGCATCGAGAAACGCACCAACGAAGCGCTCAAAGAAGGCCGGCGAGTAGTCGGTGGCGGGCTTGGCGCTGCCGCCGAAGCCCGGAAAGTCCGGCGCGTACACGCGACGTGTGCTTGCCAGATTTGGCAACACCCACTGCCAGTCCAGGGCGTTCTCGCCAAGAGCGTGCAGCAGTAAAAGAGGCGGCCCCTCCCCGGCTGTCAAATAGCGGGTTTGTAGCCCACCGACCTCGACCTTACGCTCCTCAATCTTCACCTTCACCCTCCATAAGCACCCTTACAAAGCCAACAAATCAGAAGACTACCGCTACTGCGAGCGAGGCTCTAGCCAGCTCTTTACTTTGGGCCACAGCTCGTTTTTGGCCACCGGGCCAGCCATTAGCCCCACGTGCCCGCCATCAAAGACGGCGAATTCCTTGTCCTGGCTCCCGACCAGGTCCATCGTGGCCTCGGCCTGAGACAACGGGCAGACGAAGTCCTTACTCCCCGCGATGTTGAGTAAGGAGCACTCGATATTCGATAGGTTTACCTGGTGGCCGCGAAGCTCTATCTCTCCCTTGGGGAGCTTGTTCTTCTGGTAGAAGTCCCGGATCCACTGCCGGAAAGCCTCGCCGGGGAAGGGTGTTCCATCATCCACCCACTTGCTCACGGCTAGCCAGGTGGTCATGGTTTTCTCAGGCATTATGGGGTCCCACATCTTTGCGTAGGATCCGGCGAGGTTGGGGAGGGGCCCGAGCGCGGAGGACCCGGTTTCATTGACACGTTTAAGGAAGTCTTCCGGGATATTACCGAAGGTCTCCACCATAAGATCAGGATCGAAGTAGTTTTCGCTGTTCCTAGTCCAGAGGGTCCACAGCCCGAAGATCCCCGGGTCCTCTGGCGCAAAATCTGTGGGAGCGGCCAACAAAACCAGGTTCTTTAGGTGTTCGTCCGGGAAGAGGGAAGCGTACATGGCGCTCATCGTCCCACCTTGGCAGTATCCGTAGATAGTCAACTCCTCGGCCTGAGAGCTGCTCAGAACGCTCTCCACTGCCTCTGGTATGTAGTCCAGAATCCAGTCCTCAAACGAAATGTGCTTGTCCTCGGGACCAGCGTTGCCCCAGTCGAGCAGAAATACATCGAAGCCTTCGCCTAAGAGATACTCTACAAAGCTATTGCCCGGCACCAGGTCCAGTATGTAAGGGCGAAGGATAGGCGCGTAGACGATCAAGACTGGAACCGGAAACTCTTTTTGGTGGGAAGGCTCGTAGCGGTAGAGCTTGGCCTCGTTCTTGGTCCAGATCACCTCCTTGGGGGTCAGTCCCACCTCGACTTGGGCTCCGTGGACGATAAGTTGGGTGCCCGTGGCGTACTTCCTGAAGCGGATGGTCTCCGGGTTGTCGTAACTGTTGACTACGAACGGGGTAAAACTCAAATTTACCGACCTTCCTCCATATTTTTCTCCTTGTTATCCAGTGCATTTGTAACACGACGCAAATCGAGGCGCGAGTTGTGGCCGTGTGCGATCAGCGAACCCTGCTTTACCATCTCAGCCGGGGCGCTAAAAACGGTGCCGCGCGTTGGTACGGCTCGTAAGCAGCACCATACGTCACCCGTAGCCGGTGCTCCTCGTGCCGAGCGCCCAAAGCAGCGTGGACCGTCACCAACGCTGCTAGTGCGGCACGGTTTACCGTCATTCGGGGAAAGAGCGAGAACAGAAACATCGACGCGAGGTTGCTCGGGTGGCGCGAGAAGTGGCCAACGTATCACGCGAAGCCGGGCGGGAGCGTCTCAAGGCGGAACCGGTCGAGGTGGGAGGAGATCATGGCGACAAGCGGGAGGAAGCGTTGTGAGCGCTGCTCCCGACGGGGACCCACACGTGCTTTTGCAGTGGCAGAAGCACCAGTTGGCGCACTTCGACTTCTGGATTATGCCGAGTTCCCAGGTCGAAAAGAACGTTATTACGAAATACAGTGTTGTATGAGTCCTACAACGTAAAGCTTTTGCCGTCTTCCGCCCCTTCGACGTTCAGGTTCTGAATCTGGCTGAGCATCTCCTCGCCCATGTGGGTCAAAACGAGCCTGCGACACCCGAGCTCCGTCCTGTGGTCCATCAACGTTCGATAGTCGAGGTGGTACCCCTCGCCCTTCTCCAAGAAGTAGCATTCGCAGATAAAAAGGTCGGCTCCGCACGCTGCTCTGGGCAAGTTGTCGGTCCACTCTGTATCGCCGGAATACGTTACGGCCTTCTCCCCGCAGGCGACCCGGAGCGCGTAGGAGGGAGCACCACTGGGATGTACAACGCGGTACGGGGTCACCGTGAGCCGATCGATTTTAGCGGCGGTCTCTTCTTCGAGCTCGACGAACTCGAGGGCGAATTCCCGCCGCAGTTGCAAGGTGCCGGGGTATAGCACCTCCATAGCTTCGTTTATCCTGGTCTCCAGTCCCGGCGGTCCGGCTACCACCAACGGCTTTCTCCGGTGCGACACGAACTGTGCGTCCAGTATGAAGAAGGGAAGCCCCCCGAAGTGGTCCCCGTGCAGATGCGTGAGCAGTATAGTATCGATGAGCGAGGGATCGACCCCGGAACGCTTCATAGCAATAAGCGAGGAGGCCCCACAATCGATCAGCAAGTGGGTGGTGTCGAACCACACGTAGATACAGGTTTGAAAACGGCCCCCGCTCCCGAAAGCATCTCCACTCCCCAAAAACCGTACGTTAATCTCTCCCATGTTGATCCTCCCAGGACCTCGTTACCTGCGCCACGCGATCGATGTGCTAACAAAGGCTCATCGGAAGGCTCGCCCGAAAGGGGCTCTATAGGAGCACTGGACAAGCGGAGCCCACCATACCCAACACCTCGCCCGTTTGGAAGGGCAGTTTTCAGTTTGTCGCTCGCCCGATTTGAGCACATCTCATGTAAGCCCGCAGCTCGCGAAGCCTTACCATTCTGTTCAAGAATGGGTCGGGAGAGGCCCAGAGGTCACAATCCTCATCTGCTCCACTCGTTGAGCAGGAGGTCCAGACCCCACTCGCGCAGCTTCTCTAGCATCTCCGAGCGGTGTAGATCTATACCGTGGCTGTCATTCGGGTAGAGCACCAGCTCCTTAGGCTCACCCGCCCTCTCGTACAGGTAGCGTGAGAGGTCAACCGGCAGCACGCTGTCAGCCGTGCCGTGAACAAGCAGCAGACTCTTCTCGGGCCCAAGCTTCCCAACCGCCCCGGCACTGTAAGTCTGGCTCGCAACAGTCGCAACCCCGACGACGGCCTCGCTCGCCGCGCCCGCGCTTATGACCACCGCGCCCCCAAAGGACCAGCCTACGAGCACCACCCGGTCCATACCCCAACCACTAATACCCTTAATAGCGGATAGAACGTCGTAGATAGATTCCTCAAGGTAGTTCGGCTGCCGGAACTCGAGCCTAACAGCCGTTACGCCATCCCTTTGCAGACGAGTTCCCAGTTCCTCGTACGAGCCCCCTGGCCCGTGGGTGCCGCCTCCAGCACCTCCCACCATCACCATCGCACCTCGCGCCTCGTTAGCGGGATGCAAGACGCCACGCACCACCCCTCTGGGCGTTTGGATCTCCATCGTTTGCTGCAAGCCTACCGGCTCCTCCAGCTCCGAAATTTCTGTTCCTTCAGGGGTTGTCCCCTGCCCTCTACCGCCATCACAGCCTGTGGCCCCTAAGAAGAATGCCCCAACGAGCCCGCTCAATTTCAGAAACTTCCGGCGGCTCACCGTCCTCCCGATAAACGCCTCCGTCTCTTACAAGCGACAGTGTCGCTCCCCGAGGTAGTTCTCCAACGCCTGAACTCTTCCGCTTCCCACAAAGAGATCCAGGGGCCTCAAACCTCGACGATACGGTAGGAATGCTCGAACCTCTCGTGCTCGAGCACAGGTACACTCACGTTGTAGACCGGGACGCCACCTGGGGTCTTCCCCTCGAAAGGTCCCTTGTGTGCGTGCCCATGAAAGGCTACCGTAGCACCCCCCTCGTCGAGGGCGGACCCGAGACGGCTCGTGCCGAGGAAGGCGTGGATCTCCGGCGGCTCGCTCTCGATCGTGGCGCGGATAGGCGCATAGTGAAGAACGGCCACTCGCCGCTTCGTCTCTAGCCCCCAAAGCTCGTTCTTGAGGGCCTCAGCCTCAAGGATGCCCTCGGTCACCCAGGCTTTAAAGAGGTCCTCCCCAAAGGAGTTGGCCATGGTCTGGTCGAAGCCGCCGCAGAAGCCTTTCACGCCCGAAAATCCTACGCCGTCTATGACGATGCTGGAACGATCGAGAAGATGAATCCTGGACTCCGCGAGTAAGCGCGAGAGCTCGTGGGCGTTGCCACTCTCGTGGTCGTGATTCCCCAGCGTGGTAACGACCGGGATGGGGCAATCATCCAGGGCCTTTAGAAGCACCTCCAATTCTTCGAGGTGGCCGTGGTTAGTGAGGTCCCCTCCGATAGCGAGCACATCAGCCTCCCGCGCGGCGTTCTGAGCAAGGGTTTGGAGGCGCTCGAGATCTTCCACGCCTCCCGCATGGACATCGGCGGTGGCTGCGATCTTCAAAACCGTGTTACGCCTGCCGCTCGCCCGGACATTGCTGCTCCTCCCTGTTGGCCGCGCTCTCATCGGGCAAGCCCCACTCTTCCACATCTACCATAAAGGAAACGTCGTCGAGCATCGTCCCGCGGAAGCGGAGGGAGTCCTCCTGAGGGGTGTCCTCTTTCTCGCACCGCTCCAGGAGAAGATCGAAGATCCGACGGGGTAAATAATGCGTGTGGCTCGGGTAGACGTAACGGAAGAGGTGGAGGTAGACGAGGAGGAGCTCCCAATGCTCGTCTACCTTATCGAGGATACGCCCCCAGTCAAGCGCCCCGCGTGTGACGAAGATAAGGTGAAGCACGTCGGCCATGTCGAACTGGTCCCTAGCGGCCACAAACATCTTCGAGAGGAACATCTCCTCAGCGGGGATAACGAGTACCTGACGGTCCAAGACCAAGGTCTCCTTCGCGTTGGCGTACCAGGATTCCTCCACGGGTAGGGCACCGTTCTGATTAGCGTGAACGATGTCTGCGAAGGGGTTTCCTTTCCACGCCTTAGCGAGCCAGCAGGGGTCCGTAATCTCCGTTTCGAAGCCCGCTGCCTCTAGTGTACCAAGAACCTGCGTCACTTCCTTCTCAGGGACAAAGACGTCGAGATCCTTGGTATCGCGCCAGATGCTCGTATACGCGTTCAAAGCCACGGTACCACCGAGCATATAACGGAGGCCCGCCCGGTTCAGCGCGTCGAGAGCTTCGCCGTAGACTTCGCTCTCTTCGGCTCCAAAGGTAGGTTCTTGGATCATACACACCCGATTCGCTCGTACACCTGACACTCTCATATTAGCAATTCTGAAAAATAAAAATTATTGAGAATTGCTGTGAGGACCGTGAAATATGGCAAGGGGTCGATCTGCTGGGTAACGCAGAAACATGGGACATAATAGCCGACAAAACGTAAACTCAAGACCAGCTGGACGATGGCCAACGGTCTATGAATGCACGCCCGCGTCTCAGAGGAAAGGAGCCCCGAGGAGCGTCCTGCAGTGATCCTGGTTCATGAGCTAATCGGCTCCAGCCGCTACATGGTCCCTACCCTTAGGCAGTTGGTACCCCGCCACCGGGTCTACGCGCCCGACCTGCCCGGCTTTGGCAAGAGCGCCTCCACCCCGCGTCCTGAACGTGTCCAGGCTCTCCGACGCTTTAGCCGCCTGGATGGGGACGGTTGGTCTAAAGAGTGCGGTGCTTGTCGGCAACTCCTTTGGCTGCCAGATCATAGTAGACCTCGCCACACGCAACCCCAAGCGCGTCGAGCGGACCGCGCTGCAAGGCCCGACGATGGACCATCAAGGACGGAGCGTTCTCCGGCAGATCGCGCGATTCCTGCTCAACGGCACTCGAGAGCCCCTCTACCTCAACCCCATCATGCTTCTCGACGCCCTGGATGCGAGCCTCCTTCGGGGGTAGCACACCTTCCAGTACGCCCTCGAGAACCGGATCGAAGATAAGCTACCCCGCGTGCGGACGCCGGCGCTGCTCCTGAGCGGGGCGAGAGACCCAATTACACCGCAGCCCTGAGCCGAGAAAGTGGCTCAATTATTACCGGAAGGCCGGCTCGTCGTCGTTCCGGAGGCGGCCCACGTAGCGAACTATAACGCGCCTTCGAAGCTCGCGTGTGCTATCCGGGCATTTCTGAAGACGGTAGGAAAGTTCCACGAAGACCGTCCTTCGGGCGGGTCGCAGACTATCCTGACAATGCTAATGCTATGCAGCGGAAGTTAGCAGAGTACCGATTACTGTACTTGGATATCCCTAACGATGAGATAATTCAGGAGCCATTGTCGACTTGGCTCCTTATAACATTCGCTAACTTTCCTCCCGACCGCTATAGAAGGTATAGACCAAGCACTACGATGGCGGTTTGGCTTCTCTCCGTAGCGCCTACAAAGAAGCTGGTGTTAGACACCACATGCCGGAAGAGCCTCAAGGTGGAAGCTCAAGCAAGCTCACTGCCCCTAAAGCCGCCGAGTAAAACTCTCCAAAAGAGGGTTATCCTTGGATCTCCACCAGCTGGTGGTTCTCGCAGAA
>DATHAB010000055.1:0-55839 GCA_035296885.1 Rubrobacteraceae bacterium
AACGCCAGGACCGGCGGCAAAAATCTCGCCACCGTACCCGCATTCCCCACGAACACCTGTGCTTCGCTTTTTGGTATTATACCTCTTTGTCCTATTACGGTGATGATATTGGCTTCGCGATCTACGTTTATAGCGAAGCCAAGTTGGGCGAGGGAGGCCATAAGCCAGTAGGGGTCATCGGCGAAGAGGGGGTTCTCGATCCTGGAGGTTCCATCGGCTAGGGCGGCGACGATGAGTGCTCGATTAGTGATGCTTTTGGAGCCTGGCACGCGGACGGTGGCGTCCACGGGACGCTCTAAAGGCGTAATCTCTATCTCTTTCGGGAACACTCCGCGAACGTCCTCTATTGTGAAGTCTGTCCCCGGAGTGCCGACCATAGGCCTCAACACGTGACCTCACGCAATCCCTGTAGCTCCTCCTCGGTCAGAAGTCGGTAGCGGCCCAGAGGCAAATTGCCAAGTCGCACAGGGCCGACGCGCACACGCTTCATGGAGATTAGAGACAACCCCGCCACGAGGCAAGCACGTCGTATTATACGATTACGGCCCTCGTGTATGGTGAGGTTGAGAATCGTTTTGTTCCCCTTGCGTCGCTGTCCAGTTAGCTTCGGGGGAAGCATTTTACCGTCCTCGAGTTCGGGGCCTCTTTCGAGGACCGCGAGGCGTTTTTCGAGCTCACCTTTGGGAAGTGTTCTAAGAGTCAGTTCGTACTCCTTCTCGACCTCGGAGGAGGGGTGGGCGATGCGGTAAGCTAAAGAGCCGTCGTTGGTAAGGAGCAGGAGACCGGTGGTGTCGGCATCGAGGCGGCCTACGGGGACGAGACCAGGGATCTTCTCGGGCATGAGCTCGGCTACCGTCGAGCGGTTTCGTTCGTCTTTCAGGGTCGTCAGGCAGCGGGCGGGCTTGTTCAGAGCGAGGTAGGTATGCTCCGTGGGGCGCTCGACAGGTTTGTCGTCGAGTAGAACGCGGTCTATGGATGTTACGCTTTCGCCCAAGAGCGCGGTCCGATTGTTGACCCTTACCCTTCCCGCAGTGATCAAGGCCTCCGCCTTGCGGCGAGAAGACGCCGCTCCGCTCCGGGCAAGAAAGGCTTGCAAACGCACCCTTACTCCTCTTCCCCGCCACTCTTCTTCTGGGCCTGGCCGCCGACGCGCTCGCGAACGCGAGCGATCTCTTCGTGATCGACCAGAGTATCGAGGGCAGGGAAGTCGTCGCGACTCTTTGCGCCGGCGGCGAGGAGAAGATCTTCGGTGACGTCGAGGAAGGCCGGCGCTCCGGGACTCGACAGGTCGCGGCCGGCCTCGGCGAGTAGGTTGCGGTCGAGGAGGTTGCGGACCACGGCGTCGGAGTTAACGCCGCGTGCGGTGTTGATGGCGGTCCGGGTCAAAGGCCCCAGGTAGAGTACACAGGCCAAAACCTCATGGGCGGCGCCTGAGAGCGGGGCCGGACGGGCCTCCTTACGAAACCGATCGAGGACGCCTGCGCAAAGGGGATTCGTCGCGAGCTGGAAGCCTCCGGCCACCTCTCGAAACACGATACCGGAAGATTCAGGGGAGTAGCGCTCCTTGAGCCCCCCGATCGCAACCCTTATATCAGCTTCAGGGAGCGCAGTAGCCGAGATCAGGGCGGAGAGGGGTACGGGTCGGGGGCTCACCAGGAGAATGGCTTCGACTTGAGCAGCCGCGCTAGGCGATACCGCACGTTCGTGAGTGCTTTGGCCCTCTGAGACGTTCATGTCGCCGGCACGAGGCTCAGGGGGCCAAAAGGTTCTGCTTGGGAAAGGTTAACGTAGCCCTCGGAGGCTAAAGAAAGGGTGGCAGCAAAGGCCACCGCGGAGCGAATGCGGTCCATGTCGCGGATCAGGTCCTCGAAAGAGAGGGGTCCGTGGACAAGGGAGGTCCGGATCAAAGCCGTAAGCTCCTGAACGGTGACCGTGATCGGGCCTAGATGTCTCACCTCAGGCTCGGTGGTCCTGGAGAAGGCCCGCCGGATTGCCGCCGCAACCCGGTCCGTATTCAGGCAGAGACGTCCCGGACGGGGGATCAGGTCATGGCCGGACGGGTGGAAGCCGGCGTTCCTCTTGAAGTGCTCCCCCAAGGCTTCGGCACCACGGCGTATCTTAAGGTAGTTTACGAGGCGTTCTTCGAGATCCTGCGGGGAGAGGAGCTCCTCGCCGTCCTCGTCCTCTTCAAGCTCAGGTGTAGGAGCCAGAGCGCGACCCTTCATAAGGACGAGGGAGGTCGCAGAATCTACGAAGTCGGTGTCACGCTCTAAGGCCTTGGGTTCCTCCCGAAGTGCCCCTTCTGCCCCTACTCCTGGGTGGCTCGCGTTTTGGTACAGGCTCACCAACTCGCGCAAAGGGACCTCAAAAATTTCCAACTCGTCCTTGACGATCAACGCCAAAAGCCCTTCGTACGGGCCAGAATACACGTCGAGCTCGACCGTGAAGGCCGAGAGAGAGCGCCCCTGGGACTCGGTGCTCACCACGCCTCTGTATGGAGGGTAGTCTCTGCAAGCGCGACAGCTACTGCGGTGTGGCAGTGCATAGGGTTATCTATATCGCCGTTCCCTCATGCTAGAGAAGCTTACCCTGAAGCGGTCCCCTAATCCAGAGCGCGCATCGTTTTACCGGGAGCGACAAGGCATCCACAAAGCATGACTTGCACGGAGAAAGGATTCCAAAGCGTCTTCGAGGCTCATTGCCCCAACAGAGATAGTAGCACCGGCGGTAGGCGCCCACGAGGGGCCGAAGCTTACGGAGAGGCCAGCGTCCCACAGCTGCCGCGCCAGCTCCTGCACGAGCGCGGCAGGTGCCACTAACGGGTCAGCGAGCCTGACGGTTCGCGATTCGAGCACGGCCTCGGTGCAGGCGGCGTGGGTTGTGACGGAGCGTAGAGCTGCGTCTAAACCGGCTGTTAGCTGCTCAGCGTAGAGGGCGCGTATCTCGCAGGAGATGCGGCGCGTGGCCAACGTGACATCTTCGGTTTCTACGAGGGAGAAGAACCTAACGCCGGGGATAGGGTCGTCGAGGATGGGCCCGCTCGGTACCCCGTCGTCCGGGTGCCAGTAGAGGGTAGCTTCAAACGAGATTGCCCCGGCGTTTCTTGTGAAGATCCTGCCCGCCGGCTCCTCGTAGAGCAGCGCCAGGACATAGTGTTTGCTCGCCGAAGTCGGTGACGCGCTCAACCCTTTCAGCGTGCAGCCTTCTCTTTAGAGCCCTCGGTAGAGCTTTCGGTCCGCACAACTCCCGCTCGTCGGTTCTCGCGGCAGGCTTCGACGAAGCCCCTGAAGAGAGGGTGGGGCTTCAACGGTCGGCTCTTAAACTCCGGGTGGAACTGACTACCGATAAAAAACGGATGGTCTCTGACCTCAGCGATCTCAACGAGCCGTCCATCGGGAGAGGTACCCGAAAAAATCATCCCGGATTGCGCAAGAGCGTCTCGGTAGCCATTGTTGACCTCATAGCGGTGACGGTGTCGTTCGTAAACGAGTTCCTCGCCATAGACCTCGCTCGCCAAAGTTCCTGACTCGATTTTGCAGGGGTAGCGCCCCAACCTCATCGTCCCACCCATCTCGACCCCCACCTGATCGGGCATGATATCTATAACCGTGTGATCGCTCTCGGGGTCGAATTCGGCCGAGTTGGCCTTCTCCAAGCCCACCACGTGCCGCGCGAACTCGATCACCGCTATCTGCATCCCCAGACAGAGCCCAAGATATGGCATACCTGACTCCCTCGCGTACCGGGCCGCCTCTATCTTCCCCTCTGTGCCACGATCCCCGAATCCTGGCAAGACCAGAATTCCGTCCGCCCCTGCAAGGCGCTCCTTGGCTGCGACCGAGTCGGTCAGGTCCTCAGCGTCTACCCGGTCGATCTCGACCTTGACCCCGCGCGATGCGCCCGCGTGTCCTAGCGCCTCCACGACTGAAAGGTAGGCGTCCTGAAGCTTCACGTACTTGCCGACGATGGCAACCCTAACGGGTTTCGTAGCCGAGAGCATCCGGTCCACCAGATCCCGCCAGCCCCCGAGCTTCGGAGGCAGCGCAGGCAGCCCTAGCTTCTCCAAAACCAGCTCATCAAAGCGCCCTTCGTGAAGGGAAAGGGGGATCGAATATAGAGTCGGGGCGTTCTCGGCCGGGATCACCGAGTCAAGCTCCGTGTCGGAGAAGAGTGAAATCTTCCTCCGGACGTCCTCATCTATCGGCCTGTCGGCCCTGCACAGAAGAACGTCCGGCGTGATGCCGATCTCGCGCAGGCGCTGGACCGAGTGCTGGGTGGGCTTGCTCTTTAGCTCTCCGGCGGCCTCGATGAACGGCACGTATGAGACGTGTACATACAGGACGTTCTTGCGCCCGACATCGTTTCTGAACTGCCTTATAGCTTCTAAAAAAGGTAGGCTCTCGATATCGCCGACGGTGCCCCCGATCTCGGTGATAACAATGTCCTTATCGCGCCCTAAGCGGCCGATTCTGGCCTTTATCTCGTTTGTAATATGGGGAATGACCTGCACGGTAGCCCCTAGATAGTCCCCCCGCCGTTCGCGCTGTATGACCTCCCAGTAGACGCTGCCAGTGGTTACGTTGGAGAGCTTTCCGAGGTTCTCGTCCAGAAATCTCTCGTAGTGCCCAAGGTCCAGGTCAGTCTCGGCGCCATCCTCGGTAACGAAAACCTCGCCGTGCTGGTACGGGCTCATAGTGCCGGGGTCCACGTTTATGTACGGGTCGAACTTCTGCAACACCACTTTGTAGCCCCGGCTCTTGAGGAGCATCCCCAAAGCGGCAGCGCTCGTCCCCTTGCCGATAGAGGAGACCACGCCGCCCGTCACGAAGATGTACCTGGTTTCTGCTACTATCGGCTCCGCCAAATCAACCACGCCCCTAGAAAAATTTCACCTGTCCAGAACACTTACCCCTTCTGCAAAGGACATACAAATTCCAACCTGCTCACTATACTAAGCAGCCCAACACACCCTCGTAATTGCCGTCCCAGCATCCTCGAGCATGATACGCCTCGCAAGGTCAAAATAAAACAGCCGAGACCACCCCGACTATCGGCAGCGCTTGCTTCGTCGTGGGAGATAGAACCAACCTACTATACTTAATAGTGTGCCTCTACCACATGGAGACGAATTCGTTGTACGCACGCTGATGTACGCAGTACAGAGTACGCATACAGGGGCTATCAGAATCGGAAAAAAGGAGGTCGGGATATTAGCCCCAACTTCTTCACGGATCAGGACCAGAAGAAAGTTATGCTCAGGGAGCTGCTACACCCCTACTGAGTTCCACCAGGCCCAGCTATGCCATCCCCTTTCCCGACCGTGATCTCAGGGTCGTAGTAGTACTGGTACCACCAATAATAATACCCCGGCTCCTCTTGATTCGGTTCATCCCAGGCGTACACGTCTATGGGCCAATCAAGCGCACGGACGGGTCCGTCCAGAGGAGCTTCCGTTAGGCCTCTCCGGACGGTGGGCTTTGGGCGGCAGAAAACGTGATCAAAAAACGTGATGCTTGTAGCCAGCATCACCGCCACGAGCACGCCTACCGCAAGGATCAACCAGACGCGCGAAAAGAATCGCCCCTTCACTACGTGATCCCCCCTCTCTTTTCTTTAGAGCCTGGTGAGCTGCTTGCTAAACAAGTCTGTAGATCAAAGAAGGTAGCATGCAATATCAGTACGCTAGTGGTTGTCCGATTGCCCCTCTACTGGTGGTTAATGAAGATCACCAGGCACCAGAGATGGTATTTGAAGAAAAGCGTGGGGAGAGTAGTGGCGTGTAGACGAAGCACGGGCGCTTTCTGCTCGTAGCGGGTCCGGTGGTATCGTAGGGGAAGGGAGGTAAGACTATGAGTTGGTCGAGCTGAAGGAAATCGGGCTCTCGGCTACTCTTGCTCACCTGCTCAACGTCAGAAGCTCTATCAGAACTAGAACGTAAGAGCATGTGCCAAGAGCGTAGTGCATCTAAACGACAACCTTGAAGATCTACCGTACGTGAACCACGGGAATGCAGCCCGCAACGACGGTAGTATATGGCTATCGTGTTACCGCGTCCTTTTCTGGCGGCCAGCCTTCTTCTAGCGAGCGTTTCTCTTCGGGTTCCAGCAACCGGACTGAGTGTACAGAGTGCCAAGGATAACACTTGGCGCCATATTTTGCTATGTAAGAGGGAGCGCCCCAACCCCCTCTAGACTCCGGGTCTGAAACCGCAACCTTTACAAGAGCGACGATACCGCTGTCGGCAACCTTATCCAACCTCGCAGTGAGCCGAAGAGGCTCGTTAGCCCCAAGCTCCAGCAGGACATACTTGCCGACCCACTCTTCGGGTATCAGCTCCCCTAACACAACATCCTCCTACTCTTTCGCCTGTAGCTACCAAGGATCTTACCCCACAGCTTTCCACCGAGCGATTGCTTGTGCAGATAACTAGGGTATCCTTTGCCTCGTTGAGCCTCCAGCCTACCCACAGAGCTCGTGCCAAGGAGACCCTGTTACCCCTACCACCCTCCTCAAAAAAAGACCTACCACTATTTCCTTGCTATGTGGAAGTCGGAGAACCTGAAGACGCTATCCTCAGTCTCATGCCTCAACTATCGGACTGTAGAGCAGGGTAAGCGCGCCGCACAGGTGCACCCCATTTCTTATCGTTTGGGGTATCTTCTCAGTACTGAGTATTATGTGTATATAAACCTTGGTATCGGGATGCTCGATCTCGGGACATCGAGGGAGACGGAAGGGTGTACTATGGTCGAAGGGTAAGGCTCACTACTCTTCTGCTAAAAGCTCTCGGGCGTGGGCGAGGGAGGCCTCGTCGATTCTGCCGGAGAGCATCCGGGCCAGTTCACGGTGGCGCTCCTCGCCCTCGACTCTGCGAATCTCAGTCAGTGTACGACCGTCGGAGGGGGCCTTAACGACGACCACGTGCGTCTTTGCTTCTGAGGCTATCTGCGGGAGGTGGGTGATCGTCAGGACCTGATTGCGCTTTCCTAGCTCCCGAAGCTTCGCCCCGACCGCCGTCGCCGTCTCGCCGCCTATCCCTGCGTCCACCTCGTCAAAGACGTACGTCGCTCCCGGCTCGACCCTGCCTTGAGCCAGCCGTATAGCGAGCATAACCCGGCTAAGCTCGCCCCCCGAAGCGTAGCGCCGTACCGGCAGCTCCGGCTCGCCGGGGTTCGGGCGGATCACAAACTCCACCCGCTCTTTGCCGGTCGGCCCTAGAGTCCCCTCTATGAGCTCCGCCCGAAAGGTCGTCTTCCCGAGGTTCAGATCCCCGAGGTTAGCCTGCACCTTCTTCGAGAGCTCCTCTGCAGCCCCCTTTCGGCCTGCCGAGAGAATCTCTCCGAGTTTCTTCAACTCCTCCTCGCCCACTTGTATGCGCCACTCGAGCTCCGCCGTCTCCTCCTCGAAGTTCTCAAGACGGGAGAGGCGTGTCTTAGCTTCCGTCAAATACCCCTCTATGTCCTCCCCGTACTTGCGCTCCAGAGCTCGCAAGCTCTGCAGACGGTCCTCGACCATCTCCAGGCGGCTCGGGTCGGCCTCTAGCTCGTCGAGGTAAGCCCTGAGCTCGTAGACCACATCCTCGAGCTCCGCCGAGAGTCCCTGAACGCGGCCAAGGAGGCTCGAGAGCGCCTCGTCGTAGCGGGACGCCCGGTCCAACTCGAAGACGGCCTGGGCGAGGATGTCAACCGCGCTACCTTCCTCGCCCGAAAGGGCCGTAACAGCCGCCGCAGCCACCTCAAGAAGGTCCGTTACGTTCCTTAAGCGGTCCCGCTCGCGCGTGAGTTCCCCTACCTCTCCGGCGCTGTAGCTCGCCGCCTCAAGTTCCGCCACTTGGTAGCGCAAGAACTCGACCTCCCTTATGCGGGCCTCCGATGAGGACCTGAGCTCGGCGAGCTCCCGCCGGTACTTCTCCACCCGGCTCCACAACTCGCCCAAAGAGGCCTTCGCCTCGGAGGTCTCTTCATCGAGAAAATCGTCTAAGATGCCGAGCTGCTGGGCAGGGTCCGTGAGGCGGGCCTGCTCTCTTTGACCATGGTAGGAGACCAGCCGCTCGCCCAAAGAAGCGAGAGCCTTCACCGGTACAGCGACCCCGCCTACGTAACACCGCGACCGGCCCTCCTCGGTCAACGTTCGTCTCAATACTATACCCTCATCCGGATTTATCTCCTCAGCGAGGTCTCCTAAGGCGTCAAAGAGCATCCTCTCGCCGACCTCGTTTGGGAGGACGAAAGTGCCTTCGACGGTGGCCTTTCTTGCACCTGAGCGAACCGCCTCTGCACGGGCACGGCCACCAAGGAGCATCTGCAGCGCGGTGGCGAGCAAAGTCTTGCCCGCACCCGTCTCGCCGGTTATGGCGTTCAGACCCGAGTCGAGCTCGAGGGTGGCCTCCTCGATCAGAGCCACGTTTTCGACGGAGATCTCCGCGAGCACCTCTATCCTCTCCTAAGCCCTCCTAGTCTCTACCAAGCCCTCTTCACAAAAACGTGTTCCTCACGGCACGCCACCAGGTCCATTCGTCCGTTCTACCTATTCTAACGCTCTCACTGCTGAGGCCGAACCGCACACATGCGCCGTCGGGCATCTCTTCGGTCTCGCCCCCGTCCAGGCTGAGTAGTGCCCCGGGCTTTCGTATCCAAAGCTCGGCCACCTGATCCTGGCCCAAGATCAAGGGCCGCGTCAGGAGGGAATGTGGTGCTATCGGTACGAGCACGAAACATTCAACATCCCCTGAGACTATAGGTCCACCTGCGGAGAGAGCATAGGCGGTGGAGCCTAAAGGAGTAGCTGCAACAAACCCGTCACACCGCAGAGTTACTAGGTCCTCTCCGCCGATGACGACGTCGACTGTGGTGATGCGCTGCGGGTGCTTTTTGAGGAGCGCCGCGTCGTTGACCGCTGTGCGCGCCTCGTCCTTACCCGAAAGCTTGATCTCGAGCATTCGGTACTCGTGGACGTGGATCCCACCGTTCAGGACCGTCTCGACACCCGACTCGAACTCCTCTGGCCGCATCCCACTCATGAAGCCTAAAGTACCGAGGTTTACCCCAAGCAAGATACGGCCTGGATACATCCGCGAAGCCCGAAGCATCGTCCCATCTCCGCCTAGCACGAAGACAAGGTCGAGGTCCCCATTCTCCTCTCTCTCTCCCGTAGGCTCAGTGTACCGCTCGACCTCGACCCCCTGTTCGTTCAAGATCTTGACGAGCCGCTTCGGGTACTCCTCTCCCACATTTGGATTTCTAACGATCCCAACCCTCCGCACCGCTTTCGGCCCCTCCCTCAAGTCTCGCCTCCCACCACCGCGAGGATCTGCTCCTCGTCAAGCGTTGCCTCAACACCCCGCAAGAGCCGCAGGGTATACTCCACGTTCCCTGCCCGCCTGCCGGCGACAGGCGAACGCGCGACTCCCACAGCACCGAATCCTACGGGCTCGAACGCTTTTGCCACCCCACGTACCGCCACCGCACGTGCCACCGGATCACGCACGAGCCCGCCGCGCGTTACGTGCTCTGGGCCAGCCTCAAACTGAGGCTTGACTAGTACCACCGCCTCGATTATGGAGGCCGTCGTCGAGAGGAGATTTTCGAGCGCTACCACGAGCGAGATAAAAGAGAGGTCAGCGACGAGCAGATCCGGCGCGAACGGCAGATCCTTACCCGAAAGATGCCTAACGTTGGTGCGCTCCATTACCAAGACATGCGGATCGTTCCTCAAACGCCAGTCGAGCTGGCCATAACCGACGTCCACAGCGATTACCCTGTCCGCTTTGCGCCTTAGCAAAACGTCCGTGAAACCGCCAGTGGACACCCCCGCGTCCAGGCAATCGCGGCCCTCTACCTCGATCCCGAAAACGTCTAGAGCGTGGGCGAGCTTCTCCCCGGCTCTGGAGACGAAGGGAGCAGGCTTATCGACGTGGAGGTTTGCGTCTGTGTCGACACGAAAGCCCGCCTTGTTGACGACCTCACCCTCAACCCGTACGGCGCCGGCCATGATAAGAGCCTGAGCCCGCGCTCGGCTCTCGGCGATACCCCTACCGACGAGCAGGGCGTCTAGCCGCGATCGGGTGTTTTGCGTGGCGCTTCGGGAGGCATCTGAGGCAGGAGGAGGCAGTCTGGGAGCTCCTTTCGTCCCCTACGTTAGTTCGGTGGGGTCGCTAATGGCCTCGATGGCGGACAAAAAGCACCAACTCCTGCAGGCTTGAGGTGTCGCCATCTACCGCGGAGAGGGCTGCAATTGCTTTCTCGGCAGCCTTGTCCGCTTCCTTTTTTGCACCTTCGAGGCCATAGACTTCGACGAACGTGGCCTTGCCCTGCTCGGCGTCGCTCCCGGCGCTTTTTCCGAGGGCTTCCCGGGTCGAGGTGGCGTTCAATACGTCGTCCACGATTTGGAAGCACAACCCAAGCTCCATCGCGTACTCAGAGACCGCCGCCTGCTCCGATTCTCCTGCCCCGGCCAGGATCGCGCCTATCATTGCGCTGCTCTTTATAAGGGAGCCGGTCTTGTACCTGTGAATCATGTGGAGCGTCTCGGAGTCCGCCGTGGCACCTACGCCGGTGTGGTCCATGTCGATGACTTGCCCTCCAACCATCCCTTCTACCCCCGACGAGTTGGCGAGTTCACGCACTACCGCGAGAACCTGCTCGCACGTACCCTCCTGG
Organism: Rubrobacteraceae bacterium; assembly: GCA_035296885.1. Classification (GTDB taxonomy): domain Bacteria; phylum Actinomycetota; class Rubrobacteria; order Rubrobacterales; family Rubrobacteraceae; genus Rubrobacter_F. Next base: position 10,659 of record DATHAB010000055.1, read on the forward strand.
TGGACGGTGATCAGGGTCAATGACTCCCCGAAAAAGGCGTCGCCGGCTAAAATCGCTATCGCCTCGCCGTATTTCTTGTGGACCGTCGGCCGTCCGCGCCTCATGTCGTCGTCATCCATCGCCGGCAGGTCGTCGTGGATCAGAGAATAGGTATGCACGAGCTCGATAGCCGCGGCGCTCGGCAACACAAGCTCTGGCTCTGCCCCGAAGACGCTCGCCGTCTCCATACACAAGGTTGGACGCACCCTCTTACCCCCTCCGAGCATCGAGTAGCGCATCGCCTCGACAAGCCTCGAGAGGCTTGGCTCTTCCGAAAAGATCAAGCCCTCAAGGTACGCCTCGAACCTAGCCCGATGCTCTTCCCAACGCACCCCGGTGCCGCGTGTTGGACTTTTTTGGCGCGAAGCGCTTTGCGTACCTTTGAGCCCCTTATCCATGCTCCACCCGACGCTCGGGATCTCCCCCCAGTCCAGCCTCCCTCGCCCCCCGCAAGACGCCACCGACGAACTGGGGGGCTTCGTCGCTGGAGAAACCCTTGGCAAGCTCGATGGCCTCGCCCATAGCCACCTCTGCCGGTACGTCGTCGATGTAGAGCATCTCGTAGAGCGCAAGGCGCAAGACGGTGCGATCGACGGCGCTCATGCGGTGGACCGGCCAGCCGACCGCAACCTCGCCGAGAAGCGCGTCCAAAGTCTCCTTCTCCTGTTCGACCCCACGCGAGAGCCTTTCGGCGTACTCCTCGAGCTCGCCCCGGTGCCTCCGCCAGCGCTCCAAGGTCGGGTCTATAGGCTGGCCTGTAACGTCACTCTGGTAGAGCGACAAAAACGCGTGCTTGCGGGCCGTGCGTCGGCTCAAAGACCCCTACGCCCTGGTCAGGTACTCTTTGGTGCGCGTGTCAACCCGCACCTTCTCGCCGACACCAACAAAGAGCGGTACCTGCACTACAAGCCCGGTCTCCAAAGTGGCCGGCTTCGAGCCGCCGGTCGCCGTATCGCCCTTGAGGCCCGGATCCGTCTCGGCCACCTCCAGGTCCACGTGCGGCGGAGGCTCTACACTCACGACCTCCCCATCCGCTGAGAGCACCGTCACCTCTCCGTTCGGGACGATATATCCAGCCGCCTCGTCTATAACCTCAACTGGGATAACGATCTGCTCGTAGGTCTCTGAGTCCATAAAGTAGAAGAGCTCCCCGTCGCGGTACAAAAATGTCATCGGACGCGATTGGGTCTTGACGCTCTCGACCTTCTCCCCAGCCCTAAAGGTCTTCTCAACTACGGCCCCCGTGTCGATGTTTCTCAAGCGTGTCCTAACAAAGGCCCCTCCCTTGCCCGGCTTTACATGCTGGAAATACAGGATCATAAAGCGCTTGCCATCAACCTTGATGGCCGCGCCGTTCCTAAACTGGTTGGTTGAGATCATCGCCCGCGACTGCTCCTCAGTCCTCTATTTACTCCAGAATCGCCGCGATATTATCGCACAAATCTCGGTGATCCTATGGGGAACTACCGCCAGCAACAAGCCAAGCCGATTATTCTTAACCCGTGTTGCCACGACGTTCCCGTAAGTTTTACAAGCCGCCCAAGAGCATTGCCTTCCGATCCATCTCAACGTAACATAGCGCCTCTCCCGTACAACTCATGCCAAACCCTCGCCTCTCTCATGAATTGCGACGCTCCAGGACGTAACGAACCGCAGCAGCGTATCCGTATGCGCTCATCCCGGAAACGACCGCGTGTACCGCAGGTGATACCACCGACCGCCGGCGCCACTCCTCCCTCGCATAAACGTTCGAAAGATGAACCTCAACCTTCGGTACGTCTAACGCCTCTAGAGCGTCGTGAAGAGCGTAGGAGTAGTGCGTCCAGGCGCCGGGATTTACCACAAGACCCACAGAGCCGACGGCTTCTCGAACAAACTCGATCATCTCGCCCTCGTGGTCCGTCTGCCTGAACTCGAAGTCTACTCTCGGAAACTCATCCTTTAAAAATTTCTCTATGTCATTCAAGGTTAGTGTTCCGTAGACCTCCGGTCGTCGACTCCCCAAAGCCCCCATGTTGACGCCGTTCAGAACGAAGATTTTAAGGGCCAAGGACGTCCCCTATCACCCGGCGAGCTTCATCAGTGCTTACCGGTACGTCGCGTACGGGTCGGCCCACATCTTCAAGGAGTACGAAACGATATTCGCCGACCGCATCCGAAGCGAAGCGCTTCTTGTCGCGCCCCATCGCGTCGAGGACCCTCTTTACCTCGACAGCGGACACCTTCAGCGGCAAGCTGGCGGCGCGAAGGAGATCCTCATGGGTAGCGAGTAGGTCCGTGCCGAAGCTTTCGCGGGAGAGCCGGGCAGCGGCGAGCATCCCGACAGCTACAGCCTCGCCATGTGGGAGATCGTAACCAGCGGCGGCTTCGAGGCCGTGGCCGACCGTGTGGCCGTAGTTGAGGATAGCGCGAACGCCGGCCTCGCGCTCGTCTTCAGTCACCACCACGGCTTTGGCGCGGACGGAGTGCAGGATTAGGGTCTGTAGAGCTTCCGTGTCGCCGGCCCGCGCGTGCGCCAAGCTCCTTTTCAGGTCTTCAAAGAACTCGCCACCGGTGAGGAGTCCCATCTTAACCACCTCAGCGAGGCCGTACGAGATCTCGTGCGGCGGCAAAGTGTCGAGCCAATCGAGGTTCGCCGCGACCAGACGAGGCTGGAGGAAGGCTCCTATGAGGTTCTTGCCCTCAGGGAGGTCAAGCCCGACCTTGCCCCCGACGGAGCTATCCACCATCGCCAAAAGAGAGGTTGGCAGTTGGACGAGGTTTATGCCACGCGCGTAACTGCTCGCCACGAAACCGCCGAGGTCGCCTACCACCCCGCCACCGAGCGCGAAGAGCGTTGCGCCTCGCGGCGTCTTCGCCCGGGCAAGCCTGCGGACTACCCCTTCGTAGACCGAGAGGCTCTTCGAGGCCTCGCCAGCGGGTACTGTCAGCACGTCGTCGGCCAGGTCCCACCCAGCCTCTTTCAGTACCTTTTCCACGAAAGTGGCGTAGAGTGGTCCTACGTTTGAGTCGGTCAGGAGGACGGCGGTTCCAGGCTTTAGCGTTTCGGATACGGCCGCCTTTAGGTCCAGGTCCGACTCGACGCGGACCTCGTAGGGGGTAGTCGCCGTAACGGTGACGCTCTCTTTTTTCAACCGCCGCGAAGCCACTCGATTATCTCATCTGAGATCCGGAGGGGAGGACGTCCCTCTGGCTCTATCTGAAGCGAGGCGACTTCCAGGTAGTATGGGAGGCGCTCGGCGTATCGACGGGAGAAGTCCTCGAAGCTGGTGCCCCTCAAAGGTCTACTTGGACCGCGGGTTCTCCGGTACAGAACACCCGTATCTTCCCACAAGAACACGGTCGGAACCTCCAAGAAGAGGGCGCGATTGCGTGAGTCTTCGATTACCCCACCGCCACAGGAGACAACCCTGTTGGTCGGCCCGTCGAGAACGGCGAGGAGTTCTTGGCGTTCGAGGTCGCGGAAGTGGGGCTCGCCCAGAAGGTCGAAGATCTCCGATACCGAGAGTCCCGCCCTCTCGGCGACCGCCCGATCTAGGTCCACGAATTCCCAGCCTAAGGAACCGGCAACCACGCGTCCCACGGTGCTCTTGCCGCTACCCATGTACCCGATGATGGCCAAAGGCCCCTTCAAAGCCCCTAAGAACGCGCCTTCGGGTCTTCCAGGGCGCTGCGACCGGCTTCTTTAAGGCGCGCCAGGTAAGAGTCGTAGGCGGCCCGGATGTCGGTCATGTTGTCGCCGCCGAACTTTTCCAAAACCGCTTCGGCTAGAACGACGGCGACCATGGACTCCCCAATTACAGCAGCGGCGGGCACGGCGGCGGTATCCGCCCGCTCCTTAAAGGCGCGCGAGGGCTCGTAGGTGGAGAGGTCTACAGTGCGCAACGCTTGGGCGATGGTGGAGATCGGCTTCATCGCCGCCGCAACCACGACGGGCTCGCCGTTTGTCATGCCGCCTTCCAAACCGCCGAGGCGGTTGCTCGAGCGCGCGAGGCGAGCTCCTTCATGGCCATCCTCCAGAATTATCTCGTCTTGCACCTCGCTCGAGCGCCTATTTGCTACCTTGAAGCCCATACCGATCTCGACACCCTTTATGGCGTTGATGGACATAACCGCGTGGGCAAGCTTGGCATCGAGCTTGTCACGCCAGTCTACATAAGACCCGAGCCCAGCGGGACACCCTTCCGCCACCACAACGAACTCCCCACCCAATGCGTCCCGGGCGTATCGGGCCGCGTCGATCTGCGCCTTCATCCTCTCGGTGGCCTCAGGGTCCGGGCAGCGTACCTCAGAGTCGTCGGCGTTGGCAGCATCCAGGATCGCCTGCTCCTTGTCGAGAGAAGCTTCCCCAACCCGGTACACCGCGCTGTTTATCGTTATGCCAAACTCGGAGAGGAGCTTGCGAGCAACGCCGCCGGCGGCTACCCGGGCGGTCGTCTCTCGAGCGCTGGAACGTTCGAGGACGTTCCGAAGATCGTCGAAGGCGTACTTCTGCATCCCAGCCAAGTCCGCGTGTCCGGGCCTGGGTAATGTAATCTTTTTGGTAGGCTCTTCGGGTGGATGAGGGGTCATCCGGGCTTCCCAGTTGGCGTAGTCGTTGTTCCAGACGAGCATCGCGATTGGGGAACCCAAAGTGCGCCCGTGACGCACGCCGCCTAGGAACTCGACCTCGTCCTTCTCTATCTTCTGGCGCCCGCCCCGCCCGTAGCCTCTCTGCCTCCGGGAGAGATCCTTGTTTATGTCCTCAGCAACGAGGCTCAAGCCTGCAGGCACCCCATGTAGCAGGGTAACCTCGGCAGGCCCATGAGACTCCCCAGCCGTAGAAAAACTGAACCTCACTGGCTAAGCACACATCCTCTCTAGGTTAGCTCTTAAAAGGCAACCCATACCGTCGCCCTGAGGCTAATATAAACTACCGACGTTATCAGGTCATCCCGGCGAAGCCAACTCCCTATTCCCTACAACCTACCAGGAGAATAACGCTCTCCCACGCGGACGGCGCAACTCCTGTAGTTCACCTCTCAGATGCCGAAAGCATATACACCCACCATCGGAGATCCTCTCCGACTACGGATAGCACAAAGCCCAAGAGCCTGACCACGATCGGGATCACGGCGCGTAGCCTTCCTCCTCCACCAAAGAGAGTGCAGCAACCTCTGTATTATCCTTGACGACCGCCTTGCGTCCTACGCTTGAGTTCTGCCCTAAGACCGCCCGGACCCCAACCCGGCCTCCAGGACCCACGACCGCCCCCGCCGAGACCCACGTCCCGGCCCCGACCACGGCGTCCCGATCAATAACCGCCCGCGGCCCCACATAGCAGTGGCTCCCTACTGCCGCATCTGGATGCACGACCGCCCCCGCCGCTAAAACCGATCCATCCCCGACGACTGCCTCTGCCGACACGTACGCAGCCGGATGCACCGCCGTGAAGAACTGCGCCCCCAGACCTCGGATGGAGTTTGCTATCCGCAGCCGGGCTACGTTGTCGGTTATAGCTACGATGACATGCACCGCCTCTACCGAAAGCATGCTCTTTAACACCCCGATGTCGCCAAGCACCGGAAATCCGCGAACCTTATCCGGAAGTGTAGCGTGAGCATCGTCGTAAAAACCGATGAGCCAAGCCTCAAATCCTCCCTCAACCAGAACATCTAACGCAAGACGCCCGTAGCCACCGGCGCCTACGATAGCCAGCCTGAAAGCCTCGTCAAGGGTGGCCTGTTGTACATCAACTTGTGGTTCAGGTATGCTAGTGGTGGTCTCAGGCTGGTTTATAGCGCTTTCCTCTCGACAGTATACTCGGCACCCATACGCGCTATTTTAGCATCGTTGCTATTGCCTTGCGTCTATCTCTAAATACTGAGCGAGCCAGATACGGAACTTCTAATTGCAGTGCCTCTTTAGGAAAAAAAAGCGCCCGAAAGAGACCTGCCTCGAAGGAAATCGCCTGCCGAAAGGGCCTTTCCCCCCGGTATCTGAAGCTCCGTAATCTCCAAAACTCCTTCCCCACAAGCCACTAAAAGTCGTTTATTTGCAGGTAGAATTACCCCAGACTTTAAGCGCCGAGACTTTTTCTCGAAAATCGTCGAACGCAACACCTTTATAGGGCCAGAGACCTCGGGATGAAAAGTGCGGGCGCCTATATGTGGTGTAAGGGCCCGAACCATATTGTGTACTTTTTCGACCTCCTCACCCCACCGGATCACCCTCTCCTTATCTGCAAGTTTAGGCGCAAACGTAGCATTAATATTATCCTGTATGCTTAGGGTTAGAGAATTTTCTTCAAGTAGTAACATAGCTTCTACTATGGCTTTAGATCCAAGGTTTGCGAGGATTTGCGTGAGTTCCCCGCCGGTCATCTCTGGTAAAACGGGGATGCGACGTTGGATGGCTATGGGGCCTGTATCGAGCCCTGCGTCCATCCGTATTATGGAGACCCCGGTCTCTCTTTCTCCGGCCATGATCGCGCGTTCTATGGGGGCGGCGCCGCGGTAGTTGGGGAGCAGCGAGGCGTGGACGTTCCAGGCTCCTAAAGGAGCGGCATACAGGGTGTCGGGGCGCAGGAGCTGGCCGTAGGCCGCGACGACGAGGGCGTCGTGTTCGGCTATCTCCTTTACAACCTCGCCAATGCGGGCTGGCTGGCGCAAGGGGAGTCCCAGGTCCCGCGCGATCTCGGCCACGGGTGTTGTGGCGAGTTTCTTGCGTCCGCGACCGCTCCGGCGGTCGGGTTGAGAGATCACGAGCCCCACCTCATGGTCTGAGTCTACGAGGCCGCGCAGAACGGTGGCAGCGAAGTCTGGGGTGCCGGCGAACGCTAGCTTCACGAAGCCTTTACCCGGGCGCTATTGGCGTGCCATGAGGCGTTCTCTGATCTCGCGCATCGCCCTCTTGCGGGACTCGAGGTCGGTACGGTCGAGGATCAGGACGCCGTTCAAGTGATCTATCTCATGTTGAAAGATACGAGCGAGGAGGCCTTCGGCCTCGAGGCGCACGGTGGTACCCGAAGTGTCCTTACCCGAGACCGTCACGGCGTATGGGCGCTCGATCTCGACCCGGGTACCCGGCAGGGAGAGGCAGCCCTCCTCATCCTTCTCCGTGCTCTCGGAGCTCCATTCGACCATGGGGTTGATGACCACGAACTCCTGGTCTTCGTAGGCGGCGACGAAGATGCGTTTCAAACGGCCTATCTGGTTTGCCGCGAGGCCCACGCCCTCGTTCTCGCGCATGATCCTCAACATGTCCTGCGCCAAGCGCTCTAGCGACCCGTCGAAGTCCTTTACCGGGGTCGCCCGCGACTTCAAAACCGGATCTCCGAACGTCCTGATCTCGTACGCCACTTTTATACCTCCTCGGGGTCCATGTTTATATGCGTCTTGAGCCCGCCGCGGTCACGAGCCAACAACCGGGCGACTAGCGCCGCGGCCTCCGTAAGCGCGGCTCGCTTGCGGCTCCGCAACAGCGCCCGCCAGGCGGGAAGCCTTCGGTTTCCCGGAGATAGTGGCACAACGATCGGGACCGGGTCGAGCAACTCTACCCCACTTACGAGGGCGGGTCGCAGACGTGATTCTACCGCATGCCGCACCTCCTCCTCGGCTCCCTCGAAGGTGATCTCCGCCAGATGTGTGTAGGGCGGGTACCCCAAAGCGCGGCGCTTCGGCAGCTCCGCACTTGCGAACGCCTCGTAGTGACCACGCAGCGCTGCTTGAAGGGTAGGATGCTCCGGCGAACGGGTCTGCACGAGTAGCTGGTCTTTGCTCGCCTCGGCCGCCCTATACAGAAATCTGAAACCCTTCTCGGTGGAGTCTAGGCCGCCGAAAAGAAGCGAGTCCGCGTCGGGGATTACACCCAGGTCCCACTCCTCCTCGAGCACGCATCGAGCCGTGCCCACCACGACCGGTGCCCCCCCTTCCCCTTCCCGCTCGGAAGCTGTTAGGAGCCCCACTTCGACGTCTAGAGTGTTCGCCAGTATTCCCCGCACCCGCTCGACGGTGATGCCAACGCTGCTAAGGCGATCCGAACCGCAGGCCAGACATTCCTTAGCGCCGCTTCCCCTATAACCACAATGACCGCAGAAGAGAAAATCCACACCTAGTTCTCCTTGAGACCTTAGGGACAAGCCACATACCGGACACACCCGCACGAAGCCGCATCGATTGCAGGAAAGGCTCACAATGCGGCCGATTCGGTTCACCATGACGCCTACACGCCCCCCGAGGCGGGCCGTCCGGCGGCAGGCGTCGAGTAGGGTCGAGCTTAATAGAGCTCCCGTACCCCGCATATCTATCACAGCGACCTCCGGCCATCGAGAGGGTGCACGAGGCGGTAGACGTCGCGTCCCACTCTCCGGAGCGTACAACCGCAAGGAAGGGCAAGGCGAGAAGAAAAAAACGGCGGCTCCCTCAATCCGGCCCCGTGCGCACGCCAGGTCGCGGACGTGAACAGGGACGCCCTCGTACCCTGGAGACGCCCGGTGTGCTTCGTTCGGCTCGTCTACCACGCAAATGGCTCCGAGGCGCATCATCGGCACGAGCATCGCTGTGCGTGTGCCTACCAAAACGTCTACTTCGCCGCGACGCGCCGCTTCGTAGACTGCAACGCGGCTCCGACCCAGCCCACTATGGTACGGCGCGACCGCGAGCCCCGCAGGTAGCAGCATCTCGAACGTCTCCACCAGCCGCTTGACATCCTCGATCTCTGGCGCGAGCACCAGGGCCTGCTCCCCTCGTCTGATAGTAGCCTTCACGACGGCCGCCGTCGCCGCGACAAACTCCACACGTGGCATCCGCCATACCCAATCCCCACCTTGGGAGAGCGCCCATTCCACCCCTCCCGTATACTCGGCTAAAGTCGCGCCAGAACCTCTTGTGTAAGAACTAGGGGTCGGCTCTGGCCTTTTCTCCGACCGTACGGCCCCACGTCGAACCAGCCGTCGGAGGACATCCCTCCCGGCGCCGGTCGCATGTAGAAGGTCCACGACCGAAGCACCGTCATCGTGCTCCATAAGGGCTTTTAGAAGCGCCCGCTGCCGGGGCGCCCTTCGACACGAATCGAGAGCGCCCTCAACAGGAATGGCCCACTCGACGGTCCGTTGGGCCGGCAGCGCAGGGGCAAGCGCAACCCTCCCAGCTCTCTCTGCGGCCTTCAAGCCCTCGCCGCCCAAAGTACCACGCAGCTTACTCCGGGTTACAGTGCTGCCCACCTTAAAGGGCCAGTCCGGGGCGGGATGACGTACCACGTAGAGTGAGAGATCAAGGCCCGGCGGGAGCGCCATCCGGAGCACGCCGTGTAGCGAGAGGGCCGACGCTTTGGCAGCCCAGCTACAGAGCTTTACCAGGTTTTTGGGGAGAGAGATCTCCCCAACCACAGCCCGTATCTCCTCGAGCGATCGCCCCTCCGGCGCTCTCTCGAACCCGACGATGATGCCGACCCGGGAGTAAGCGGAGAGGGGGGCAACAACCGCCGTCCCGACTCGAACCTCCTTCGCGAAGCGCTTCGGCACGCGGTAGCTAAGGGAAGGCAGGGCGTGCGAGGGTATAAGGAGGCTCACACGCGCGACTATTGGGGCGGTCCCCCGGCGCTCGCCCGCAGGGGCTCGTCGCGCCGGGGGACCGGACAATTACAAGCCCGCGGCGCGGCGCAGCTCGTCGGCCCGGTCGGTCCGCTCCCAGGCAAAGCTCGGCTCGCTGCGCCCAAAGTGACCATAAGCAGCGGTCGGCGCGTAGATCGGACGCCTGAGCTCAAGGTCGCGGATGATCGCCCCAGGCCTAAGATCGAAGTGCTCCTCGACGAGGGCATGCATCGTGGTCATGTCCACGATCTCGGTACCAAAGGCCTCGATCATGACGCTCACCGGACGAGCGACCCCTATGGCATAGGCTACCTGCACGAGGCACCGTTCGGCGAGGCCCGCCGCCACGACGTTCTTGGCGACGTACCGGGCGGCGTAAGCACCCGAGCGGTCGACCTTCGTCGGGTCCTTGCCCGAGAAGGCGCCCCCACCGTGAGGTGCTGCCCCGCCGTAAGTGTCGACGATGATTTTGCGCCCAGTGAGCCCGCAGTCGCCCTGGGGACCACCAACCACGAATCGGCCTGTGGGGTTGACGAAGATCTTAGTATTCTCCTTGTCGAAGAGCTCCTCGGGCATGGCCGGCTCGATCACGGCCTCCAAAAGGTCGCCTTTTATCTGGCTCTCCACCCCATCTTGGTGCTGGGTGCTTATGAGGACCGTGTCTATGCCAACAGGACGGGTGCCTTCGTAGCGCACCGTCACCTGGCTCTTGCCGTCAGGCCTCAGGTAAGGAAGGTCACCAGACTTCCTTACTTCCGTAAGGCGTCGCGTCAAAGCGTGGGCGAGCGAGATCGGCGCCGGCATAAGCTCTTCGGTCTCCTGAGTGGCGTAGCCGAACATCATACCCTGGTCCCCTGCGCCTACTTCTTCGATCTCGGCGTCGGTCATCTCGACGGTCTCTCCGGCCGCAGCATCTGCAGCCCTGTCTACACCCTGGGCGATGTCGGACGACTGGGGGTCTATCGAGACTATGACGCCGCAGGTCTCGGCGTCGAAGCCGAACTTGGCCCTCGTGTAGCCGATCTCAGAGACCTTGCTCCGCACGAGGGTCGGGATGTCCACGTAAGTACTAGTGGTGATCTCGCCAGCCACCACCACGAGCCCCGTGGTCACCATCGTCTCGCAAGCAACGCGGGCCTGCGGGTCGTTCTTTAGGGCCGCATCGAGGATCGTGTCGGAGATCTGGTCGGCTATCTTGTCCGGGTGCCCCTCGGTGACCGACTCGCTCGTAAAGAGGTGCGTGGTCTTCGCCCCTGCTCCTATCCCCTCGCCGACCGCCGACCTCGTTACCGTACTCTCCGCCATGCTCTTAAGCCTCCTGCTCTTGCCTGCTCTCCTGAGAGGTTTTCTTTTCCAAAGCGTCCAGTATAGCGCGCGCCACTACCGTTTTTTCGGCGCGGGGTACGAAACGCTCCCCGTCCTGGCCCACTATAACCACCTCGTTCTCGTCGGAGCCGAAGCCCGAGTCCGAGATCGAGATGTCGTTGCCAACTACGAGGTCTACGCCCTTCGTCTTTAGCTTCTCGCGGGCGTCGGACAAGGAGTCCCCGTACGTTGCGGCGAATCCTATCATAAAGAGGTTCGGATTAGACTCCCTGACGGCCTGTAGGATGTCCCCAGTCGCCACGAGCTTGAGGTTGATCCCCTTCGCGCCGCCCCGGCGGATCTTGCCCTCCTCGACCGTCTCGGGCGTAAAATCCGAGATAGCTGCCGCCATAATAAGGACGTCCGCATGCGGGGCGAGCCTCATGGTGGTCTCCTCGATCTCCTCGTATGTCTCGACGTCCACCCAACTAACGCCCGGCTCTTTCTCCTCCACGTTCGCGGCGACGACCGTGACCTCGGCTCCGCACCGGAACGCTTCATGGGCCAAAGCACGTCCCATCTTCCCAGACGAGCGGTTGCTCACGACGCGCACCTTGTCTATCGGCTCTCGCGTCCCTCCGGCCGTAATGAGCACACGCAACCCTGAGAGTGGTCCTCCCAAAGTGTGAAACACCTCGCCCACGATTGCCTTTGGCGAGGCCATATTCTCCCCCAACCCCTCCAGCACGCGGTACCCATCCTTCCTCAAAAGCTCTACGTTCTCGCGTACGGCCGGGTGCTTACGGGTAGCCTCGTCCAGCTCAGTAGCGACGATCGCCGGCCGAATACCGGTAATATAGGCTTGTTCAGCAGTCCGAGCGCCCAGGCCCCAGGTGAGCCGGGCCAAAGTGCCGGCGGTGGCGGGTGCAAAGACAACGGCTTCGGGAGGTTCGGTAGCCTCTTCGAAGAGGGACGCAAAGGCTGTGAAGGCGGCAGGACCAACGAAACGATTTGCACCCGGGGCGAACGCAACCTCGACGCGATGCCCGGTAGAGGCGAGCTCGGCGGCGATCTGCGGGGCTTGGAGCGCTCCCGGCCCGGAACCGGCCGCGAGGAGGATCAAGGCCCGATCTCTTGCGTAGTCTTAGGCAGCACCTTCGTCGGGGGAGCCAAGACCGCCGGGAGCTTCGTCGGCGTCGCCCCCGGAGACAGGGCCCGTGCCAGGAGAAGGGTTCAAGAAGTCGTCGCCAGCTGCGGCGGGTTCGACCTCTTGGTCGACCTCCTCAGGCAGGCTCTTAAAGCTCACCTCGAGCTTACCCTGCCGGAGCTCCTCGAAGGCGATGGTCAAGGGATGCTGGGAGCGGGTGTGGACCTGCGGCCCCGGGATGCCCAGAGATTCGTTCAGTCCTAAGGTGGCTGTATACTCGTTGATCTGGCGTGCCCGCCGGGCGCCCGACAGAACGAGCCCGTAACGGGAGTCTACCTTGTCCAACAGTTCGTCTATCTTCAGCTCGTTAAGCACTCTAAGCGCCTCCTTCTCGTTCTACGATGTTCTTTATAGTCTCGATCATCTCTTCCCGAGCTCTCTCGCGGTCGTCGTTTACGACCTCGTAGTCGAACTCGCTCCTCGCTGCAACCTCCGAGACGGCAGTAGTCATGCGGGCCTCCATAGCCTCCAGGTCTTCGGTAGCCCGGCCTTCGAGCCGCCTGCGTGTCTCCTCCAGATCGGGTGCGCGTACAAAGACCATAACCGCGTCCGGGCGCTCCTCGCGCACTTGCCTTGCACCCTGCAACTCTATCTCAAGGATTACAGAGCGTCCGCTCCTCAAGAACTCCTCAACCTTGTGCTCAGGCGTGCCATAGAGGTTTTCAGAGTACTCAGCCCACTCAAGAAAGCGACCTTCGTCGATCCACCGCTCGAACCTGTCACGACTGAGGAAAACATAATCGCGGCCATCGATCTCTCCTTCACGGGGCCTCCTCGTGGTCGCCGAGACGGAGTAGACAAGCTCGGGCACGGCATCCAAAGCGGCCCGGATAAGGGTGGACTTGCCGGCCCCGGAGGGACCGGAGACGACGATCAACCTCCCTAGTCCCAACCCAAAGCCCTGATCAAACGATCCCGCTGACCATGCGTGAGACCAACGAGCGTCTTCGCCCGGCTTATCCCCGCCTCGCGCATGATCCTGTTCACCTTTACCCGCCCAATACCCCGTACGGCAAGCAGCATCTCCTCAACCTTGGCACCCTTGAGCTCCTCCGAAGGATCCATGAGCAAATCGTAAAGGGTGAGTCGACCGCTCTTGAGGTCGCGCTTGGCATCGGCCCGGGCGAAACGCACCCGGTTCGCCTCCTCCAACGCGCTTCGTCTTTCCTGCTCTGTTCTCTCAGGAGCCCGTCTCAGCATCAACCCTGTAGTATACCAGCCCAGACGCTCGAATTCCGCTAGAGAAAGCCTACAAGGACCTTGTAAGGTCCTTTGCCCGCAGCCCGTTCTCCTCAAGGTAGGCCGCAAATTCCTCGAGTATTTTTTTCGGCTCCCGGACGAAGCTTCCAGACCCCACCTGTACTGCCGTAGCTCCCGCAAGCATGAACTCCGCAACGTCTGTCCCGCTCGCCACCCCGCCGCACCCGATCACGGGCGCTTCTACTACCTGCGAGACCTCGTAGACCGCTCGCAGAGCGATCGGCTTTATCGCCGGTCCCGAAAGCCCGCCGCGTAGGAAAACCCGCCGCTCGTGCGAGTCCACGACAAGCGCTGGAAGAGTGTTGATGAGTGTCAACGCGGAAGCCCCGGCCTCTTCAGCGGCCACCGCATTGTCCACGGCTCCTGCCTCGGTCAGCTTCGCAATCAGTGGCTTATAGCGAAGCGCATCACGGCAAGCTGCGACTAACTGCCCAACAGCTCCTGGACCGGCAAGGTAGTGGTTTCCATAGCGCTTCTCGTAGAAATAACCAGTGTCACGAACATTACCTGGGCACGAGAGGTTGAGCTCTACCGCCGCGATCCTCTCGTCTTCTGCAAGCCTCTCACACATCGCGGCAAAATTTGCCACAGTATCTGCCGCCACAGACACGAAGATAGGCAGCCCGACACCGTAGTTGTCGAGGTTCTCTAGAAAATGTTGCAAACCGGGGTTCTGGAGCCCGATAGAGTTGACCATTCCGGACGAAACCTCGGCGAGGCGGGGTGGCGGATTGCCGACCCGAGGTTTGGGCGTCACGGTCTTAGGGAGCAACGCCCCGTAGGCGTCCTTCCCTTCCCCAAGCGCCTCTTTCGACATGGTGCCAGCTGCTGGGATCAGAGGCGTCGCCAGCGAGATACCGCAAAGCTCTACAGCGAGAGCCGATTGTCTGACTTCCACCACGAGGCCAAGTTCTCCCTAACAAAGCAGCCTTAACAACTAAAACGATTTGAAACTATAGCTGATGCGCACCCGCTTGTCTGTAAACATAATCCGTATAATCCCAATTTTTAACACTGTGAAAACACTGTGAATTATGAAGTAGCAGCACTCAATTACGAGAGAAAAGAAAACGATTACCGATAGTGTCTTTGGACCAAAGAATCTGAAAAGTCAAGCCCACGGTCGAATTCGCCTATGTTGGGCGTGCCTATCGCCCCTTCACTATTCTAGAGTTCCTAAAACCTCAGCCGGAAAGACTGGCCCCTCGATGCAGGCCCTCGCATAGGTGAGTTCCTCAGATTCCCAGATCGGGACAGCGCAACCGTAGCAGGAACCGTTCGCGCAAGCCATTCGCTCGCGTAGCGCGAGCTGCACGGAAGTTGTGCCTCCTAGGGAGGCGCTCTTTACAGCAGCTGATAACTGTACGGGACCACTGGTATAAAGGGCGCGGTAGCGTGCAAGATCCCCAACGCACTCCAAGACCGTTTGTGCAGAAGACGCCGGAGACCCGTCCGTTGGTAGCAGGATAGCCTCAGGATAGTTTTTGCTGATCCACCCAGCATAGTCTTTCGGAGCGGTGCTCGCAACCTCCAAAAAAACGTCGTACGGGATGCCGAATTCGGCCAAGCGCCTACTCAGAAGTTTTAGCGGGGCAACCCAGACGCCCCCACCGACGAGTGCCACCGGACCTCTATTTTCGACGGTAAAACCCTGGCCCAAAGGCGCGCTGACTAGCAGCACAGAATCCTTTTCGGCTAGCAGCGTGGTTCCGCGGCCCCGGATCTCGAAGAGCAGGCTTGCGACGCCATCATCATAGTCATGGGCGAAAAAGGGACGGGAGAGAAAGGGATTAAAGCTGTGAGCTGATTTAACGGTGCGTGCCATCACAAACTGGCCGGGCTCGGGTGGCTCTCCAGTCCAGCGGTAGCGGAGGAGCGTGTGATTGCCGAACCTCTCGCGGCCAATAATTTCCGTCTCGTGGAGCTTCATGCCTTTGGGGCGTAGAGGCCCTGCAGGGAGTTGATCCTTTCGGTGCCACCCCGGATCTTGAACTCTATACCCTGGACGGCGGCCGCCGCCCCGGCGAGGGTGGTGATGCAGGGCACGCCGTGCATGAGGGCTTTGCGCCGGATCAGATACCCGTCCGTCCTGGCCCCCCTCCCCCACGGCGTGTTCACCAGCAGGTCCACCCCACCGCGCTCGATTAGGCCCAAGACATCCTCCCCGTTCTCCCCGATCTTAGGCACCACCACGACCGACAAGCCGTTGTTCTTCAAAACCTCAGCCGTTCCCTCGCTCGCCGCGACCTCGAACCCCAGGTCGGCGAAAGCCCGGGCGATTAGTACGACCGCACGCTTGTCCCGGTTCGCCACAGAGATGTACACCCTTCCTGCGGTTGGCAAGGTCTGCCCTGCCGCTTCGAGCGCCTTGGCGAAGGCGCCGCCGAAGGCGCGGTCTATCCCCATCGCCTCCCCCGTCGAGCGCATCTCCGGCCCCAGCAAAGGATCCACCCCCGCAAAGCGGTCGAACGGAAAGACCGGCGCTTTGACGCTGAAGTGTCCGTCCGTGCTCAAGCCTAATAGCTCCATATCCCTAAGCTTCTCCCCGACGAGCACGCGAGTAGCCACCTTGGCGAGCGGCACACCCGTAGCCTTAGAGACGAAAGGTACCGTGCGCGAGGCGCGGGGGTTGCACTCTATGACGAGAACGTCCTCGCCGCGCACCACGAACTGAACGTTCATCAACCCCACGACCCCGATCGCGAGCGCCAACCGCCTCGTATAGTCCTCGATTTGCTTTAAAAGCGCCCCGTGTATCGTGATCGGGGGCGTAACGCACGAAGAGTCCCCCGAATGGACGCCGGCCTCCTCGACGTGCTCCATGATCCCCCCGACGTACACCTCCTCCCCGTCCGAAACCGCATCCACATCTACCTCAACGTAATCCTCCATGAACTTATCGATGAGAATCGAGTGCTCTGGAGTAGTGTTAACGCTAGACCTCAGATACAAATTCAGGTCTTCGTCAGTGTAGGCGATCTCCATCCGCCGTCCCCCGAGGACATAGGAAGGTCGGACAACGACGGGGTATCCAAGCTCTCGGGCGATTTCCCGGGTTTCTTCAGCACTCTTGGCGGGGCCGAATCGGGGGTGTGGGATGCCGAGTTCGGTGAGGAGACGCCCGAATCGGGAGCGATCCTCAGCCAGGTCTATTGCGTCGGGCTTGGTACCGAGGATCTTCACGCCGTTTTTTTCGAGCTCGCGGGCGAGTCTAAGCGGACTCTGGCCCCCGAACTGCAGGATCACGCCCTCCGGTCTCTCGCGTCTGACGACCTCGAGGACGTGCTCGGCGGTTAGCGGCTCGAAATAGAGGCGCGTCGAGGTGTCGTAGTCTGTCGAAACGGTCTCCGGGTTGGAGTTGATCATCACCGCCTCCAACCCAGCTTCTTTGAGAGCGTAACTCGCGTGGACGCAGGCATAGTCAAACTCGATGCCCTGCCCGATCCGGTTTGGGCCGCTCCCGAGCACGACCACCGAAGGGCTCTCCCCGCGTTCGACCTCGTCTTCGACCTCGTAAGTCGAGTAGTAGTAGGGGGTCCTTGCCGGGAACTCTCCGGCGCAGGTGTCAACGGACTTGTATGTTGGATGAATTCCCAAGGCCTCACGTACGCCCCGCATTACCTCCGTCGAAGCACCGGTTGCCACGCCGAGGGCACCGTCGGAAAGCCCCAACCTCTTCAGGTCCATAAGCTCCTCTGCCCTCAGAGCCTCCGAAACCGCACCTTCAGTAGTGACAATCCTGGCTATAGAAGCGACGAAGAACGGGTCTATGAGGGTGCGGGCAGAGATCTCCGGTACGTCCAATCCCGCCCTCAAGGCATCAAAGACCGCGAAGATCCGGTACGGATTCGGTTCGTCTAGGAGGTCCGCTTTTATATCCTGTGGTTCGACCTCGAGTGAAGCCATAGCTTTCAGGAGGCTCTCCGTGAACGTACGGCCTATGGCCATGACCTCCCCCACGGAGTGCATCTTGGTGGTGAGCCGGGCTGCCGTGCCGGGGAACTTTTCGAAGGCGAAGCGCGGTATCTTCGTTACCACGTAGTCGAGGGCCGGCTCGAAGGAGGCAGGAGTAGCGCGGGTGATGTCGTTTGGGATCTCGTCCAACGAATATCCCACCGCAAGCTTCGCCGCGATCTTGGCGATAGGAAACCCAGTCGCCTTGCTCGCCAGAGCACTGCTCCGCGAGACGCGCGGGTTCATCTCGATCACGTAAAAGTCCTCGCCCTCCGGATCTACCGCAAACTGTATGTTAGATCCGCCCGTAGAAACCCCGATCTCTCGTATTATGCGTACAGAGGCGTCGCGAAGTGCCTGGTACTGTCTGTCGGAGAGGGTTTGGGAGGGAGCGACGGTTATAGAGTCACCGGTGTGGACCCCCATCGGGTCTATGTTCTCGATGGAGCAGATGACGACGACGTTGTCTGCGAGGTCGCGCATGACCTCGAGCTCGAACTCCTTCCAGCCGATGACGCTCCGCTCGACGAGGACGCTACGGACGGGACTGGCGTCGAGGCCGTCGGCGACAGCGTAGCGGAGCTCTTCGAGGTCGTTCGCCCTGGCGCCGCCCTTGCCACCCAGGGTGAAACTTGGGCGGATAATGAGGGGGAAGCCTATGTGCCGGGCCAGATCTAGGGCCTCTTCAGGGCTGCGAACGAGGCGGCTTTCGGGGACCTTGAGGCCTAAGCGTTCCATCGCCTCCCGGAAGAGGTGGCGGTCCTCGGCCTTGCGGATGGAGGAGACGGAGGCACCGAGGAGCTCGACTCCGTACTCTTCCAGAACGCCCTTTGCGTGCAGCTCGATGGCGAGGTTCAAGGCGGTCTGCCCGCCGAGAGTTGGCAGCAGGGCGTCTGGGTGTTCGCGACGTATGATCTCTGCGACCGTCTCAACGGTGAGCGGTTCGATGTAGGTAGCGTCAGCGATCTCGGGGTCGGTCATGATTGTGGCGGGGTTAGAGTTTACGAGGATCACGCGGTACCCCTCGTCGCGCAAGGCTCGGCAGGCCTGTGTCCCCGAGTAGTCGAACTCGGCGGCCTGCCCGATGACTATGGGTCCCGAGCCGATGATCAGTATGTTCTCGATGTCGTTTCGGCGTGGCAAGGCTCTAAACCAGCGCCTTCTTCGATATCGCCTCTACGAACTCGTCGAAGAGGTAGCCGGAGTCGCGGGGGCCAGGACTTGACTCGGGGTGATACTGGACGCTATGAGCCCGAAGTTCCTCGCTCCTCAGACCCTCAACCGTACCGTCGTAGAGGTTTCGGTGGGTCAGCTCGACGCCTCTTGGCATCGTCTGCTCGCGAACGGCGAAGCCATGGTTCTGGCTCGTGATCTCGATCCGACCCGTATAGAGGTTGCGGACCGGATGGTTCGCGCCGTGGTGCCCAAACGGCATCTTGTACGTCTCGCAGCCCAAAGCCAGACCTAGAAGCTGGTGTCCGAGGCAGATGCCGAAGATAGGGGTCTCACCAGCGAGATTACGAAGGTTAGCAACCGCATTCTCCAAGGCAGCCGGGTCCCCGGGGCCATTCGAGAGGAAAAGTCCATCAGGTGCTTGCGCGAGGACCTCGGCTGGAGGTGTCCCCGTACCGGGGATCGCCAGCACCGAGGCACCTCGGCTTCGCAGTTCCTCGTAGATGGAGCCCTTCACCCCGTAGTCCAAGGCGACGACGCGGCAGCGCTCCTCGCCAAAAGCCGGGAGCAAGACAGGCTCGGCTAGCTCGGTGCCGGAGGAGGCGAGGTCGAGGCCGGCCATCGTCGGGTGGGCGTTGGCCTCCGCGCGCAGCTCGTCTACATCTTGTCTCACGGTAGAGATAACTCCACGCATCGCGCCCTTATCCCTCAAGTGGCGGGTGAGGGCGCGCGTGTCTATCCCCTCGACGCCTATAACCCCGCTCTCTTCGAGGAGATTAGCCAGGGAGCTTTCGCTCGCCCAGTTGCTGTGGTAGGCGGTGTACTCGCGCACCAGAACCCCGGCAGCCTGAATCTTGGGAGACTCCTCGTCGCCAGGGATCACGCCGTAGTTGCCGATGAGGGGGTAGGTAAAGAGCACGATCTGGCCGCGGTACGAAGGATCGGTAAGGGTCTCCTGGTAGCCGACCATGCTGGTCGTGAAGACGACTTCGCCCGCAACCTCACCCTCCCCCGCGAACGTCCAGCCCGAAAAAGATGTTCCATCTTCAAGGACAACCAGCGCCCGGTTGTGCCTCTGCCTAAGCTCTTGCTTCAAGCCTTGCTCCTGTTCGATCGTAAATAAACTCGCCGCCGACCACCGTACCCACCACGCGCCCCTTGAGCTTCCGCCCGAGGTATGGGCTGTTGGAAGACCAACTGACCATAGAATCCGCCCGAACCGTCCACTCCTCGGAGAGGTCCACGAGCGTCAGATCCGCGGGAGCCCCCGCACACATGCCGCTGTCGCCACCGTCCTTAACCCAACGACTCGGCGCGCAAGCCATTGCCTCGACGAGGCGCGAGAGCGAGAGCCTTCCGCTTTGCACCAGCTCCGTGTAGAGCACCGAGAATGCCGTCTCGTGCCCCAAAAAACCCGGCGCAGCCTCCTCCAGCGGAAGCTCCTTCTCGGAGGCGGCGTGTGGGGCGTGGTCCGTCGCCACAGAGTCAAGGGTACCATCCCGCAAGGCCTCCCCGACCTCAAGCCTGTCGTCGTCCGGCCTCAACGGCGGGTTGACCCGGTAAAGCCCCTCCAACGTGCCGACCAGCTCGTCGGTGAGGGTCAGATGGTGTGGCGTGGTGTCAGCCGTCACGTCCGCCCGCCCCTTAAAGAAGCGAAGGAGCGCCGCCGAGAGCCCAGTGCTCACGTGCGTAATGTGGACCTTCGCCCCGGTCTCCGCCGCCAAGACAAGCGCCGTCGCCGTCGATACGTCCTCGGCACTCGCTGGTGACCCCGGCACCCCGGCAAGGGCCGCCGCAACCCCATCGTGGACCACGCCGGTCGCTAAAGTGTGGTCCTCGCAGTGCAAGATTACCGGCAGCCCCGTGCCCCTCGCATAGAGCATGCCGTTACGTAAAACTCCGGCGCTCCCTGTACCCAAGCCGTCGTCTGAGACGCAGAACGCCCCGGCCTCCTTCATAAGTCGCATCTCCGTGAGCCGCTCGCCCTTTAGCCCTTCATGCAACGCAGCCGAGACGTAGGCCCGCACCCGTGACTCTTTCTCGACGCGCCGCAGTAGGCCAGAGACGATAACGGGTTTGTCTACCACGGGGTCGGTGTTCGGCATCATCACCACGCTCGTGAAGCCGCCGGCCGCGGCGGCCGCGGAACCCGACTCTATCGTCTCCTCGTCCTCCCGGCCCGGCGTGCGCCAGTGAGCGTGCAAGTCCACGAAGCCGGGGAACACGTGCAAACCATCAGCTTCAAGGTATCTTGAGCCCTGCAAACCCTCCCCGACCTCTGCCACGTGACCGGCCGAGAGGCGCACGTCAATAGCACCGTCGAGACCACGAGAAGGATCGAGGACATGGGCGCTCCGAATTACGAGGTCGTCAGGAGCGCCCGTCACGCGACCACCTTCTGCACGGCGTCGGTCGCGAGGGCGAGTACCGCCGAGCGAACGGCAACGGCGGAGGTGACCTGGTCGGCGATTAGGGAAGAACTTGAGAGTACCACGTCGCCAGAGATCTCCACGCCCCGGTTAACAGGGCCAGGGTGCATAACGAGGACTCCGGCCTGCAAATGCCGCTCTGCGATACCGTAGTACCGATGGTACTCGGCGACGGAGGGGATGAACGTCCCGGTCATCCTCTCCTCTTGTAGCCGGAGCGCGTATAGCACCTCGGCCCCCCACTTCAAGGCGTCGTCGACGGAGGGTAGTACAGGTAGGCCCCACGCTTCAGCCTCGCGGGGCAAAAGGGTTTCGGGAGCGACCAGATACACCTCCATGCCCGACGCCGAGAAGGCGGGAACCAGGCTGCGTGCCACCCGGCTATGCAGAACATCGCCTACGATGGCGATCTTACGTCCGACCAGCTCGTCGAAGTCGCCCAAGGCGTTTGAGAGGGCGTACAGGTCGAGGAGGGCTTGCGTGGGGTGCTGGCCGCGCCCATCGCCGGCGTTGACGACGGCCGCTTCTGCGTGGCGGGCGGCTAAAGTCGCGGCGCCTGCCGAAGGGTGACGGATCACGATAGCATCCGCCCCAAGAGCGTCGAGGGTGATGACGGTGTCGATGAGGGATTCGCCCTTCTGTATCGCGCTACCCTTTTCAGAGATCGAGATCACGTCCGCCCCTGCTCTGCGGGCGGCGAGTTCGAACGATACGGCAGTACGGGTCGAGGCCTCGTAAAAGGCCAGACAAACGGCTTTCCCGGAAAGAGTACGCTCTGGCCGTCCGGTAGCGAGATCGCCTGCGAGGTCCAGAACCTCTTTTAGCTCCTCCCTTTTTACACCTTCTAGAGTGAGTAAGTTCCTACCCATGTACGCTCACCACCCCGTCTTCGCCGTCGGTTTCGACGAGGCTTACACGCACGGTCTCCTCACGGTTGGTCGGGATGTTCTTACCGACGTGGTCCGCCCTTATCGGAAGCTCCCTATGACCGCGATCCACGAGGACGGCGAGGCGTATCGCCGTCGGCCGACCGAGCTCTAACAGCGCGTCTATCGCAGCCCGCGCCGTCCGCCCGGTGTAGAGCACGTCGTCCACGAGCACGACTGTCTTCCCCGCAACGTCGAATGGAATCCGGCTCCCCCGCAGCTTTGGTTCCTCGTCGCCTAGCTCCCGATCATCTCGGTGCAGGGTGATATCTAGGGAACCCACGGGTACGTGGAGGTCCTCAAAGTGCCTGATGTTCTGCGCCACTCTTTGCGCCAGCGGCGCTCCCCGCGTCAAGATGCCTACCAGCGCGAGGTCTTCAGGAGATGATGCGTTGCATTCTAGGATCTCGTGCGAGATGCGCCTCAAAGAACGGTCGATGCTTTCTTTTGAGAGAATTTCAGAGAGGGTTCGGCCTTCGGAGTGGCTACGCCGACGAGCGTCGGCGGTCGATCGTCTCAAGTCTGTTGCCTCCTTCGCGCCTCACGGGACGCTGTTAAAGGTTTTTATGAAGCTATCAGAAGGAGAGGGTCACGTCAAGCTAGGAAGACCGGATCGAGCGCGCGTGCCGCCTCGCGAAGATCCACCGGGATCTGGCTCTCAAACTTCAATGCCTTACCTGTCACCGGATGGACAAAGGCAAGAGACTCTGCATGGAGCCACAGACGCTGGCCCGGCACGGGTTCGCCGTACAGGGGGTCGGCATAGACGGGATGCCCGATCGCCTTGAGGTGAACCCGTATCTGGTGCGTCCGCCCCGTCTCTAGACGCACCCGCAGCATCGTGTGCGCTGCAGCCTCGCGCACAACCTCAAAATGAGTCACCGCTGGCCTCCCTACGCCTGCGACCATCAAGGTCGGGTTTGTCGGGTCCCTCCCTAGAGGCGAGTCAACCGTACCCATCTCGGGCAGTCCTTCCCCGACCACGATGGCTCGGTAAACGCGTTTCACGCGCCTCTCGGCGAGCGCCGCCACTAACTCCGAGTAAGCCTCCTCGCCCTTAGCGACAACCATAAGACCCGACGTATCTCGATCCAGACGATGCACCACCCCCGGTCGCTCTTCTTCCTCCCCCCCCGCGATGCCTCTCTCTAGAAGAGCATTAACTAGCGTCCCGGAACGGTTCCCCGCCCCAGGGTGCACCACGAGCCCCGCAGGCTTCTCTACTACCAGAAGGTAGCTATCCTCAAAGACTACCGGGACGGGAATGTCCTCGGGCTCTAATTTCTTCTCGACGAGCCGGACTTCGACCCGTTCTCCCTCACACGCCTTATAAGAAGGAGAGGTCTCCTCGACGCCGTCTACCCGTGCGAGGCCTTCCTCGATCATGCGCCGCGCCACACTCCGGCTCACCTCCAGACGCCCGGCGACGAGCTTGTCTAGGCGTTCCCCGACCTCTTCGGGCGCGACCTCGAAGCTCCTCAAAGTGGGATCTGCTGCTTCCTCCCAACTAGCGGACGAGGCCTACCAATCCTTCCCGAACATCCTCGGCTTTGGCTTCGCGCACAAAAGCGAGTTTGTCCCGGCTCGACTTTCCCTTGACTACGGTGACCCGCGACCTTTTTACCCCGATTAGAGTAGCCAGGTAACGCTCGATCTCCGAGTTGGCCTTGCCCTCGACGGGTGAGACGGCAACGGAGAGCTTAAGAGCCTCCTCCCCGTATAAGCCCTTGACTGCTGTACTCTTCGCCCCGGGCGAGACTCGAAGCTTCACGTAAACCCCGCTCTCAGCAGGCCGGACAAAGTCCTCGCTACTCACGTCGGCGCAAGAATCGGCTCGCTCTAAAGAGCTTGCGCTCCTCCTCAGTCGGTTCGGCTCGCGGCCTGCGCTCGTCGAAGAACTCGTCGGCGGCTCGATTCTCCTCGACCGGCAACGGCTCCTCGCGATCCACTTCCTCGGCAGGGCTGTCATGTGGTTCCGGCGCAGCGGCCGCCTCTCTGACTGCATCTTCCTGCTCGGGAAGCCTTTGAGTGCTGGAAGGATCTTCCTCCGGCTCCTCGACCTCGGGTTGTGGGCCGCGCTCCTCCGCCATGCCGGTAGCATCTCCGCTCGGCGTAGCGACGGTGTCCACGTGCTGCGTAGTATCGCTAAACTCCATATCGCCGGTCTCCTCTGCAGCGGACTCGTCTAGCTTGCGGCTGTCGGCAGCTTCGTGGGCAGCGGTGACGGACTCTAAGTCCAGGCGGTCGCGAAGAGAAGCCTCTATCTCCTTGGCCGACGCTATGTCGACGTTGTCCAGTACGGCGACATAGCTCTTGATAAGATGCCTGAAGTCGTTTGCGAACTCCTGCTTAGCCTGGCGCAAAGCTTCGTAGGACTCTTGCACCCGTTCGAGCCGGCTCGAGGAGTCAGCCAAAATGCGATGCGAGCGCTCCTGCGCCTCGCGTAAGATCAGCTCCGCCTCCTTGGTAGCATTTTGCCTGAGGTCCCTTGCGGCCTGCTCGGCATGCACGAGGGCCGCCCTGATGGAATCCTCAAGATTCTCGAACTGCTCGAGACGTCCCCTGAGGGCTGTCACCTCTTCCATCAAGCGCTGGTTCTCGGAGGAGGTGTGCTCGAAAGCGTCCGCAACCTCGTCGAGAAAGTCGTCTACCTCGTTAGCGTCGTAGCCGCGAAAGCCGCTCTTGAACTCCTTGCGCCTAACGTCCGACGGTCGTATAGCCATAAAGAATCACCCCGTAACAGGATATACAAAGTTTCCGATTATCATGAGCAACAGTGTTCGCCCAATATAAAGGCCGAAGATGGCGACTATCGGCGAGAGGTCGAGCGCGAAGCCGCCGAGGTTCAGCGCGGGTAGCCGGCTCCTCAGCGGCGCCATAATCGGGTCCACCACCGCCCTTACAGCGTCGTAGATCACCTGGAAGAACCGCGTCGAGGGATAGCCAGGTAACCAGCTGATCAAGATCCAGGCGATGATGAACCCGAGCAATATATAAAACGCGTAGTTCACCGTGTTCGCGAGCAGCTCGCTAACCCTGAACTGCAAAAGGACTAGCGTTGTCACCTCGCCAGCCTCCGGGCCCGCTCGGCGGCTGCCTCCACCCCGTCGTACACCGCCGCGACGAAGCCTGCCTTCTCCATCGCCCCTAAAGCTGCAGCCGTTGTCCCGCCAGGAGTGGTGACTTCGTCCCGGATCTGGTGTGCCGCCTTTTCTTTGAGCAGACCGGCCGTCCCGGCTATAGTACCGTTAACGAGCCTTTGCGCTATATCGCCCGGTATGCCCTCTCGCACCCCAGCCCGTACGAGAGCGTCCGCGAAGAGAGCCACGTACGCTGGCCCCGAACCGTGGAGCGCCGTCGCGGCGTCAAAGAGCCACTCCGGTAGCTCTATCACATCGCCCAAACGCCGGAAAACCTCCGTCACCGCCGGCAGGTACGCCTCACCCGGCTCGTTTGCGGCCACCACAGCAGTACCTAAACCCACCGCTGCACACACGTTCGGCATCACTCTCAAGACCGCCATTTCGGGGGGCAACTTCTCGGCTATCTCTGAGATCTCAACACCCGCAGCCACGCTCACCATCGCCTTGCCCTCGACGAACGGCGAGACTTCTTCGAGGACTTTAGCCAGATCCCAAGGTTTGACTGCAATTACGAGCACCTCGCTCGCCTCGGCAGTCTCCCTGTTCCACCGGGTGGTCTTGACGCCGTACGCTTCAGCCAGAGATCGCAGCCGCTCCTCGTAGACGTCGCTAGCGATGAGATCGAAACCTCCCACCGCCGAGAGTTGGGCTACAAGCGAACCCCCGATCTTGCCAGCCCCGATTATTCCTACCCTCTTTAAGTGGGAAGTCAATATCCTAAAGCTGGTTGAAGAACGCCCGTTCGGCGATCCGCTTGCGCTCCTCGGCCGATACCTCGACGTTGTGCGGCGTCAGGAGAAAGACCCGGTTCGCGACGGTCTGTATCTGGCCGTCCAAAGCGTAAGTCAGGCCGGCGCAGAAATCAACCATCCGACGGCTAAGCTCCCCATCGGCCTGCTGGAGGTTCAGGATCACCGGCTGCTGGCGCTTGAAGCGGTCGGCTAGATCCTGGGCGTCGTTGAAACTAGTCGGTTCCACGACGCTCACCCTCGTCTGAGGCCGATGGTCGGGAACGGCCCTAAGATGTGCCGACCCACCCTGAGCATTTTGAGGACGATCCCGGTCTGACCCTTCGCTGCCAAAGAGGTCGCCAAGAGAAGTACCAAAAGCCGAAGAGCGCTCCGCCCGGCCGAGGCGTCTAACCGTCGGGCCTTGCTCGACCTCCTGGGCCTCATCCCGCAAGCGACCTCGCGCGTGGCGATCCTTCGCCAGAGAACCTCTCTCCTCTTCTTCCTCGTAGTAGTAATCATCCTCTTCGACGCCGAAGCCGAACCAGGCCGCAACGCGCTCTAGATGATCTCTAACTCCCATCCAGCCTCCTCACGAACGGACCCCCTCCTTCATCTCCGTGGCCAAAAAGGCCCGTCCGATCCTCATGATGGTAGCCCCCTCCTCAACAGCGACCCAATAGT
This sequence comes from Rubrobacteraceae bacterium, assembly GCA_035296885.1. Lineage (GTDB taxonomy): Bacteria > Actinomycetota > Rubrobacteria > Rubrobacterales > Rubrobacteraceae > Rubrobacter_F. The sequence continues at coordinate 37,078 of DATHAB010000055.1, forward strand.
CGTTGCTCATGCCCATCGAAAGTTCCGAAAGATTAAAGTGGGGACTCCAATCACCTCTTAGCCTATCACGTATCGTCCGCAGTTTCGCGAAAACATAGCGTACATCTTCCGGGTCTGCAACCAGCGGCGCAAGCGTCATGAACCCCCTCACCCACACCTTCCCCGTCTCTGCGGCGGCCCAGAGCAACGACTCAACTTCTTCCTCGGTAACCCCGTACTTTGATTCCTCCCCGCTAACGTTGACCTGCAAAAGGGCCTCAACACCACCCTCCGGCGCCCTCTTGGCAAGCTCCCCGACGAGCCTCACCGAATCGACGGAGTGTATAAGCGTCACCCTCCCGACCACTTGCTTCGCCTTGCGGCTCTGCAGGTGTCCGATGAAATGCCAATCAAAAATATTCCCGAAGGTCTCCTGATTTCTTAAAAGGTCCTCAGCCTTATTCTCCCCAAGAAGCTCGACCCCAGCGTCGGCGAGCGCTGCTATCTGCTCCGAACTGTAGTATTTGCTGGCGACGAGCATTCTCGCTTCGTCCTTACCTCGACCGCTCTTGCACAAGGCTTCGGCGATGCGCCCACGCACGCCCTCAAGCCTCTCGCGTATAAGCTCCTCAGTTCTCACACCGCCGCTCATCGCAACGCCACCGCCGCAAGGTTCCGCCCGGTCTTGGGACCCTGTTTACGATGCGAGTAGAAAAGGTCCGGTCGGCACCCCGTGCACAAGCCAAGGTCATGCACCTTCGTTACTCCAGCCTCCTCGAGGTCTACACGGATCGCATCCGGCAAAGAAAGGTAACGCCCCGACGCCACGTGGGCTCCGAACCTCTCGGCGAAATTATCGGCGAGTTCTTTGGAGACCTCGTAGCAGCAGCTGCGGATGCACGGCCCTATGTAAGCCCGCACGGCTGAGACCCGCCCGGGTCCGCCCAGCACTCGCGCGGCCTTGCCGCTGATCCCCATCAAAGTCCCGCGCCAACCCGAATGTACCATGCCTACGGTCCCTTCCCCAACGAGTGCCACCGGAACGCAATCGGCAACCGCGACGACTAAAGAGTATCCTTCACCTTCGGTAATGAGGGCGTCTCCCTCACCCGCAAGCCCGGCTTCCCGCACCCTGACAATCCTGTCCCCCGCCACCTGCTGCACCCAGGCCGAGGACCTGTTCTCCATAGCTACCTGGATACGCTGGCGGTTTTCGACGACAGCGTCCTTGTCATCACCAACTAAAGTCGAGATGTTGAGGCTATCATACGGTGGCTTCGAGACGCCGCCCTTGCGGGTAAAGAACCACACCCAGGCGCCTACCGGTTCGGGATCCGGCGCAACATAAACCGCGCCGCCGGCCTCAGCGACGGCGTGTTCCGTCCAGGATGACATAAGCGGTAGCACGGAGGAGAAGTGAGTCCTGCTTAGCCCCCTCCCTAGCGACGCCGGAGGAAGGCCGGGATGTCGAGAACGTCGCCCTCTGCTTGAGCTGCCATCTCCTCAGTCGGCTCAGGGGTCGCCTGCTCTTCGCGACGCCTGGTCGCCATCCGCTGGTCGAAGCCCGTGGCGATCACGGTTACGCTAACTCGCTCGCCAAAGGTCTCATCCACAACGGCCCCAAAGATCAGGTTAGCATCCTGGTGGGCGGCGTTGTGTACGATCTCGGCGGCCTCGTTGACCTCAAAGAGCCCGAGGTCGGAGCCACCGGTGATGTTCAGGATAATACCCGTCGCCCCCTCGATGCTCGCCTCAAGGAGCGGACTCGAGATCGCCGTACGGGCGGCTTCAGCACCCCTGGCCTCGCTGCTAGACTCCCCAATACCCATCAACGCCGAGCCCGAGTTCTGCATGATCGTGCGCACGTCCGCGAAGTCCAGGTTTATCAGCCCGGGCACCGTGATGAGATCGGTGATTCCCTGAACGCCCTTGCGCAGGACATCGTCGGCCATCTTAAAGGCCTCCATCATGCTCGTGCGCTTGTCGGCCACCTGCAACAGCCGGTCGTTCGGGATGATGATCAGGGAATCCACGTTCTCTTTGAGCCGCTTTATCCCCTCCTCGGCGTACGTCGAGCGGCGGCGCCCCTCAAAAGCAAACGGCCGCGTCACGACCCCGACTGTTAAAGCTCCGGTCTCCCGGGCTAGCTTCGCTACCACAGGCGCCGCCCCAGTGCCCGTGCCGCCACCCTTGCCAGCCGTTACGAAGACCATGTCCGCGTCCCTTAAGGCCTCCTCGATCTCCGCCTTGCTCTCCTCGGCAGCCTCCATCCCGAGTTTCGGATCCGCCCCGGCCCCCAAGCCTCGGGTAAGCTTCTCCCCGATGTGGATCTTCATGTCGGCGTCGGTCATCTGGAGGGCCTGCGCATCCGTGTTGACCGCTATGAACTCTACCCCCGACAACCCGGAGTTGATCATGCGGTTGACCGCGTTGGTCCCACCGCCGCCGATCCCTACAACCTTTATTACCGCCAGATAGTTCGTACCCGAGTCCAACATGCTCTTCTAACCCTTCGTCGCCTAGCTTCTCCCGCCCGCTTTCGGCCTGTCGTCTATAGGGCCCCCTCCCGGGCTACCCCCCTCGACCCCGAAACCAAACCACTCCTTGACCGCGGACACTATGCTACCAAAACCGAGCGTCCCTGCACCTTTAATCTTCGGTCTAAGGTCATCGTTTTTCGCGGCGAAGTATAACAGACCCACGGCGGTCGAATATTGAGGCTTTCGTACAGGTTCAGTATCGCCCTTTATTCGACGGGGCCTGGCTATCCGAACGTGCATACCGAGGATCTTCTCCGCAAGCTCGTCCATACCCTCCAGAAGAGAGCCCCCACCGGTAAGGACGGCCCCCCCCGGCAGAAGGTTTTGGACCCGGGCCTCCTCCAAAGAGTCGCGAGTACATTCGAGTACCTCACGGGCCCGGTACTCCAAAATCTCGCTGATAAAGTGAGCATTGTAGTGCCTGTCTTCGAGCTTGACAGCGGCCACGTCGTCGACCGTACGAGAGAGGACGGTCCCATACTTAAGTTTCAGCCGATCGGCGGTCTCGAAGGGGACTTTTAAGCCGTAGGCGACATCTGTGGAGAAGCTCTCGCCGCCGAGGGGGATGACGGCAGTGTGGGTCAAGGCACCGCGCAGGAACGTCGCGACATCTGTCGTGCCGCCGCCAATATCCACGAGGGCGACACCCAAAGAGCGGTCCTCCTCGACCAAGCACGCCTCGCTCGAGGCTAGAGGTTCCAGGACGACGCGCGAGACCTTCACGTCGCAGTCCTCGACCGCCCCGAGAAGGTTCTGAACGCTCGAGATTGCGCCACTCACCACGTGAGCACGCATTGTTACCTTTCGCGCCGCCAGACCTGCCGGATGCTTGACACCCTCGGTACCGTCGAGGACAAAGGAGCGGGGGACGACGTGGATCACCTTCTCGTCCTCACCAAGGTCGACACGTCGCGCCTCGTTCTCCAACTGCTTTACAAAACGGCTGGTGACGACCCGACTGCGGCTCCGGTTGAGGAGGGTCACCTCAGTGTTAAAGGAGGTGATATGGCTACCAGCGATACCGACGCTCACCAACGCACCCCGCGAGAAGCCCCCGCAAGCCTCAATCGCCTCGGTTACCGACTCGGTCGCCGCCTCCCGGTCCACGATCACGCCGCGCTTTAAGCCGTAGCTCGGCGCCTCCCCCATGCTTAGGACCTCTACCCATCCCCGACGACCGTCCGCCCGGCCAGCGATAGCTACTATCTTCGTTGTGCCCACGTCTATCCCGTAGATCAGCTGCGATGCCAAGGAGCTTCCCAACTAACCGCTCGAACTTTCATGCTTCCTACGAAACTCTTCATCGGGCTCCGCGCCAACCACCACTCTGTTCGGTGAGCGAAGATCGAAATAAGGAGAGTCGAGGTGCTTATACATAAAATTGGTAAGCCCCCGAGCCTGAGCCTCTTCCACCCCCTCACTAAAGAGGAGGTGGCGATCCCCAACTGTCGCCTCAACGCCCCCAGCGCCGACCTTGTCGACCGAATCGAGCACGACTCCGTTCTCCTCCAACACCTTTCCGACTCTCGAAATCTCCTCTAGCTGCGTCTCGTCAAGCCCGACCCGTTCGAGGTCGGCACCTCCGAGCCCCGGAAGCTCCGTACCGTCCGCCGCCAGCACCACCCGGCGTTCGCCTAGATCTCCGTCCATAACAGCTCTACGTTCTTCAACCTCAACCGTAACTATACCGGACTCCCAATCCTTGAGCACCTTTGCACCTTTAACCCAAGGATTACTCTTTACACTGTTTTCGAGGCTTTCCGTGTTGAGCGAGAGGAGGCTGGCGTAGTTAGGGACAGACTCCCAGACCTCTGTTTCAGGGAACATGCGGGCTCCCTGAACTTCTATGCCGGTTACAGGGTAGAGCAGGTAGGAGGCGACGAAAGCAGATAGGGCGGTGAGAATAGCTACGGAGACCGAGATCGCGACGGGCCTTAGAAGCTTTCTAAAAAGGAGGAGAAGTCGGTGCGACAAGTCTCTCTGCTTCCTAGCCGCCGCTGCTCACCATCGCCAGCAGCTCGTCGCCCACCCGCGAGATGTCTCCCGCACCCATGGTCAGGACGATATCCTTTGGCTCGGTGATGGCTTTAAGTACGCCCGGCAGGTCGTGCTGATCGGGGATGTAGTAGACATCGGGGTGGATGGAGCCCTCGCAAACGGCGTCCACGATGAGCTTACCGCTTACCCCGGGTTCAGGCATCTCGCCCGCACCGTAGACCTCGGTGATAAGGACGGCATCTGCGCTGGAGAGGGCCTCGCCGAACTCGCGATAGAGGGTGCGGGTCCGCGAGTAGCGGTGCGGCTGGAAGACCGCTATTACCCGGCCTTTTTGCGGAAGGGTCGCCCGTGCCACCTCGAGCGTTGCCGAGAGCTCCGTCGGGTGATGGGCGTAGTCGTCGATTATGCGAACCTCGCCACGCTCACCCTTAAACTGGAAGCGTCGTCTCACCCCAGAGAAATCTTTAAGGCTCGTGGCAGCTTTGTAAGCATCGTGGCCGAGCCAGCGGGCCACACCCGCCGCGGCCAGGGAATTTAAAGCGTTGTGCTTCCCCAAGACCCCGAGCTCGACCTTACCCCGCTCCTCGCCGCTCTCGAAAAGTACGTAGGAGTTGGGGGAGAGTATCTTCGCGCAGAGATCTCCTGCCGACAAGCCGTAGGTCGTGACGGGGCAGGGAGCGATAGTCGTCAATGCTGCGCAGTTCGGGTCATCGGCATAAGCGACCAGGTGACCTTCAGGAGGCAGGGCTTTAACGAACTTCTTAAAGGTCTCGAGGACGTCGTCGAGGGAGGAGTAAAAGTCTGGGTGATCGAACTCGACGTTGGTGATGGCGGCGGCTTCGGGCTTGAGATAGAGTAGCGACCTGTCGCTCTCGTCGGCCTCGGCGATAAATAGGTCGGTGCCTCCTGAGACGACGTTGCTCCCGATATCGTTTAGCTCGCCACCGATGAGGGCAGTTGGACGCTCGCCCAGCGCCCTCAAAGCGTGCGTCGTCATGCTCGTGGTTGTGGTTTTGCCGTGGGTGCCGGCGATGGCGATACTCCGACCGTCCGCGAGTATCTGAGCCAGGGCAGCGGCTCGGGGAACGATAGGGATCGAGCGCCGCCGGGCTTCAAGGAGCTCGGGGTTCGTGGAAGGGATGGCCGTGGAGATTACCAGCTCCTCGGCGTCCCCGATCTGGTGTACGGCGTGCCCGATGTACACCCTTATGCCCATGCTCTCGAGTCTTCGGGTGTAAGGGGACTCCTTGAGGTCCGAACCGGTGAGTTCATGTCCGCTCTTGTGCAACACCTCGGCGATACCGCTCATTCCGGCGCCACCGATACCTATCATGTGTATCTTCACGATCGTCTTCCTTTCGTACTCCTAGCCGCCACAAGCAGCCGCTCGGCGACCTTGCCAGCAGCCTCGGGCGTCGCCCAGGTTCGCATGTTGGTCGCGAGCTTCTCCCGGCGCGTGTCGTCCTCGAGCAGATCTTCTACACGGGCACGCAAAGCGTATGCAGTTACTTCCTCATCGCGCAGAAGCTCGGCCGCGAACCTTTCTGTGAAGTACCGGGCGTTGTGGAGTTGGTGATCCCCGGTAGCGTAGGGATAGGGGACGAGGATCGAGGCCCTCCCCACCGCCGCCGCATCGAACAGGGAGCCGGCGCCCGCCCGCATCACTACCACGTCAGCTGTGGCTAAAGATTGCCAGATCTCCTCCTCGTACTCGACGATCTTATGCCGCGGGTTGTTCGTCGAGAGGCGAGCAAAGTCTCTTCTACCAGAGATCTGAACAACGGTATATGGCGTCGTGCCTTGGAAGGCCTCGACCGCCGCGAGGTTCAACTTGAGGGCGCCGCCGCTCCCGCCGAAGATCAGGACCACCGGCGGCTCGAGCCCGAGCCTTCTCAAGGCCTCGTCTCTCGACACTTCGAAGAGCTCCTCGCGTGTTGGCATGCCTACGCGGAAGGCATCCCGTAAGTAATCGGCTGCGGCGGGAAATGTCACGAAGACCTCTCTTGTAAACCGGCTCGCGAAGCGGTTGACCCTGCCGGGAACGGAATTCTGCTCGTGTAGGAAGGTTGGAATACCTAACGTGTTTGCTGCGAGCACTGCCGGGGCGCTCGCATAGCCGCCTACACCTAAAACTGCGCCGGGACGAAAATCTCTTAGGAGGGCGCGGCAATGCCTGATGGCTCTGAAGAAAAGAAGGCCGGCACGAGCGCGTGCCAAAGGACCGCCCGAGAGCCCTGCGAGGGGTAGAGAGTGCAAGGTGTAGCCCGCCTTCGGGAAGATCTCGGATTCTATCCCCAAGGTCGAGCCGACGAACTCGACAGCGGCTCCCCTTGCGCGCAGTTCATCCGCCACGCAGAGCGCGGGGATCGCGTGCCCCCCCGTCCCGCCGCCGGCGATCAAGACGTGTGGGGCGTTTTGAGGTTTTGCGGGGTTTGGCTTCACGTGCTTTCTCACCATCCTCCGATATTCGGTAGAGGATTCCCACGGCGGCGAAGCAGATGAGTACGCTCGAGCCGCCGTAGCTGACGAAAGGGAGGGTTATACCAGCCAGGGGAACGGAGCCCATAGCCGCCCCGAGGTTACAGGTTGCCTGGACAGCGAATATGGTGGCGAGACCCGCCGCCAGGCACCGAGCCATTACCGACGGGGCGTTCAACGCGATCTTGAACCCCGCAAGCGCAAGAAAAGCAAAGGCACCGATCACGCTCACCATACCTAAAAGGCCGAGCTCCTCACCGATGAGGGCGAAGATCATATCTGTCTGTGCCTCGGGTATAGAGACGTCCCCGACCCCGGCCCCGGCCCCAGTCCCAAAAAAACTGCCCGCCTTTATTGCAACCATGGACTGCACGATTTGGTACCCGGAGCCATCAGAAACGCTCCACGGGTCTAGAAAAGTTAGAAAGCGGTCTCGCCTATAGGGTTCTAGGAGCATTACCCCGAAAAGCGCCGCGAACGCCACCCCGCCAAAGGCCAGTAGATTTATGGTCCTTAGTTCCGAAGCCCACAAGACTCCGGCCGTGCCAGCCGCGATTACCACCGAGGTACCGAAGTCGGGCTCGATGAGCACGAGTCCGAAGAGTAACCCCACAGCCAATACCGGCCATACGGGCAACCCCGATCCCGAACGTGTTCGGGCTACCGCGCAGGAGAGCAAGAGGATCGCCGCCAGCTTCGCAAACTCCGCTGGCTGTAAGCTCATAGGCCCTAGATCAAACCACCTGCGCGCCCCGCCGACCTCGGTCCCTATCCCCGGAATCAGAACCAAGATAAGGCTCACGAGCACGACGAGGTAGAAGGCTGGCATGACCTTACGCCACGCGGTGTAACGCACCTGTTTCGCTACGAAAAACGCGAGAACTCCGAGCGTTAAGTGCGCGAAGCGCACAACAAGGTACTGCGTCCCGTACTCCTTGGAGGTCGCAGAGTAGACCATGACGTTCCCGAGCAACGAGAGCCCCAAAGCCACCGTGAAGAGGTTCATCCGGAGCGAGGTCACCGGCCAGTGCTCCCCCATACCGGGTCGCGCTCATCGCGCCCGCAGTTCGCCGCGGCCACAAGCCCGGCGAAGGCTGCCCCTCTCTCCGCATATCCCGCGAACTGGTCGAAGCTCGCGCATCCCGGCGAGAGCAGAACCACGTCTCCAGGAAGAGATATCTTACGCGCCTCGGCCACTGCGGACGCGAGATCCGGGACCAGAAAAACCTCTGCCAGCGTGTCGTCTTGTCTCTTTAGAAAATCAAATACCCTAGGCCCCGCCTCTCCCTGGCATACGACCGCCCGGCAGCGCTGAAGATGTGGCACTACCTCAGAAAAATTCGTCTCCTTCTCCGAACCGCCTAAGATTAGAACTACAGAACCCTCGAAGCTTGCGAGTGCCGCCGCGGCCGCCGCCGGGTTGGTAGCTTTAGAGTCGTCCACGTAGGCCACCCCGTCACACTCCGCTACGACCCGCATCCTGTGTGGCTTGGTAGCGTAGCCGAGAAGACCCGCTCGGATATCCGGGACGTTGCTGACGAACCTCCTGGCTGCTGCCGCCGCAAAGAGCGCATTCTCGTAGTTATGCATCCCCAAGAACGGCAGTTCTTCGACGGTGGCGATCTTTTGTCCCCGCAAGTAGAGGTATTCTCCTTCGACCGTTGTCTCACCCTCCCCAATCACAAGCGTCTGTGCGGTGAGTCTCTCGGCGGCCTTTTGGCTCATCGGATCTGTGGCGCTGACGAGCGCGAGATCCTCAGGCTCCTGCCCGTCAAAGATGCGCAGCTTGTCGGCGGCGTACTCCTCGAAGGAGACATGCCAGTTGAGGTGGTCGGGCCGGATGTTCAAGAGCGCCGCAACGTCGAAGCCCGGCTCCTTAAGGTAGTGCAGCTGAAAAGAGGAAACCTCCAGGACGAGCAAGCCCGCCTCCCGAACCTCGTCCAGACAACCGGTAAGGGCTCGCCAGGAGTTACCAGCGACTGCGTGCGCAAGGCCCGATGCAGCGAGAATGCTACGCAGCATGTCCACAACGGTCGTCTTACCGTTCGTTCCAGTTACGGCTGCAACCTTCACCTCCGGGGCCTCGGCTTTGAGCAGCTCGAGCCCCAACGCAATTTCGGAGAGAACTGGTACGCCCTCGCTCTCGGCAAAGGCGAGCACCTCGTTTCTCGGCCGGATGCCCGGGCTCGTCACGACGCGGTCGAAGCCTTCTGTTAAAGCTTCCGCTCCTGCCCCGAGTCGCCCGTCGACACCAAGCTCCAACACGAGACGCTTCAACTTATCCGAGTCATTCGAGTCGGCCACGACCACCTCCTCGCCTCTCTCGATAAGAGCGCGAGCGGCGGCGATGCCAGACTCACCTAGTCCGTAGACAAGCGTCTTTTTGCTTCGAGGAATCATACGGCATCGTTGTAGAGGGTGAAGTAGTAGAGGACGAACCCGGAAGAGGCGAAGACGGCTTGTATGATCCAGAACCGCACCACTACCTTATTCTCCTCCCATCCGGAGAGCTCGAAGTGGTGGTGGATCGGGGCCATCTTGAAGACCCGCCTTCCCTTGAGCTTAAAAGAAACATACTGAAGGATGACCGAAAGTGTCTCCATGACGAAGACCCCGCCTATTATTGGCAAAAGTAGTTCTGTCTTGGTGAGCACGGCCGCTGCAGCCAGGACGCCGCCAATGGCTAAAGCACCTGTATCGCCCATAAAAACCTGGGCTGGATGGGAGTTAAACCAGAGAAAGCCGATGATCGCCCCGACCATCGCCCCGCAGATTATCGCCAGGTCATATTGGCGCTCTAAGAACGCGATCGCTGTGTAGGCCAAAAGCGCGATACCCCCAGCCCCGGCCGCAAGTCCGTCTAGGCCGTCGGTGAGGTTCACAGCGTTGGTCGTGCCGACTACTACCAGGAGCATGAGGAAGCTAAAGAGTGCGACCCCTATGACTCCGGGTCCGAGTACCAGGTTCCTGTCAAAACCGGGGAGGACGACGTTCTGCGTTACGCCCACGTAGCGTAAAGCCATAACGTCTGCTACCACGACCGCGAGTATTAAGAGGAGTGCCTTGTAGCGAGCGCTCAAGCCCTCGTTGCGCCTGTTAGAGATCTTCTGCCAGTCATCGTAGAGCCCTATCCCCGCCACCGCCGAGACGAGAAGGAGCGTAGTTAAGGTCGCCACGTTCGGCCGGGCTACCACGAGGAGTGCCGAAGCTAAACCCACGAGCATCACCACCCCACCCATCGTAGGCGTGCCCTGCTTGATTAGGTGCGTTTGCGGCCCCTCCTCCCGCACAAACTGCCCAAACTTCTTGGTTTGTAGAAACCTTATAAACCTCGACCCTAAAGAGACGGTTACCACAAAGGCTATACCTGCCGCCAAGATAACGCTAAACAAGCGCTAACCTTTCCTTCAACCTCTGGGTCAAACGATCCAAACCTACACCTCGAGAGCCCTTGACGACTATGTAGTCGCCGCCTCGCAGCTCACCCTCAAGTGCCTTGGCCGCCTCTTCGGCGTCTTGGTAGAACACTGCCTCCCCAGGGTAGCCTTCGGCATACCAGCGGGCCTCGTCCCCTACGCAAACCAGAAGATCCACGCCTACCTCTCCCGCAAGCCTCCCGGCTTCCCGGTGGTACTCTCGCGCCCCGGCCCCAAGCTCGAACATACCTCCTAAAACCGCAACAAACCGCCGACCCTGTGTCTTCGCTCCCTCTGCCCCGTACCTCAATACTGCGGCGACGGCAGCTGGCGACGCATTATAGGAGTCGTCGTAGACGAATATATCGTCCCGCAAACGATAAACCTCCCCCCTGAGTCCTGTCCGACGTAACCTCTGAAAGCCCCGGGCACACGCCTTTAAACCCAATCCGAGGGCCAAAGCACCACCCGCCGCCGCGAGCAGCGGTTGGACTAGGTGCGTCCCGAAGACCGGGGTCTTGACTTCTACCGAACCCTCTTCCAACCCTTCTTTTACGTGCAAAGTGAAGGATAGACCGTTCTCGAGCTCCGAGATACCCGTCGCCCATAGAGTGGCGCGAGGATCAAGGCCGAAGCTGATCCGCCGTGCGAGGGTTCTTCCCGACCCTGTTGCAGACTCCAGCACGCCCACAGGAGAGACAAGGATGCCTTTTCTTTCGGGGAGTGCGAGTGCCAGCTCGCCCTTAGCAGCGGCCAAAGAATCAAGGCTTCCAAAGGAGTCCAGGTGGACCGGCGAGACGGCAGTTAGAACGCCCACCTCGGGTGGGGCGATGTGGCACAGGTGGGCAATGTCGCCTTTGTGGGTCGCGCCCATCTCCAAGACCAAGAACTCCGTACCTTCGTTGGCGCTGAGGACCGTTAAAGGAAGCCCTATCTCATTATTGAAGTTGCCCGCCGTTGCCCAAACCCTCTTTTCTGCCGTGCGCAAGATAGCCGCCAACGCGTCCTTGGCTGTGGTCTTGCCCACGGTACCTGTGATCCCGACGACCGTGGGCGATCCTTGTCTCTTGAGATTCCACCGGGCCAACTCCTGCAACGCCAAAAGGGGATCCTCAACCACCACCGTCGGTACTGAGAGTGATTTTGTAGCTACAGCCGCGACCGCCCCCTTAAGGTAAGCCTCGGGCGCAAAATCCGCTCCGTCTAACCTGCCTCGGAGTGCGAAGAACAGCTCCCCCCTGCGTACAGAGCGCGAATCCACCGACGCCCCCGCCGTAAGAGTCGTCGCATCGGCGCCCGCTAGAGTGCCGCCCAAAGCCCGTGCCACCGTCAATAAGGAGACAGGCTTCAACGTAGTCTGTCCTCCTTCCTCGCGTTTGGGGCGGGAGTAGGATCTGGGGGCGGAGGATCGTTCTTCGTACTTTCACGATCCGGGGGGACGTTGTAGTAGCTCAATGTAAAGCCCATAACGTCTTGGAAAGCCGGGGCGGCGACAACCTCGCCAAAGATATCCTTCTGCGGTTCGTCTACTACCATTAGAGTGAGGTACTTGGGATCTTTAGCGGGGGCGTAGCCGATAAAAGAGGTAACGTACTCATCTCCGTAAGAACCAGCCTCGGGGTCAACTTTCTGTGCGGTCCCGGTCTTGCCAGCCACAGTGTATCCTGGAATCTGGGCTAGATGACCCGTCCCTTCGTCAACTACGCCTTGGAGCATCCCGCGTACTATAGACGAGGTCCTCTCGCTTATCACCCGACGGCCGGGCTCACTGGGGGCAGAGCTTCTTGCCACATAAGGGGTGACCTCGAGCCCCCCGTTAGCGAGTGCGGCGTAGCCGGCGGCGAGCCGCATCGGGGTCACGGTAATTCCCTGGCCTATCGGAATGTTGCCGATAGAGGAGCCGCTCCACTCTTCGAAGGAAGGTATTACACCTCTATCCTCGCCCCAGAGGTCCACCCCGGTCTCCTCCCCAAACCCGAAGCTCACGATGCGCTCGCTCAGACGCTCGCCTCCTACAGCCTGGGCGACCTGAATCGTGCCTACGTTGCTCGACTCTGCGAGGATATCTCCAGTATTTAAAACCTTTGTCTCATGTACCTCTGAGTCGTAGATCATACGATCGGCTACCGGGATTGCGTCAGGTACCACGAACGTACTGTCTTGACTAACGGCCCCTTCTTCAAGGGCCGCCGCCATCGTGAAGGGCTTGAATGTCGAGCCCGGCTCGTAAGGGTCAGTGAGTACCCTGTTGCGCTGCTTCTCCGCCGAAGCCTCTCCGAAGTTATTGTTGTCGTAGCTGGGAACGTTCGCTAAAGCCAAGATCGCCCCATCCTCGACCCGCATCACGAGCCCCAAAGCTTTCTTGCCTTCGTACTCTTTTGCAGCGTCAAGCAGAACCCTTTCGAGCTCCTGCTGGACCGCAGTGTCTAAGGTTAGGGGCACTTCTTGCCCGCTCTTCAGCTCCTCATCATAACGAGCCTCGATTCCGCCATAGGCCCTGTCAGCCCCAAGGTGTCCTATAAGTTGGCTAGCGAGCTGGCCGTTGGGGTAGGCCCGCACCGCGTCCGGTGCCACCGAAACACCTACAAGGCCGAGCTCCCTTATCTCGCGTGCCTTCTCCGGTTCGATCTTCTCAGCCACGATACTGTAGCCGCTGAGACTACCGTCCTCGTTTCTCTCCGATAACTTGGCTTCGATCTCAGAGGCGTCACTCGCTTCTGAGCCGAGCACCTCGGCCAGCACCTCGGCGGTTCCTCTCGGATCTCTTACCTGGTACGGGGTGGCGACAATCTCGGCGGCCTCCAGGCTCGTCGCCAAAGGACGGTCGTCGGAGCTGACTACCGACCCTCGGTAACGATCCTCCGCCGCTGCTTGCGGTCGCTGCTCAGACGCGAACGCCTGGTAGCGAGTATCCTTAGTGACGCTCAACTGCGCTGCACGCGCCCCCAAAGAGAGACACACCAGCGCTACCATCCCCACCACCAGACGAAGCCTCCAACGGCCCACCGCCTTCCTCGCCGGTCGCTGATCCACTCCCTTTCCGGAGCGTTTCGAGCGCCGCCCTTGGGGGAGTGGTATGACTTTCGCCTCTCCTTTGTGCCTCCCGCGTCCTTTGGCAACGGCGTTTTTTCCCCGGCCACCCCTCCGGGAGTCATCGCCGGCGACTCTAGTCGCTCCCCTAGAGGTAGTGCGCCTTGAGTTATCACTCGCCAGTCCTTTTGTCCTTCTCTCCCCCGCCATTCGCCACGTCCTCCCCGTCGCTCCCATCGTGAGTCATGAGATTTTTACCGCCCGGATCTTCCATCCAGAGGTTTTCCTTGGCTAACTTCCGAATCCTCCCCGGTTCCGAAAGCTCTGTAAGTCGTACCTCGAGCCGCTCCCCCTCGTCCTCGGTTGTGGTCTTCTCCTCCTCGAGCCGAGCCGCCTCTGCGGCGAGCCCAGCAGCCACGGTGTGTATGTAGATGCTCCCCAGCATCAACAGCACCGGCACCACCACCAGCACAAAAAACACTCGCCCTGGCCACGCCACGCGGCGGGCCCACCCCACCGCTCCATCCGAAACACCTCGCCTCTTTGGCTGCCTGTAGACAGGTTGCTCGGCGGGTTGGCGGTATCGCAGCCTCTTTTTCTGCGCTGCAACCACTAGAAAGATCCCTCCGCCAACCCGAGTGGCTCCGAGGTGCGCATTGCGGAACGCAGGCGTGCCGAAGCGCTGCGTGGGTTCTCTTCGATCTCATGTGCCGAAGGCGCCCGGACGACGCCCTTGCGAAAAATGGGGCGTGCCCCACACGCGCAGACCGGAAGCTCCGGTGGACAGACACAATGTCCGACGCGCTCAGAGATAAAGTGCTTTACCAGGCGGTCCTCGCCAGAGTGAAACGTGATAGCCACTAGCTGCCCGCCGGGAGACAAGAGCCGCTCTGTGGCGCTAAGAGCACGCTCGAGACCACCCAACTCGTCGTTGATGTACATCCGCACGGCCTGAAAGATCCTCTTCGCCGGGTTGCCACCCCTCTCCTTCCAGCCAACCGCCGCACGTACGGTCTCCGACAACTCCAGGGTCGTCCGGAGGGGTCGCCTACGCAAGACCTCTTTAGCCACCCGCCGGGCTTCGCCGCGGGAAACGTTCCCGTACCGGACGAGTACCTCTGAGATCTCTACCTCTCCGGCAGCGTTCAAGAAATCCGCTGCCGACTTCCCCCGGCTCGGGTTCATCCGCATGTCAAGCGGGCCCTTTCGAACGTAACTAAAACCCCGTCCGGCCTCATCCACCTGGTAACTAGAGAGTCCAAGATCGAAGAGAACCGCATCTATCCCCTCGCTCTCCTCCACAAGGTCCGTCAGAACCTGGTCGTAGGCACCGGGCCTAAAAGTAAAGCGCCGGTCCTCCTTCATGAGTACCGACGCCCTCTCTGCCGCATCTGGGTCACTATCTATACCGATGACCCTCCCTTCAGGACCGAATTCTTCTAGTATCCGCCTAGTATGTCCTCCACCGCCGAACGTGGCGTCCACTACAATCTCCCCGGCGGAGAGCGCGAGTGCCTGCACGGCTTCCTCTAACATTACTGGATAGTGCCCCGTCGCCATCAAACCGTAAAATCCCTTCCGGCAAACTCCTCAACGATATCCGCAAAGGACTCGTCAGCACCCGTGAGATAGCGGTTCCACTCGGTGGTGTCCCAGATCTCCAGCCGGTCGTCTACCCCAGCCAACGTGACGTCGCGGCTAAGACCTGCGTACTGAGCTAGCTTGGTTGGAAGCAAAACTCGCCCCTGCTTATCGAGTGTCGCCTCGAACGCCATCGAGAAGAACATCCTGCTGAGCTGACGCCCCTTTGCTGAAAGGTCCGCGTTAGCTTTGACGTTCGCCTTAAACGCTGCCCACTCCTCAGGTGGGAAAGCAAACAAACATCGGTCGATACCTTTCGTGATGACGATACCCCCCTCGAAATAAGGTCTGAGCCGGGAGGGGAGAGTCAGCCGCCCTTTCTCGTCCAGGGTATGCTCGTACTCTCCAAGAAGCGCCAGGGTGTGGTCCTTCCACTACAACCCACTTTGACCCACGACGTAAGAAATTCTTGCATATCCGCAGAAAATACGCAAATAGTCGCTGGGTTTCGTTCTCCTTAACACGAGTAAGTCCGGTTAATCCGTGTCTGTTCCCTCCCCCTAAGGGGGTGGATACCCCTTCTGCATGATACAGAGTTGGTCTTAAAGATGGCCGGCGACATTGCCTGGCAGGGTTTCGAGTTTTATGCACTTACCTAACATCTGGTGTTAGGAATAGCGAATGCCCTATATATGGGTGTCTGGAAATATATGAGAAGGTCGTGAGGCAAAGGCTCTAGCGGCTGGCGTTGAGCTTTGGGAAGACAGGGAGGTCGCGGTGGGCCCACCAGGACTCGAACCTGGGACCGTCCGATTATGAGTCGGATGCTCTAACCAACTGAGCTATGGGCCCTCGTCAGGCGCTTCCCTAAGGCTGCGCCGAGCTCCCCTGGTTGGACTCGAACCAACAACCCTTCGGTTAACAGCCGAATGCTCTGCCTATTGAGCTACAGGGGAAGGTCTATCTAGAGGAGTATAAGGTCTCGGAGCCGGGGCTTCAAGATTCCAGGGTGCGGTTACTCGCCTCCACAGCGGCCGCGTTTAGGTTCTTGATCTGCTCGTGCAACCGGTACTTCTCGTCGAGGTCGTCGGTTAGTGTCTTGGCTTTCGCACGACTCAGGGCCGCCAGCCTGAACCAGGCGGCGTGCAAGGAGGCCGCCGAAGGGTAAAGCCTCTCCCCCACGGCCTGGAGAGCGGAGATCTCGTCTAGCAGAGGCCGAGCTCTCTCGTCGGAGAGTACGAGGCCAAGATCGGGGTACTCAGCCAACAAAGAGAAGATTTTCGCGTGCGCCTCGTCGACGAAGTCGCTTGTTTCGAGCACGACAGGCTCGTCCAGGAAGTTTGGAGATGTCATACCGTTACGCAAGGCGTGGGACGCCAGATCGGAGCGGGCGAGCAAGAGGGCAAGGACCTCGCGACCTGCCTCGGCAAGCGAATCGGAAGGAACTGACTGCAGCCTTTGGCGAGAGGATGCTGCCCCGTTCGTCTGACCAGACTTCTTGCGGAGCACTTCCGGGTCTACACCCAGGGCTTCCGTAGCCACGCGGAGGGCATCACGCTCAAAGACGGGGTCTTCGATCTGTTGTATAAGCTCCTTTATCTCTGACATCGTCCGGGAGCGCTCTGCGGCATCGGCGCCTCGCGCATGCTCAGCCTTGCGGCGGAACGTATATTCCAGCACTGGCATAGCCCTTGAGAGGAGGTTGAGGAACTCCTTAGGGGGATGTTGGAGAAGCCAGTCGGCAGGGTCTTCGGGGAGACGCAAGACCCGGAGATCGAGCCTCAACCCAGCAGCCGTGATCGCGGCCCTCTCAACGGCCTTTTCGCCAGCCTCATCAGGGTCGAAGAGCAAGTAGATGGTGTCGGCATGTCCGCTCAAGCTTTTCAGGTGTTGCTCGGTCATCGCCGTACCCAGGGTAGCTACGGCATTCTTGATTCCGGACTGGTAAAGCATTAGCACATCTGTGTAGCCCTCGACCACAAGGGCTGCCTTCTCTTTGCGCATCGCTTCGGAGACCTGGGGGAAGCCATAGAGGAGAGAACGCTTGTTGAAGAGGTCTGTCTCGGGAGAGTTTAGGTACTTTGGTTTCGCATCGCTGAGAGACCGGGCACCAAAGCCAACGATCCTGCCACGCTTATCGGAGATTGGAAACGTCATCCGGTCGGCAAACCGCTCGCCGCCGCGAGGTGAGAGTAGACCCGCCGCTGCGAGTGCCTCCCGGTCGAGACCGACCTTGCGAGCCGCCTCCATAAAACCCGCCCGTCGTTGGGGCGGCGCGTACCCAAGACGAAACTCCTCTATAGTAGAACGCTCTAAACCCCGGCTCTTCAGGTAGCGGCGCACTTCTTCCGCCGTGGACGATTTGAGCAGAACCTTGTGGTAGTAGGCGGTTGCAGCAGCCAGGGCCTTGTATGCAGACCGGCGTCGAGCGCCGCTCTGCTCGGCATACTTTTCCTCCTCGGGGGAGCGGCCCTCGAACTTCAACTCGACACCGAAGCGCTCGGCCAGATGCGAAACTGCCTCTCCAAAAGAGAAAGACTTCAGTTCCGTTACGAGCTTTATGGTATCGCCGCCTCTTTGGCAACCGAAGCAGTAGTAAAACCCCTTCTCAGGGGAGACGCTGAACGAAGGAGTCTTCTCGGAGTGGTAGGGGCAGAGGCCAATGAGGTTTGCCCCCTGGCGCTTGAGCGCTGTAAACTCAGAGGCTACCTCGACGATGTTCGCGGCCTCTCGCACGTCCTCTATGCTTCGGTGAGATATCTTCAAGACATACGCCTTTTTTGGTGTCGCGATACGAGCGTTTCTCTCCAATCCTGCGGCATGGTTCAATGGTACCCTACGGTGCCCAAGCGCGTATAAAAACCTTAAGGTCCTCGGCTGTGAGCACTGAGAATCTTTTGCCGAACCCCATGCTGGTACCGAGTATAGGAGCGACCGTGTACCACGCCGAAGAAAGGGCCCACGCCTGAGCAAGACGCTTTAATATAGTTGTTGAAGAATGCCAAGAGTAGAGGAGATGTTGCTCTGGAAGAAGGCGACAGAGCCGACGCAAGCCCGTGGTTGGTAGGTATCTCACAAAGAGGACAGCCACTTCGAGTTGAGTAACGAAAAGAAAAGGATGCTCGTCGAGGAAGTCCTGTCCTTAGCGCTATCAACTGGTAGTTAGCCTTTGCGGTCGATAGGCATATTGGCACCTGAGAAAGCTTGACCGGCCGAAGAGCTACTTAAAAATCGTGTCGCTTCGGGGTAAGAACAGCCGCTTGTAAGCGGCTAGCGCATAGCGGTCTGTCATTCCCGCGACGAAGTCTATGGTCTCGGTGATAGGGTCGGAGTCCGTCTTAGGTCGCTCCTCGGGCCTCTCAAGATAGTGCTTGAAGAGGGCAGCGACCACATCCTCGACCTTACGGCTCTCGCGTGAGAGCGGGCTGAGGTACACGTTCTTGAAGAGCCAGGCCCTTAGCTTCATCAACGCTTCATGCACCTTTTCGGAGAGGCCGATCTCACCCCTCTCCTTCGACGTGAAGATCATGTCGCGCACCAAGGTGTTTATCCTGAGGCTCATCCGCTCGCCAAGTACTGCGATAGGCTCTTTGGGTAGGTCCTCGAACGAGATCACCCCCGCCCGCAAAGCGACGTCGACATCGTGGTTTACGTAGGCCATCCGGTCAGCGACGCGCACGATCTCACCTTCGCGCGTTGATGGGTAACCTTTTCCGGTATGGTTTAATATCCCGTCTCTC
>DATHAB010000056.1:0-4278 GCA_035296885.1 Rubrobacteraceae bacterium
ACCTCGGCGAGCATACCCTCCGTGCTCGCTTCCACGAGCTTTTGATGTAGGTCGTATGATGGGGTGACATCTTCGAAAATCCTCTCCATGCTCACAGAGCTCGGCTCGATGCCGAGTATAAGATCAGCATTGCTTTCGTTAAGCTGGTCTAGACTCACGGTATCCATGTAGCTCGGTACTCCTATGCCCTGGTTGGTCTGGCCCTGATACCAGAACTCAAGCAGCTCAACATCGTCCTCGACGCCGCTGAGCAGGTCCCGCTGATTCGGCAACCACACGTCTTGAAACGCGTCCAGGTCCCCGTTAGCGACGCTGTCGTATACTAAGTCGAGCTCGCTGGTGTGTAAGCTCACCTCCTCGTAGCCGAGTTCTTCCTCGAGAAGTATTTTGGTTAGTCCCGCGATTGCAGTGTTCTCGGTCCACCCGATATCAGCAATATCGAGCGTCTTGCCGCTATCACCACCGCCGCAGCCCGCCGTGAGGGTAACCACGGCGAGCAAGAGCCCCAAGAAGAGCGCTGCTCTCATAACTTACCTATGTCCTCTGTAAAGATCCTTTGATCCTAGTTGATTATATTAGCTTGGCGTTGCCCGCATTCGGTACGGAACTTCACCTTGAACTGTTATGCGTTAGGACCGGGCTGCGACATTTTAACCACTAGAGCTGCAGGCAAGGCACAGGAAAGCGCAGATCAAGCACAGCAAGGCGCAGGACCATTAACAGAGTAAGCTGAAAGCTCAGTACTCGTCACGGCGGAGGAAGGCTTTGGGAATTAATTAGCTGGATCGTCTTTGGGTTAATCGCAGGAGTTATAGCGAAGCTACTTATGCCAGGTCGTGACTCCGGTGGGTGCATCATCACAATGCTCCTCGGGATTGCGGGCGCCTTCGTCGGGGGGATTCTATATAGGCTTCTAACTGGCCGAGAGGTGTTTTTTCAGTTCGACCTTGGAAGCTTGGTAGTGGCGATCCTAGGGGCGATAGTCATCTTAGCCATCTACCGCCTTCTCATTAGGCGCCGAGCTTAAAAGTCAACGGCTAGGTTTAGAGCATTTGGTACTGCTTCGCAGCAGCGTTCTACCAGCTATCGCTCATGTCAAACAAAGGCTCGAACCAGCGCGGTGGTAGCGGCGGCGAGGGCGACGGCTAGCAGCACAGGTGCCCGTAGCGCAAGAGCGATAGCCGCAATGGCCACCCCCAGGGCCCTCTCGTCGAGCACGAGGTCACGATCTTCCCCGAAGGTCTCGCTGACCACGAGAGCCGCGAGCAGCGCAGGCGCGAGCAGAGCGACGACCGCGGTGGCGCGCTGGGGCAGCTCTCGTCCGCCTACTAGCACGGGTCCGGCAGCCTTGATGGCCGCGCTGGCCAGGGCAACGGCGACGATGACGACCCACAGCATCGTCACGGCGACCGCCTCAGACCAAGAAGCGCTGCTGCGCAGGCGGCGATTACCGGCACGCCGGGGGGAGTAAACGGCACGAGGGTGAGGGCCAGCACGGCGGCTATGAGCGCCACCACAACCGCTCGCCTGCCACTACGCAGCTCTTCCGCGAGCAGGACAAGGAAGAAAGCGGGGAAGATGACGTCAAGCCCCAGCCGCTCGGGGTTCCCAACAAGATTCCCGCTCACCGCCCCTATAGCGGTCCCGACAATCCAGGCGACAGCCTGCGGGAGGGTGGCGCCGATCATGAACTCCCGGTCGAAGCGGCCCCCGCCCCGGCTGGCCAGGGCCCACGAGACGTCTACCACCGCCTGCCCCTCCAGGGCACGCCTGAGGGGTCCACCCTTCAGGTACGGGGCGACCGTGACCCCCATCGGCCCAAAACGGGCGTTGATGAGTACGGCGGCCAGAATCGCCGCTAGGGCGCCGCCCCCGGCGCCCAGTACCGCGGCAACCGCGAACTGGGCCGAGCCGGAGAAGGCGATCACCGAGAAGACTATCGGGGCGACGATGCCCCAGCCCAGGGAGCGGGCGAGCACCCCGAAGGAAATCCCAAGCACGAGTGTGACGAGGGTAAACGGCAGCGACGCTCGCGCACCACCCAGGTACGAGCCGGTCCTCTTCATACTCTCACTCTCCATCCCCTCCATTATCGATGGTCGACTCGTAGAACCTTCCTCACGTTAGAGCGTTGTTGTTCGATGGTTTAATGCGGTTGCCGATCAACCCTTCGGCGTTCGACTTGGTTCACTAATGGACCCCCTTCACTACTTTTTGTGCGGTACAAGTACATGGTGAGTGGCGCGACCGCGGCGTTGAGCGCGGCGGATGCTAGCAGTATCCAGCCGACGCGTGGCTACTTGGGTTAGAGGATGACCACCGGAATCGACCGTTCGGTCGCTCCTGGTATCGGGCGTAGCCCTCGAACATCGAGGTGATCTGGGGCCAGAGCTTGACCTTCTCCTCTTCGGTGGCGATGTAGGCGATCATGGTGCGAGTCG
Organism: Rubrobacteraceae bacterium; assembly: GCA_035296885.1. Classification (GTDB taxonomy): domain Bacteria; phylum Actinomycetota; class Rubrobacteria; order Rubrobacterales; family Rubrobacteraceae; genus Rubrobacter_F. The sequence goes on from DATHAB010000056.1 coordinate 2,442, forward strand.
AGGCTGCGGTCGTGACGCGTACCTCCGGGTTGGCTCGGAGGTTGAGGTACCGCGCCGGGTGCCGGTCATCGCCGCCATCCGAGGTCACCAGTACCAAGCGCTCACTGCCGGCGATCGGTACCGCGAGCATCGTCGAGCGTTCCTTGCCCGACCTGCGTCCGGTGGTGATGAGTTCGATAACGGGCATCCCGAAGGCTTTGCCGAAGATCCGTCCCTTTGAGACGTTGAAGATCGCCCGGTGGATGCCGGTAACCACCTTGTGCAACACGTCCTTGGATTTCATGCCCGTAGGTTCTGCTCCCTAAACTCAAGTTCTCTTCGAAGGACAGGGAACTAGTCTTCGTCGCCTTCGTTAATGAGCTTGGTGCTCCTCCTTGCTAAATATCGCTAGCGAGTCTTTCCGCCATACTAAGGGAGATGTAAGTCCCGAAGTACAAAAAGCACCGCCCACCTCGTAGCCCTCTTCTGAAGGGATGACCTCTAATCTCAGCATCTGATAGAGTCTGTTCTTCTCCTCACCGTCGAGATCATCTAAAGCGCCGGGCACAGCCTCGGTCATGCTCTGTAACAAGGCATCCCGGTCCTTCTCTAACTCCTCCATGCGTTGCTGGTGAGTCTTGAGGGTCGCCAACTCTCGCTCAACCTCCCTGCGCCCCTCTTCTAGTTCCTCGAGCTTGGCACCTAGCTCCTGCAGCGTCATGAGGCTTGCGGCCTGCTGATCTTGGTACGCGCTTCTCAGGCGGGTGTATTCGGCCAGTTTTTCGTCCAGACCTTCGCCTCCCTTTCCAGGTCGCGCGGTTCGGTCGCTTGCTCCTGCTCTATTAGGGCTTCCATGCTGGACCTTATCTTCTCGGGATCCGTCAGGTGGTCGGAGACGAAGTCCCACACCAGAGGTTCGACTTCCGAGGATCGCAGCGACTTCTGGGTACAGGAGCACATCTTCCCTAGTGTTCTGCGCCGCCCACAGGTGTAGTAGTGGTAGCTAGGCCCGTCCCCCATCTTGGTAGTTAGGGTTCTCATCTTCGAGCCGCAAGAGCAGCGCACGAGCTCCCTTAGCTCCCAGCCCCGCGCCAGGTTCTTCCTCGGAAAGCTCCCGCTATTCTCCTCCAATGCCTTACGCGCTCGATCCACCAAAGCCCTGGGCAGAAAGGCCGATACGGGAACTGCTATCCATTCCTCTTTGGGTCGCAAGCTTACGACGCTGCGCTTCTTGTAGCGCCGTCCTCCGTTCTCGTCTGGTTCCGCGAAGGTGCTTGTGCTGGTCCTTCTGCGGTTGAACCACTGTATGCCGTAGTGCTCGTCGGGGTCTAGCCGGGCGGCCACTTCCGGGGTCACTAAGCGCGCGATCTCTTCAACGGTGTGCGGGCGGTAGACGTCGTTTGCTATGAGCCGCCTAAGCGCGTGGTCACCCCACACCCTCCCACCCTTCGGAGCCGGTATGCCCTCCGAGTAGAGACGAGCCTGTATCGCCCTAATCGGAACGCCCTCTGCGGCGTATCGGAAGATCTTCTCAACAACCACCATCTCCGGCTCGTGGACAAGCAACCCGTCACCCGCTTCATCATAACGGAACCCGAAGGTTGGCCTGCCAGTTCTGATTACTCGCCCCTCTCTAGCCTTGTGCAGTTTTCCCCGCCTCGTCGTCTCCGCCACCTTCGCCCGCTCGTACTTGGCGAGCTGGTCGAGGATTCCGTCGGTGAGTTCCCCCTCTGGGCTGTCGTCTCCATGGTCGTTCAAGGCGCGAAGCTTACAGCCGTGCGCCTCGAACTCTCGCTTCAACAGGTAGTGATACGCAGGCTCCCTGGCGAAGCGGTCCCGGTCCTGGGCAAGCACCACC
>DATHAB010000057.1:0-10926 GCA_035296885.1 Rubrobacteraceae bacterium
CCAGATCGAGGTAACGTTTGATATAGACGCAAACGGGATCGTCAACGTCGGGGCGAAGGATCTCGGGACGGGCAAGGAGCAACGAATCACGATCACGGCCTCGAGCGGTCTTGCGGAGTCGGAGATCGAGCAGATGGTCCAGGATGCCGAGGCGCACATCGAGGAGGACAGGCGTCGGCGCGAGGAGGCCGACGTTCGCAACAACACTGATAACTTGGTCTACTCAATCGAGCGTTCCTTAAAGGACATGGACGGCAAGGTCGACGCCGACAATCGGTCCACGATCGAGGAAGCCCTAAAGAACACCAAGGAGGCCCTCGCCGGCGACGACATCGAGGAGATAAAGCGTCAGCAGGAGGCACTCCTCTCGGCGTCTCACGTGCTCTCGGAGGCGCTCTACCAGCAGGCTCAGCAGCAGCAAGCGGGCACAGCTGGCGCGACAGGTACTGAGGGCAACCCCGACGACGACGTGGTCGAGGACGCCGAGATCGTCGACGACGAGAACGAAAACAGAAGATAGATACTCCTAAGAGAGGGGCCAGCGAGGGGCGTTTAGCTTCCTCGCTGGCCACCATGGGAGGAGGTTAGGGGAGCTTTGAGCAGCGAAGAGCAGCAACCTCGACAAAAGGAACCGCGAGAGGCCGAGAAGGTCTCCGAGCTAGCGGTGGAGATAGGAGAAGATCCTGGCGTAGTAGTCCCGGAGGAGGACGTCGGCGGAGAACCTGCAGAGGACCTGATGGTAGAACCTTCTTCCCCGGAGGGAGCTCTGCCCGAAGAGAGAACGCTTTCCGAAGAACAAATAGAGGCCATTCAAGAAGAGGAAACGACCTCTGGTCGGGAGGAAATCTCACTAGTGGACGCGTTGGAGCTGGCGCGCAAAGAGAGAGACGAGTACCTGGAGGACATGCTCCGCATGAAGGCCGAGCTTGAGAACTCGCGCAAACGCCAGGAGAAGGAGCGCTCACGCTTCACGCAGCTGGCCTCCGAGAGGCTCGTGAGGGAGCTCCTGCCCATTTTGGACAACCTGGAGCGGGCTGTAGAGGCCGAAGGAGATATCCGCGAAGGCGTCCGCGCCACCCGCGATCAGCTCACGGGCGTCCTTAGCCAAGAGGGGCTCGCACCGATCTTCTCCGATGGCGAAAGCTTCGACCCTGCCTTCCACGAAGCGGTCATGAGCCAGCCCTCTGAAGAACACGAGGAAGATACTGTTATTCAGACACTCGAACGCGGCTACGTGCTGAACGGCAAAGCTATACGGCCGGCAAAGGTTATAGTTGCTAAATAGGTTTAAGGTACCAAACAGGTTTTAATTATGGAGACCAAGGACTTATACAAGGTGCTGGGGGTGAGCAAGAAGGCTTCGCAGGAGGAGATCCGGCGTACCTACCGAAAGCTGGCCCGCACGTACCACCCGGACGCCAACCGGGATGATCCAAAGGCTGAGGAGCGCTTTAAAGAGATCCAACACGCCTATGAGATCCTCTCGAACCCGGAGAAAAGGCGGGAATACGACGAAGGTCCTCGGACGCTCTTCGGCACAGGCTCCCCCCAGGGCGGCAACACAGGTGGTCGCTTTAGCGCCAACTTCTCAGATCTGTCGGACCTGTTTGGTAACCTCGGCGATGTCTTCGGCGGTGCGCCGAGGGGCCAGCCTCAGGCGACCCGTGGAGAGGATGTAACAGTAAATGTAACCTTAAAGTTTAAAGATGCGCTGGAGGGTGTTATTACTCGTATTGCGGCCCCGATTGAGGAGGCGTGCGAGGGATGTCGGGGGACAGGAGCGGCGGCTGGGACGGCTCCGCGTGTGTGTCCGGAGTGCTCGGGGCGGGGGGTCAAAAGCCAGGATCAGGGCTTTTTCGCGCTCTCAGAGCCGTGCAGGCGGTGCAGAGGTGAGGGGACCGTTATCGAGAAGCCGTGCTCTGCTTGTAAGGGGGCCGGCCGGTTGCGTAAGAATAGGCAGGTGACAGTGAAGATACCTGCGGGGGCCAGGGATGGGATGAAGATCCGGGTCCCCGGCAGGGGGAGCGATGGGAAGAAGGGCGGTCCTTCGGGGGATCTTTATGTGGTGACGCAAGTAGCGGAGCACCCGGTCTTCGAGCGACGCGGGGACGATGTTTGGATCGACGTGCCGGTAAGCTTTGTAGAGGCGGCCCTGGGAGCCGAGATCGAGGTGCCGAAGCCTCGGGGTGGGACGGTAAAGTTGCGGTTGCCGGCCGGGACGCAGGACGGCAAGCAGTTTAAGGTGCGGGGGGCTGGGGCTCCACGGGCGCGTGGTGGCGAGCCTGGGAATCTGGTGGTGCGGACGCGGGTCGTGGTGCCCAAGAAGCTTAGCAGGCGGGAGAAGGAGATCCTGGAGGCTTTGGCCGAGGAGCGGGACGAGGACGTACGAGAGGGGTTACTACGGGCGTCGCGCGAGGCCGAGAAGACGGCGTAGTAGTAGGAGACGCCGCAGGAGAGTCTAGGTAGTGGCCAGCATGCGCAAAAAACCAGTTTATATGATAGGGATCGCGGCAGAGTTGATCGGAGTCCACCCGCAGACCTTGCGGATGTATGAGCAGAAAGGTCTCTTGTGTCCGCGTAAGAGCATAAAGAACACGCGCTTGTACTCCCAGGAGGACGTAGAACTCGGGAGGTATATCCAAAAGCTCACCCAGGAGATGGGGATGAACCTCGCTGGGGTGAAGAAGATTCTCGACCACGAGAGGGAGATCGAGAGGTTGGAGGCCGAGAACGCGAGGTTACACGGGGAGTTAAAGAGGCAGACGGCGGAGCGCGATAAGGCCATCGAAGAGGTGCATCGCAGCTACAAGCGGGAGATCATGTTGCTGCCACGCGGGGAGCTTGTGCGAAGCAGGAGGCGGGGAGCTTAGTGGCCGAGACCATGCACTGCTACCGGCACCCAAAAAGGGAGACGCGTGTCTCTTGCGCCTCATGCGGACGGCCCATCTGCACCGAGTGCATGAGGCCTACACATGTCGGGATTAAGTGCCCCGAAGACGCGAAGATCCCCCGCAGCGCCAGGACCGACGCGATGAAGCCGAGCCAGGTCGCAATGAGTTTGCTCGCCGGCCTTGGCGTCGCTTTGTTAGGCGTCCCGGTCGCCTACGTACTACTCAACTTGGCCGGACTTCTTACCTTTATACTCGCGGTTGCCGCCGGTTACGGGGCAGGTACGCTGGTTTACCGCGCCGGGGGTCGCAATGGTGGTCCGTTGGCGGTAGGCATCTCGGCATTCGCTGTCCTGATAGCCTTCTCACCGTTTCTCGTTCCTTGGCTCCTCGCCGGGGCTTCTCCCCCTATCTGGGAAGTCATCCCGACGCTCATCGCTACCGTCGCCGCCGGATTCGCCGGTCGTGGCGGCTACTAAAAAGACGCTCCTGAGAGAGGCATTTCTACCCAAATGAGCTCTCACGGAGAGCATGCAGGAAAACGTGATGGAGATAGTTGCACGGGGGTGTGGCGGGACACGATTGTACTCCCTAAATGTAGAAGTCTGTCCCTTTGAACCTACTTGAACCTTATATAAGTAAGACTCTAAAGGTTCGATAAGAGGCCTATGTCCCGCAAATAAGACCTAAACACCGCTGATAGTGCATGCCGAAGAAGTAACTTTAACCTGTAGATAAAACCAACCTTAGCACGCAGGTCAAATTATATCTAACAATAAGGTTAAGCCATTCAAAATACTTTCAGAAAGTCTAGCGTAGCTTCAAGAGCCGTGTTAGGGTTGGTAGCCATGAGAGAGGAGATGGAGTACATCAACGGAGTGTTGGACGAGTTAGCGGTCATCGTGCAGGATGCCTCGGGGGTGCCGATGCGCAAGGGGCGGGCGGTGGTTGACCGGGCTGACCTGCTCGCGATGTTGGACGAGCTTCGAGGGTCTTTGCCTGGGGAATTGTCGGAAGCTGAGTCTATTCGCAGGGAGTGCGCGGCGATCATTGCGGCCGCCGAAGAAGAGGCGCACAGGGTAGTCGAGAACGCGCATGAGCGGGCCGAGGCGAAGGTCTTGGATACGGAGCTGTACCGGCGCTCTCAGCGGCGGGCGAACGAGGTTGTGGACCGGGCTGAGCGCTACGCACGGGAGATACAGGGCGGCTCCGAGGTTTACCATCACCGGGTGATGGGTCAACTCGAGAGTTGGTTTCAGGACTCACTCGTCTCGGTTGGGGAGTCTAGGCGGGAGTTGAGCAGCTCCCCGGTACGACGGTCTCCCATGCCCCAGGAGACCCCCGAAGCGCCGCCGACCGTAGAGGAAGACGGTCACGACAATCGCGGCTGGCGGGCGAGCTCGGCTTAAACCAGGTGTCTTGTACACGGTTCTGGGTTGTTGCGGACGCTTCCTGCAAGGACCTTCCGGGTGACCCCGTGCTCTATTGGGCTTCGGTTTTAGGAGTAGAGGCCGCTACTAGTAGAGCCTCTTTCAACAATCCTCCCGACGGCGTTTGGGGTGCTGTTTGCAGCATGGGAGCCAGGACAAAGAACTGTGCTCGAGGCACTCTACTCCAATTGAACCGGTATTCCCAGCTTAGCCTGTTCGTTGCGCGATTCTCGAGCCGTAAAACACTCTTGCAGAGATCTATGCCTTTACACGTTGCGTGCCCATCCACGCTGCCGTACTCGTGTTGGCCTGCGACCTACTAAGACCGGGGTGTCTACTGCTGGTTGGTTAATTTTCGTGCTGGTGGTTATTATTTAGGGGGGACGTGACGGAACGTAACGTACCATCGAGGCGGAGGTTCAACACGTCGAGGTCCGCGTTTAGTTCGGTGACCGCCTTTTGAATAGCGCCCCCGCTCTCTGTGGAGACGCGTACGATCCTCGTCCGGAAGCGCGAGAGCTTCTCTAAGGCGTCAAAGATTTCTGCGTCCGCAGCGCGCAGTTCTTTCTCCAACTCCGCGAGGTCAGCGCTCCGATTGTTTTCGAGGTCCTGTATCGTGCTGGCCCTTTGCTCCCGCTTCTCTGCGACGTCCACGAAGCGTTCGATTATGAGATGGAGCTTTGGGATCGCATCGCCGAGCGCGGCCCGCGTAACATCGCCCGACTCCTCGATGGCGACCATCGTCCTCCGGTGTGCCTTGAGCGCCGCTTCCACCTTTTGGCGGGTCTCCCCGTGCGGCAGCCGACGAGCGCGCTGGTCGGGGGGGCTAGTCTGGTCTTTGTTGGGGGAGACAAGTTGCATCTCCAGCTGGCGCTCGCGTCTTTCGAGGACCTTATTATGTAGAATCTGGTCGCGGGGGGCTACCAAGATGAGGGCTGCGTAGGTTGCCAAAGTCAAAGGTATGATCCACCACGCGAGCGTGAGCGTGAAATAGACGGCACCGATCACGACCACGAGCAGGTTCATAGGGCGCAAAGAGGCAGCCTTCATCGCCTGCCGCCGCGCCTCGGGGGAGGGGCGCTCCTCGTCTCTGTCGGCTCGGTCAGGTCTCCGCATCACGCCTCGCGTCATGCTCCGGACCGTCTTCGAGGAGGGTCAGGCGCACCTGATCGCCCACCGCCAGCGCGAGGGCGCGGGAGGCGTTGCCCTTGTTCACGGAGAGGCTCAGACGCCGGTGCGAGTCTGGGACGAGCACGAGGTCCCCGACCTTCGAGTGACCAAAGGTCTCGACGTAGCGAACCAGCATACCGCTGTCGTTGGCTGCTTCTACCCTAAGCAGGGCGCCGAACCTAAAGTCGGCTTCTTCCTCGGCCGCCGAGAGCCGGACATTGCCGTAGCGGTCCATGGCAATAATAGTGGCCGCTACGGCGTTCGCGCCTTCCTTCTCTATGCCGACCCGCTCTACGCGTACGAGCGAGGCGGGTTCCACCGCCTCCCCGAGCCGCATCATGTCAAGCCCCGCCGCTAAATGCGCCGCCGCCGGTGCGAAGATGTCGCGACCGTGGAAGGTGCTCGAGACGGGCTTGACGTGGTAATCAGCGTTCGTTAGTGAGACGGCGCACGTGATACCGCCCAAGGACTCCGCTGCGGGTACCAGTAACCCGTTGTCCGGACCGACGAGGAAAGCCCCGCTCGCGGCCTGCAGTACCAACCCGCGCCTCTCGGTGCCTACGCCAGGGTCGACGACGGCTAAATAAACCAAGTCCTTGGGCATGTAGTGCGTGGCATGCGCCAGAATCTCCGCCCCCGCTTCTACTCCGAAGCCGGGCACCTCGTGCGTAAGGTCTACAACGGTCGCCTCCGGTGCGATACGTAGCATTACCCCCTTGCACAGCCCGACGAAATCGTCGCCTAAACCATAATCCGAAAGAAAACATATAGGACGCACTACATCGCTCACAACGCCCTCAGTATAGAACGTGTCCCCGGTTCACTGCCGTAAAAAGAACGAAACCTCACTCGGCAGGAGATGCTCCACGCGTCGTGCGGTGCCCGGTGGCCTCGTGGGTCTTCCGGGTGCAGGGCGGAACTTTAACGGATCATACGAGCCTTAGATCCTTCTTCGTCAGTGGACGATACCGTAGAGCACGAAGAACGCCGACTACCAGGAGACCATGCGCTCAGGAGTAGCGAAGCGTCGTCACGCACGGTCCTCGACGCAGTCACCGCAGCGTCTTGCTGATAGCTTCGCAGGTAGCGGCGTCTTATCGGCGTCTCCCTATTAGGGCTTTACTCGGGCTTCTGCTCTCTCAAGATCGATCCTCTCGTTGCTGTTGAGCTTCTCTACGTCTGTAATCTTTGCTTCAGCTTTGATATCGCCCCCTTCTAGTTCTGTTTCGCCTCCTTCAGGATCAACGCTCTACATTTACTATTCGCGAGCGGTACCCTCGCCGTTGCTGGCAGCGACTTCCTGACATTCTGTGCTTCCGCTCCGGTTTCGATCACTTCGGCGTCCTCCTCAGCCACGAAGGCGACGTTGCCTTTTGCGCTGGCGGACGGGGCGGCTCAAGCAGGGCGACGTTGTGGAGTAGGAGGTTCTCGAGACTGGGGGCACTGACGAGGTAGCAAGAGCCACCCTCTTGTCGACCTAGACGTCGAGGTTTACAATCCTCGCTCTGAACCGTCCTTCTCTGTTGCTAGGGCTGGTGTTATCGTCGCCGGGATTTTTGCGAGCATTACCGCAAAGACCACCTCAGCTTCTTCGATGTCGCTTTTCCTCTTAGGGGCTGCTACTCGGCGGAGCCAAACACGTTCTCTCGCGCTGATCCCGCCCTGCTCGCAAAATGAATCTCAACTGTAAACTTACCTAACCGTTAACTTAACCTACATGCAATTTTCATTGCGCACTTCCGTTCTGATTCAAGCTCAACATGTGGTGTTGAGAGGTTGGAAGGAGTCGGCATGTCGTGCGTGTTTCTCTTAGACGAAGGTTATTTGGCTTAGGTAAAGGGATTCATGAGGGTTGCGGTGGTCTAGTCTGGATGCTAGCTTTCTGGACAGGCGGGTTCCGCGGAACCCGAGCTTGGTTTGAAGCTCGAGTTCAGATACGGAACCTGTGCTAGGGCTCCACCCATTGGGAGGGGGTGGGTGGGGCCTCCTAAGGCAGGGCCTTCGGGGGGAGGGCCGCCGCGGTTCGGGGGCGTTCTAGTACTAGGACGCCCCCGGATTATTAGCTGCCGACGCTTTGGATTGCGAGTTCTCAGCTTTTCCGTTGTGGTGTTGTGAGCATCTTCGGACAAATAGTTGTCGGCTGATAGCTAAAAAGCCAGTTGTTAGTGAAAGAGCGGGCTAGAGGTGCTGGCGTAGGCAGTGAGCCAATGGAGATCTTCTTCGGTGAATTGTTCGGTGGAGTTTCGGGTAGCGTAGACGACGCCCACAGGGCGGTTTTGTGCGTCGAGGACCGGGACTGCCAGGGAGCTCGTCCAGCGGGTGTTGGTGCGGGCCTGTGGAAGGCGCCTGGGACCGGTTATTACGAGGGTAGGCTGGGAGGTGCGGAGCACGAGCTCTATGGCGCTTTTGTCGTCGCTTGCAAGCGGGCGCGTCGGCGTATCGGCCCTGGCGGATTCTGCAAGGGAAGAGAGGTCTTGAGCTCGTACGAGACCTACCCAGTCAGCCTTCAGCTCCTCGCACGCCTCGTTGGCGCTCGCCTCCGGCGGTGCTGCGGGATTGAGGCTCTTCATGGCAGCATGGCGGAAGACGAAGCGGGAGCTCAAGATGAAGTTAGTGCTAGTGCCAGCAATGATGCCCAAGAAAGCGGCGATCGCGTAGTAGGGAAAATCGGCGCTTACGTACTTGATCAGGGGGTAGTACACCGCAAAGTTCGTCCCCAGAGCGACGATCGCTACCGGGTAGGCAAGCGCCCCGCGCAAGAGGAAGTGGATTCGGCTAGAGTGCCTGACGTCGCGCCAGGTGAAGGCGTTGTTGAATAGGAAATTGCTCAACACGCTCAACCCTACAGCTACCATCCAGGCCACGGTCGGATTAGCATCAAAGTACTCGACGAGGGTTATTAGGGTGAGCATGTTCACTAAGATCCCTGAGGCTCCCACGAGGGCAAACTTCCAGAAGCGGCCTGCGGACGGCACGTACCAGAATAGGCTCGTGATATGGGCCAGATATTCCAGGCCCTTAGTGATGTTCGCCTTCGAGACCCCGGCGTTGCGGGCCTGGAAAGCGAGCGGCACTTCGACGACCTTAAGCTCCGGGGCGCAGACCAGAACCTCCAGCAAGATCTTGAACCCCATCGGCCTGAACTGGATGCCGGATATGGCTTCGTTTCGGACAAGGAAAAAACCTGTCATAGGATCGCTGGTCTTTCTCGCCTCCTTGAAGACGATCTGGGCAAGGTACTTGCTGCTGACGGAGATCGCCTTGCGAGCCGGTCCTGACAGGCCGTCGTAGCTGCCGCCTCGGGCGTAGCGGCTGGCCACCACCACGTCCGCCCCCGAAGCTTTGGCCTCCTCAAGCATCTCGCGCACCTTCTTGGGGGGATGCTGGAGGTCAGCATCCATCACGCAGGTGTACTCACTCTCGTTCGCGGCTGCGTCCATGCCTGCCGCAACGGCTGTCGAGAGGCCGCCGTTTTGCTCCGCCTTCTTTCGGTGGATCAAGACGATCCGGCTGTCCTCTTCGGTTAGAGCCTGGATTACCTCCGGCGTCTTATCTGTCGAGTCGTCCACAAAGACCACCCGGTAGTCCACCCCCGACAACGATTCCTTGAGCTCCCGCACCAAGCGAGGGACGTTGTCGGCTTCGTTGCGTGTCGGGATGACCAGCGTCAGGAGAACCCTCTCTTTGGGCCCCGAAACTCCCCGCGCATCGCCTGCCAAGGTCTGCTTCTCCGGATGGCTCACAATACGTCTAGGCTAGCATATGAGGTAAACCAGCCCAAAAAGCGGACGAACCCCGCTAAACTTAATGTTACCGACGAAAGAGAGCCAGAAGGAGGCTATAAGATGTCTAACGAGAATACGGAGCGGGCACACGTTTTTGTTTCGGGTCAGGTGCAAGGTGTGAACTTCCGCGGTGCAACGCAGCAAGAGGCCGAGAGGCTCGGCCTGAACGGTTGGGTCCGTAACCTGCAGGACGGCCGGGTCGAGGCGGTCTTCGAGGGCGATTCCGAGACGGTGCGCAAGATGATCGACTGGTGCGAGAGCGGTCCCTCGAGCGCGGACGTGGACGATGTAACCGTCGAACAAGAAGAACCATCGGGCGAATCGGGCTTCGAGGTCCGGTAAGCGCGCCACGCGGTGAGCGAAGCGCTGGCTAACGAGTTCCCCCACGATCTCAAGCGCCTCCTGGATGCTGCAGGGGCACGGATCTCTTTCGTTCGGTTGATAGAACACGGCGCCCAATACCGCATAACCCGTGGGCCGGAGACCGCAACAGTGAACGTCTATACCTCAGGGAAAATCTCTGCTGGAGGTAAGCGTTCAAGCTTGCTGACCCTTCTCGAGGACTGGCGACTCGCCCAGTTTAACGTCGTTGAGAAGAGGCGTTCGCGTGAGCCTGCAGGTTTGTCCGAGCCGGACGGAGGGACGCCGCGGGCGGGCACGGACGAGGCCGGCAAAGGAGATTACTTCGGGCCGCTGGTGGTTGCGGGGGTGCGAGTTTTGGGGAAGGAAGCGGCTCAAGGGTTGTGGGAGATCGGGGTGAGAGACTCAAAAACTTTGAGCCCCATCATGGCTAAGAACCTCGCACAGCGTATCATGGAGTCGATCAGACCCAGGAATACGTTCGTTGTGGTGCTCCCTCCCCGAGAATACGAGGCGCGCAGGAGAGCTTCCGACAATAACGTCAATAAGCTTATAGCTGAAGTTAACGTGCAGATATTTAACGAGCTCAAAGATGAAGTTGAGCTTTTCGTCGTGGACGAGTTTGGGAAGGCGGCACGCTCTTATATAGAGCCATGGCTGCCACCTGATGTGCGGCTTGTGGTACGGCCGGGGGCGGAGGATGACGTAGCGGTCGCGGCAGCTTCTATCCTGGCGCGGGCACAGTATCTGGAGGAGATGGAGGTTCTCTCGGAGGAGGTGGGATTCGAGTTACCCCGAGGGGCGACGCACGTCCTCGCGGCTGCCCGGCAGCTGCTCAAGGAGCGTGGGTTAGAGGGACTTGCAGAGGTGGCAAAGATTCATTTCGGCACGACGGCACGAGTGCTCGAGGCGCCAGAGTGGACCGGTGGATGAGCAGATTTCGATCCACCTTCGGCGTTGCTGGCGTACTCGTGCTGACTGGCAGAGCGTGTTTGCATAACTACTTCGGCGTCGGCTGTCGGAAGATAGAAGCTACGGTGGGGGCGGGGCTCGTTGCTTACCTACTCGAATGTTGACGCCTGGCTTTCAGATCGAGACGCGCCCTGTCACCCCCGATAAGCTCGCTGAACCCCTCGCCTTCCTTGAAGAATCTCTAAGGAACGGCACGCCTGTGCCACCCCCGTTCGCCGAGCAACTGAAGAGGGCCGTCGAAAGGGGAGACCTTGAGGTGCTCGCAGCCCGGGCGGGATCGGGGGTAAGGATCGTCGGGGTCGTCGTGCTCGCTTTCCGGCT
>DATHAB010000058.1:0-4427 GCA_035296885.1 Rubrobacteraceae bacterium
GCCGGGAGGCGCTAGAGCGCTTCTTGCAGCGAAGCGAGCGCTCGCAGACGCTCGTTGGACGTCTAAGATACTTCCTTGAGGTGCCGGACAACGTGCTCGCCATCGCCCAGAACCGCGAGATGATGCACCGCCTCGACGCCGCGTTCTTTAGGGTAGGCGAAGCTCAGGGTGGAAGGCTGATCAAGTACGTCGGTGGTGAGGCTTGGGACTCGTTGGACGACGCACGCACCGATCTTGAGCAGTACGGCTTTGAGGTGGGGCGCCTAGAGGAGGAGGGGCGCTTCCGCTTCGCCGTCGAGCCTGATCGACAGGGCGAGCTGACCGAAGAGCTAAGGCGGCTCCTTTCCGAGGAAACCGACGGCGGCCGCTCGGTGTGGGTCAGCTTCAACTGGGCCGAGCAGATCGACCTGGACGTGGCGCTAAAGCATCAGGAAGCGCTCCAAGAGGTAGTCAAGGAGGGCGAGCTCGTAGCAAAGACGGCCGTGCTCGAAGAGGTGGTCGACGAGTGGCCGGGGAAGATGCTTAGGCGGGCGCAGGTTTTGCACTCGGGCACGATCTGGCTCTCTGAGTCCGGGCTGGCCCTAAGCCGCGTGGCGCCGCCGCCTTCGAGCTAGGAGGTACGAACTATCTACAAAGAAACGGTGGTGACCGGTAGGCTGGGGGGCGGATCTCTAGAAGATCTCGCGAAAGAAACGAGGAAAGAGAATGTTAAGGGACGTGCCAAAGGAGCGGGACTCACTGACCAACAAGCTGGTACCCGAGAGCGAGACGAACCGGGCAAAGCGAACCGCTGAGCGGGCGTCGGGGCGAGCGCCGGAGCGAGCGCCGGGGCGACAGCCTGGTTCGGTGTACTGGCTGGTCGTTAAGAACGAGAACGGCCCGTTAGAGGTTCTCACCAGCGGCCTCAGCGTCGGCGAGGAAGCGCTGCCGGTCTTTAGCCACGAGGAGGAGGCCGAGATGTTCCTCTGGCTCGGGGGGCTGGGAGACGGCTGGCAAGCCAGGGAGAGTGCGGCCGGGGAGCTCACCTCAATACTATGTGGGCTTTGCGCAGGCGTAAAGAAAGTTGTGCTCGACCCGCTGCCCAAGATGTTGGACGAAAAGATGGTGTGGCTCGTGAGCCTGGAGCGGGAACGCTTTTTGGAGCTCGTATTGGGCAGCGGCAGGTCCCCACGAAGTGACGGTTCCGACCCCTACAGCAGCTTGCGATGATGTTGCAGCAGTAGGCATATCATAGGAAGATAAAAGCCTATTCCATAGACCTGCGCACCAAGATAGTAGAGTCCGTAAGAAGGGGCCTCTCCAAGAGCGAGACCGCTCGTAGGTTCGGGGTCAACCGTTCGACGGCCGGGTGCTACCTTAAGCAGCTCGACGAGGAGGGCTCTCTAATCCCCAAGAAGGCTCCCGGCTCTCTTCCGAAATTAGATCCATCGCACCGGGTAGCGATCACCCGCCCTCCCAAGGAACGCGCCGAGCTGGCCAAGCGACAGCGGCCCGGGCATGGGGTAGCGTGTGGGCATCTTCTTCAGATCGGTGTGGTAGCGAACGAACGCTGCGAAATCCCTAGGGAACCTCCGCTCGTCGACCCCCACGAAGCCGCCTTGTTCTCGCGCCTGCCCCACGATGGAGCGCCAGCGCTCGATGGGGGCTAGGCCGATGGAGTCGACGCCGTGCGAGAACAGCATCATGTATACGTGGTCGTAGGGCTCCGTGCCGCCAAGATATTGCTCGACCGACGCAGCGGAAGACTCAGTATTGAACGTCATCCAGAACGGCACCGAGCCCGTGCGCAGCGCCCAGTGGGGCTCCAAAAGGATGAAAGACTCGACCAGGAGCCGGTTGGCGGGCAGCCCGCGCTCTTCGTACCACCAGCGGTAGAGGTCTGCCACCAGCGGGCTCAGGTGCTCTGGTTCCTCAAAGAGGATGCGCCGCACGCGGTAACCCCGCTCGCGCGCGAATCGCTCCGCGTCCTCGCGCAGCTCCGGATCGGACCCCCACTCGGCCTCCGGCCTCTCGCCGTCCGGAGCTGGTGGCTCCCAACGCCGCCGGTACGCTCCGTACCGCTCGAGGTACCGCTCTACCCGATCGCTACCGTGCAAGTACTCCTCGGGCGTTGCGCCCCCCAAAGCGCCGAACTGGAAGACGTGGCGTTCGTCGACCCGGGTGGTGGGCCACGTCAACCCGCACTCCGCTATAAAGAGCGTACCGTCCTCCGCCAGGTTCTCTTCCAGGAACCGCTCGAACACCTTCCCGAGGTACAGGCGCTTCACTCGGAAGTAGGCCATACGCCGCGCCATCAGGCGGTCCTGGTTCGGATCTAACATGTGGTGCAGCCGGACGTCGGGGTTCGCGGCGAGCAGCTTCCGCGCGGGCTCCCTGCCCCACTCCAGCTCCTGCTCTGGTTCGTCTGGGTGCACGCCGCTCCTCCTCACTGGGATGAGGAGGGTCTGCGGAAGCCAGGGAATTCCTAGAGCAGCGCACAGGTGAACGAGGGCACCATTCGAAGATCCGATCACGACGGCTGGGTACGGACCACGGGGGTACCGATCCACCACCCAACCGGACATGTCCTCGGCACGCACCTGATCCGTTTTCTCGGCAGGGGTTGCTTCGCTCCGTCCGCTCCAGGTGTACACGGCCTCGCGGAAGTTCGCGGGCAGCGCGTTCAAGGCCATGGCTAAGGGTTTAGCGACGGGCTCGAGGGCTGGTGGCAGCGACCCCGTCATGGGGAAATCCCTGCCACGGAGGTAACCGCCCACGGCGCGCAGCATCGCCGCGGCGGAGTCGAAGTTCGCGATGTAGTCACCTGGTTTCAGGGGTCTCGCTCCCTCATCTCGCCTTCACATCGTCGCTCAGGAACGGCAGGACCACACGCGACAGCTCTAGGGGAGCGCTGTAGACGACTGTGTGTGGCGCCCTCGGGATCACGACCAGCCGTCCCATGGGCAGCAGGAGGGTCGCCTCCTCGGCCCAACCCTGCGGCACGATGGGATCGCGCGAACCGCGCACGACCAGCGCCGGAACCCGCACCTGGGGGAGCTTCTCCTCGATGCGATCCTCCAGAGCGTACCGAAAGGTTTTCGCCAGTCGGCGAAAGCCGCAACGCACGTACTCTCGCGCCGAGATTAGTCCGTGTGAGGGCGGCTCGCGGCGAGAGTTGCGCAGCAGCCGCGCTATCTGCCGCAAACCGTGGCGCGCCCAAGGGTCGATCGTCGGCCCCTGCAGCACCACCCGCTCGACGAGGTCCGGGTAGCGCAGGGCAAGATCCGCCACGATCTGGCAGCCGACCGAGTTGCCCAAGAAAGCGGCCCGCTTCAGCCCGATCTCCCTTGTCCATCCGGCTAGGGCGTCGGTCAGCTCGACGAGGTTCAATGTGCGGGCCGGCTTTGCGCTCGCGCCGAAACCTGGCAGGTCGGGCGCGTAGACGGGGTGGTGGGGGGCCAGCAGCTCGGCGATCGGCACCATGAAGCGGCTGGCCACACCTATACCGTGGACCAGGACGACCGGGGGCGAGCCGGGGGCAGGATCCGCCGAGACGCGGGCGTGAACCGGTAAGCCTTTAACCCTGGTCCACCTGCATTGTAGCTGTCCGCTCGGCTGGCTCACGTCTCGCTCCTGTACCCGTAATGCTCGTCTACTAAGACCATTACTCTTCGCGGTGACGAGAACGCCTCACCCCTCGTTTATTCGGTGCCGCGGTAGCGCATGCGCTGTCTAACGCCCAAACGCGGTGGGTATGATTACGGTTGCCCTTGATAGCGGCCCTGCCGAGGCAAGCTTGTATCTTGCCCCCGCGGCGGACGAGGATGAGCACCACCGACAGCAATTGCCGGAAATTCCGGCCACAGACCGGGCTCGTTGAGCAGACCGGCCTGAGCTACCTGAGCGCCGGTACGGGCGAGCCCGTGGTGATGCTACACGGCTGGGGAGGGTTCAAGGAGATGTGGTGGGGCACTATGCGCGCTCTGAGCCCTTTCTACCGCGTGCTCGCGTTCGACTGGCCGGGGCACGGGAACCTCTTTATAATCGCTCATCATCCCTAAAGTGCGCCCCAGCTTTAGGCCCCAGGGATGACTTGAACTTCCATGTCTGCTTCTATGGTAACCTTTATGGGTAGCTCGAAGATGGTCGGGGGTGATATCTGCGTGTTGAGTTGGGGCGGGTTTCGAGCTGTAGATACTCCCAGGCCCTTGGACTGAGAAAGACCGACATAGCGTCGTCTCTTCCGCCGAGGTTAGTAATCTGGTCAGCGATTTCGTTCGCTATTCTCATGAAAGCATTTTACGAATAAAGAAGGGCTCGGAAGGTGCGAGCGAAGCCTGTGCTGGATTCTATTTAAGTGCCGAGCCCCTGCGAAGACTCTATAGTAGAAAGCTATACCTCCGCAACAGCCTAGGACTGAAAAAGGCGCTCGTTAAAATTCGCGGGCA
>DATHAB010000059.1:0-3164 GCA_035296885.1 Rubrobacteraceae bacterium
AGACCTCCTTGACGTTCGCGAACGCTAAGTAGTGAGTCTCTATCCCTCCCTCGTACCCCAGGTTGATATATTCGGACAACTGCTCTGCGGCGATTTCCCAGCCCTTGCCGACCTTGAAGGAGAGCGGGGGCTTGAACTCGACCGAGTGATATTCGCCGGGGCTAAGGACTTGAGGGCAACAAGGTAGGGGGCGACCCTTGGCTTGCTCTTCTTGGCCTCCTGCTCCACCGCAGGCGCTCAGCGCCAAGAGGAGGAGTGTACCCAGCAGCCCTACCATGAGCAGCGCAGCCCATGCCTTGAGGTTACTTACTCTGGTCATGCCCATCTTCCCTTCTCCTGATCGTTGTCGAAGGGAGAGAGCCCTAAGCGCCGCCCCACCGAGGGCTGGTTGTTACATGGGCAGCATACTCCCGTAGGGGGGGCATGTGTATCACTCAAACAGACTATCTTTGCTGTGGCTTGGAGTTGCTAGCGGGTAGCGAACTTCGCAGAACTCCGTCAACGCGAAGTTCGGCATAGCCTCGGTCCAGACGGCCCCGGTTCGCAGTTTCATGGCGCCTATCTACACCGCATTATGAGGAAGTCGGAATCCCCCACACTAAGGGGGCGCTCACGCGGTCGTCCCATAGGCCACAAGCCCCGCCTATGCTCCTTCGGTGAGGCCCTCCAACTCATGGTTCCAGAACAGCCGCGGGCGCCCGTCCTCCAGCCGCACTTCGAGGACCTGGTCCTCGGGGGTGCCCCAGGGGTCGGCCCACTTTGCGCTGAGCGTGCCCTTTAGTCCCCGCAACTCCGAGGGAAGCCCGGGGTCCCCGCGCACCCTCACGCTCGCGCCGATTCGCGCTTCTTCTGACCTCATGTCCTGAGTGTCCTTTCCCTGCCCTTCCGGACTCCCGGCCACTCCCCCGCACAAGTGCGCAAGGCTCGGGCGCCGGATTGCTCAAGAGCGCTAGGGACGCCCCCAACACCACCCGTACCCCTTCGCCTTCCGGAGCCGTGGCCCTCCTTTCCCTTTCCCTGGACATTATTAAGCTAGAAACGCGCTCGCTAGTCTGTGCGCTACGGCACTAAGTGTGCAGACGCACGGACCCGGCGTCTCGTGGAGTGTATGGTGGTTTTCACCGAGCCAGTCGGAGCGAGTTCCCCCTCCCATCTCTTCTGGCCCGGCGTCCCACATCCCACGCTGACATCCCCTAGTCCTCGAGGATGTGGAGGTGCTATGAGACACAAAGTGCCCTGCGACACCGACACCCCAGGCAGCACTTGATACACTAGATACTTAGAAACGACAGCGATCGCTTGAGGTCGCTTGATATCCGTTAGCGTCGTGTGCGTGTGTGGACGCTTCTTCGAGTCGCCTTCTTATTTTGGACTCGGCCCCGCAAAACGGGGGATACCGGGTGCGGTGGGCAAACAGAGGAAGCGCTTCTAGTGAGAGAAAACAAAGCAGAGGGACACAACTCAGAAAAGCGGTCCCCATGCGAGATCGACCACCTGTTCGATGGAGCGTCTTGCGTGGAAGCCGCCCAGGAGAGCGTAGATGGCCTACTTCTGTGCGAGAGGCACGCCCTGGAAGTCAAGCTGGAAGGGCAGATAGGGTGTTGGGGCGAGATACTCTTTCACATAGACATCTGGTCCAGGGAGGCGGCCCGTCGAGGCCGCGAAGATGTCGTAGAGCTCCTTGAGGATCAGCGTGAGCAGGCAAAGGCTGCCAGGCGCAGAGCCTATGTGGATCTGGGTGTGATCAGGAGGAGCGAGACGCCTTGGGAACGCAGAAGAGAGCCGCCTACTAGGAGCTCTCTTCTCCTGCTTCCTCCAGGAGGCGCCCGGCCGCTCGCTCGAGGGCTTCGACGTCCTCGACGTAGATGAGGCGGCGCCTGACCTGCAGGGCCCCCTCGTCCTGAAGTCTCCCGAAGGCCCTTGTCACGGCCTCCCTGTTCGCCCCTATCATGGTGCCCAGGTGCTCGTGGGTGTAGCTGGTCGGTATGCCGATCTGCCCCGGGACCTGCACCCCCTCGCTCTCGACGAGGAAGAGGATGAGGCTAGCAAGCCTCGCCGGCACCTCCTTTAGCGTTATGTCTTCCATCCTCGTCTCGTAGTAGTGCAACCTCTCCGAGAGGAGGCTTATCATCCTGATGCCTACCTGGGGCTTCTCCTCTATCAGCCGCTCCACCGCGGCGCGCTCCATCACGAACACGACGGAGGGCTCCATGGCCCTTGAGTAGGACTCCCTCAGGCGGTGGGGGGTGAAGGCCATCTCCCCGAAAACAGTCCCAGCGTCCACGACTTCGAGGGTGAACTCTCGTGCGCCTTCCGTCCTGTAGAGGCGCATCCGGCCCTTCTTTAGGATGAAGAGCTTGCCGCCTTGTTCCCAGGGAGCGTAGAAGGTTTCGCCTTCCCCAAGGCGCACGTCGGAGTTTTCACGCAGGAGGACCCTTATCTCCTCCTCGGAGAGCGACTCGAAGAGGTCCACCTTAGAAAGTAGCTCTACCTCTTCATCTTCGCGCATCGTACTGCGCTCTTCGCCCATCTGCGCCAATCCTCTCTGCTTTTTGCTCAAGCTTTTCGGCCAAGCTTATCCGCGCGAGTCGTTCGTGGCAAGAAGAGAGTGGGTTTGGGTGGCTATCCCCGGTCTAGAAGGAGGGCAGGTAGCGGTCCTGCGCCTCTACGCACGTAGCGGTTGCAGCATACTCCTCTATCGGGGGTGGGCGCATCACCCAAATGAGCTATTTATTACCAGGTTATTTCGCTCGGGTCTTTGAGTCGCAGCAAGGGAGACTTCGGAGAACTCCGTCAACGCGAAGTTCGGAGGATCTAAAACTCGCCGGCCGTTGATAGACTGTGCTTATGACACAAGAGGGAAGACCAACCGGCATAAAATACCAAGATGCAGACGATGCAGCCCGGCGTGGTGGAACCGTGGATTTCGAGGGACGCAGAGCAGAGGTAGTCCGCCTAAACGTGGAGTCGAGTATGGGCACGCAGCACACTGCGCTACTTGACCTTGATCTAGGGAAGGGGCACCTCGTGCTTTTTGGCTACTTCAGCGGCGATGAGTTCATGGAAGTGGGCCGCAAGCGCCCATCATGAGGGGCAGCATAGCCCCGGTTATCCAGGATCCTGCAAAAATGGACTTTGCAGAACCCGATTAGAGGCGAACTTCT
>DATHAB010000060.1:0-27972 GCA_035296885.1 Rubrobacteraceae bacterium
CCGGGCGGTCTCGATCGTTACCCCGCCAATGGCGAACCAGGGGATGGGTGGCGCGATGCGGGCGACCTCCCGAAGTAGGGCAGGACCCCTCACCTCGGCGTCGGGTTTGGTTGGTGTAGCATATACGGTCCCGACGCCGAGATAGTCCGCGCCCTCCCAAACGGCCTCGAGAGCCTCTTCCACGGTACCGACCGATCGGCCGACGATGGCATCCGGGCTGAGTATCTCCCTGGCGCGCGCTACAGGCTCGTCTTTCTGGCCCAAGTGGACCCCGTGAGCGCCAGAGAATCGTGCAAGCTCGACATCATCGTTCACAGTAAAAAGGGCGTTCGTCTGCTCGCAAATTCCTTTAAGCTCCGCGGCTAGCGAGAGCATATCCTCCCGCGAGGAGCGCTTTTCCCTAAACTGAACGATATCCACGCCCCCGCGAACAGCCGCGGCTACCCTAAAGGTCAGATCCGGCCGGGGGTCTGTGACGAGCAGTAGGCAGGCATTTTGGAGACGGTCTCGGGGTTTCATGCGTTTATGGGCCTGGGTGGCCAGGCGACGACGTCGAGGCAGCGAGCGTAGTGCAAGAGGGGCTCCGTCTCCGGCAGCGTCACACCAATTTGGGAGGTGATCTCTAGATCCTCCACCTGTGCCTCGGCCTCCTGCAAAGGCCAGGGCCGATGATGTATGTCGCCGCGCCAGACGCGACCCTTTGTGTCCGCGCTGTACAAACAGTAACGCTCGGTGAGAAAATCCTCCAACGTCCCGGGGTGGGACTCGAAGGGTTTCCCCACAGGGTGGTAGGAGGCCTTGAGCCTGGCGGGCGGCGCGTCCTCGTGGGTACGCGCGCTCCTGTATCGTACTTTGTCCCTACAGGCTTGGCAGGACATATCTGCGTCGAAGTAGGGCAACGAGAAAGTGGCGCGCGCGAGGCGAACGGCTATAGGGTTGGCAGCGTCGAGGCTAAAGAACCAGATGCCGGGTTTGCCTTCGGCAGTGACATAGGTGCGGACGTTGAGCTCCGGGAAGCTCGACAGCCACGGGACCGCTGGCAGAAACCTGGGCCGCGTGCGCTCCATGCTAAACGGCGTCACGCCCAGCCACGCCGCCCCGTTGAAGGTGTCGAGCTCCAGTACCGACGGTATCAACGGGCGTAACAAGCTCTCCGGCACGGACCAGTGCATAAAGAGCAGGTCACGCCAGCGCATGCGGACGACCCATGGCCCCTTAGGGAGCGGGCAGGGGCGGTGTTCAGTATCGTTCAGGGCTTCCTTAAGCTCGGATGAGGTCATGATCTCGAACCATACTACCACTTGCGTCCCACAGTTCGGGAAGCGCCTCGATCAACACGGGCACAAGGAAGCGAAGGGTTCAGAGAAGGATGCTTTCAGCCGGTTACGTCCTTCACCTGCAACGTATCGTCAAGCCCGCTCGAGTCCCGCGCAAGCTCGGCAAGGGCGTCGAGAAACCTGGGTTCGAAGGTGCCACCTTCCTCCACTCCCTCGGCTGCGACCTCTCCAGCCCGGCCGAAGTAGGCAAGGGCGTGTGCGACGGTCTCGGTCTCCGCTTTACCAACGGCGGCGAAGCATCCGAGGACCGCGGTAGAGGCGCAACCGCTCCCAACAACGCTACTCATTAGGGGGTGTCCATTTGAGACGGCCAGAGTGCGCTTGCCATTGCTCACGTAGTCGGTCTCGCCGGTGGCGGCGACGGGAATACCGAGCGTAACGGCAGCTTTTGTGGCTGCCTCGCGAGGATCCCCGGCAAGACTCTCGACGCCGCGCACCTCGGCGGCGAGGCCTGCAAGGGTAGCTATCTCGCCGGCGTTACCGCAGACGGCGGCGATTCTGAGTTGGGAGAGGAGGCGCTCGGCCGTCGTTGTGCGAAAAGATGTTGCCCCGGCGCCTACCGGATCCAAGACCACGGGTATGCCTCGCTCGTTGGCCCTCTTGCCAGCGAGCAGCCCGGCCTCTATAAAGTATGGATCGAGGGTGCCGATGTTCACTACGAGGGCGGAGGCAAGCCCGACCATCTCCTCGACCTCCTCATGAGCATGAGCCATGACCGGGAGCGCCCCCGTCAAAAGGGTTGTGTTAGCGACAAGGTTGACCGTCACGTAGTTGGTCAAGTGGTGGACGAGCGGACGCTCTTCAGCGATCTTTCGCAGCGCTTCTTCGGCTCTCATTATCCGACTCCTTTTAGGACGGAGCCGAGAGCATGTACCGGTCCCGCTCCCTCCCCAATCTCGTCGAGGCCGCACTCGACGGCCTCCGTAGCGATCGCATGCGCCCGACGCGCGGCTTCTTCGAGACCGTAGCCTAAAGCCAGGAAACTCGCCAAAGCCGAGGAGTGGGTGCAACCAGCCCCGTGGGTGTTGTACGAGGGGTGGACTGGGCCTTCGATCCTGACGAACCTCTTCCCATCGTAGAGGAGGTCTGCTCCGGAGGTGGTATGGCCGCCGGTAATAATGACGGCTTTGGGGCCCAAAGCGTGGAGCGTCACGGCGCAATCCTCTACCCGGTCCTCATCCGGCTCCTCGCCCAGCAAGGCGAACGCCTCGTTTATGTTCGGGGTTATAGCCGTGGCGAGCGGGAAGAGTTCGTTCTTGTAGGTCTCCACGGCCTCAGGCTCAAGGAGTACCGCCCCGCTCTCGGCGACCATTACCGGGTCCACGACCACCTGCGGAAGGCGCAACCGATCTATGGCTTCGGTAACAGCTGAGATGATGGCAGCGGTAAAGAGCATCCCAGTCTTTACGGCGTCGGCCCCGATGTCCGAGACTACTGCCTCTATCTGCTCGATAGTGACCCAGGGTGGGAAGGCATAAATGTCTGTGACCCCGATGGTGTTTTGGGCGGTGGTGGCGACGATTGCGGTCGTTCCATAGACGCCACAGCGCAAAAAGGCTTTGAGGTCGGCCTGGATACCGGCTCCGCCGCCGGAATCGCTGGTGGCGATGCTCATGACGCGTTTCAAGGGACCTTCTCTAGCTCTCTGCCGGAAGCTTCTCGGCGGCTCTCTTCAAAGCGCTCCAGTTCACCTCGCGGAAGTTGTGCATCGGGCAGAACCTCGGGCCGCACATCGAGCAGAACTCGGCCATCTTAAAGTAGTCGTCAGGCAGTGTCTCGTCGTGCATGGTCTGCGCGGTCTCTGGGTCGAGAGCGAGCTCGAACGGCTTCCTCCAGTCAAAAGCATAACGCGCTCGCGAGAGCTCGTCGTCCCAGTCACGTGCGCCAGGCCGTCCGCGTGCGATGTCCGCAGCGTGCGCGGCGATGCGGTAGGCCATGAGCCCTTGCTTCACATCCTCGACGTTCGGCAGGCCTAAGTGCTCCTTGGGCGTCACATAGCAGAGCATGCTGGTGCCATGCCAGCCTATAACGGCTCCGCCGATAGCACTGGTTATATGGTCGTAGCCAGGAGCGATGTCCGTTACTAGAGGGCCAAGGGTGTAGAAAGGTGCCTCATGGCAGATCTCCTGCTGCATCTTCACGTTCATCTCTAGCTGGTCGAGCGGGACGTGGCCGGGTCCTTCTATCATGATCTGCACGTCCTTCTCCCAGGCGCGTTCAGTAAGCTTACCTAAGCTCCTGAGCTCAGCGAACTGGGCGGCGTCTGAGGCATCAACAACGCTCCCTGGACGGAGCCCGTCACCCAAAGAGAGTGAAACGTCGTAGCGACGACAGATTTCGAGGATTTCATTAAAGCGCTCGTAGAGCGGATTCTGCTTCATGTGGTAAACCATCCACCGGGCCAGGAGGCCCCCGCCGCGGGAAACGATGCCAGTAATTCGACTCTGTACCAGGTGGAGATGCTGGAACAGGATTCCGGCGTGAATGGTTATGTAATCGACCCCCTGCTCGGCCTGCTCCTCTATAACCTCGAGAAAGAGGTCTCCGTTCATGTCCTCCACGCTCGTGGTCCTACTTATAACCTCGTAGATCGGGACTGTCCCAATTGGAACCGGGCTGGCCTCGATTATCGACCGGCGTATCTTCGGGATGTCCCCACCAGAGGAGAGGTCCATTACCGTATCGGCGCCGTATTTTATGGATGTCTTTAGCTTCTCAAGCTCGGCCTCGATCTCGGAGGTAGTTTGAGAGTTGCCGATGTTGGCGTTTATCTTGATGCGAGCGGCCTTCCCGATGCACATCGGCTCTAGAGAGGCATGGTTCACGTTGGCCGGGACGATCATGCGCCCCCGTGCGACCTCTTGCCGAATCTTCTCCGGCTCTATGTTTTCTCGGCTCGCCGCATAACGCATCTCTTCGGTTACGGTACCCTCTCGGCGGTAGCGAAGCTGGGCTATGGCCTCACCAGGATCTCCTGGGCTCCGGTACTTACGGGCTTGCAGCACTTCTGACCTCCTCCGTCTGGGACCCGGAACCGGAAGAGGCAAAAGGACGCATCGGACCGTAACCCCGAGCGCCTTTTTTGTAAAAGCTGATCTCCATGTTCCTTCCTCCGCCGGCATTACCCGGATCAGGTTCCTCGGGTCGGCGCGGCTTTAGCGCCCTCTCAGCCCCTTCGCCAGGAGCTCCCCGGTTGCTTACTGAGCTTAATGTAACTTAGACACGCCTTACGCACAACCGTCTGCCACCTCACCGGACTCCATCAATAGCCCAAGCACGGTTGTAGCGGCCGTGCTCTCACCCCCTAGAGCCTTCCTCACCGCCTACGCGAGCGGTAGCTCCACCACCTGGACGAACTCTGTCGGCTCTGGCCGTGGCCCCGAAAGGTCCTGCACGGCCTTGCAGCGAAACAGGTGACACACCTCTGTCGAGCGCCCGGGGCTCGTGTGCGTCGAGACCAAGTGCGAGAGCTCCTCGGCTCGGTACCCGGTCTCTTCCAATAGCTCCCTCCGGACAGCCTCGCGGGGGTCCTCCCCCCTCTCCACGCCCCCACCCGGCAGTTCCAAAGCAAAAGAACCAACCGGCTGGCGCCACTGGCGCACGAGCACCACGCCGCCCCTCTGCGTTACGGGCACCACCGCCGCGAACCCCGCGCTCTCAAGAACCCCGTACTCGATCCTCGCCCCGTCCGGTAGCCTTACCCTATCCAACCTGAAAGAGCACCACGGACTCTCGTACAGGTACTCCACTCCGAGCGTACGCCAACAATCACCCTCCGCAGAATGTGCCATAAGAGGTAATTATAAAGGCTTATTAAAGCTAGTAATTTCTGTAAGTTAGTGTACGGTCCTAGCGTGACCGTACAAAATTAAACAAAACGAGTACGGGGGTCATAGGGGCGAGCTTCTTCGTGTCCTCGTCTACGGCCTAGAAGCTCTACGAAACTGGGCTCGAGGTACAGGATTTCCCTAAATGGGCGCCTAACGTCCGGCGCGTCGAGGTGGTCAAAGGTGAAGGCAAGCCCGGCATGGTCTCGGACTGGCAGGTCTCCTTTCTCGGGCTGAAGAAGAAGATTTTAAGTGTCTTGGAGGAGGCCTAGTCCCCGTCCACTTTTACGCTGGACCTACGAGGGCCCCGCTGCAGCTGGGGCCAGTGTGAAATAAGCGATTGGAGCGACGTCGCCCTCGCCAAGTTCAGGACAGAGTCGTTTCTCAAGGAACCAGTTCTGAAAAGGTTAATGCGGACACTCCTCGTTGGTAACGCCGCCTCCAGCCACTTCAAGCGCTACCTTACCCGTATCGGCCTACTTATCTCAAGGAACGGCGCTCAAGTTCGCGTTGAACCGTTAGAGACGTCTGGGCAAGGAGATCCCGATTCTACCTCGAGAGGTGTATTAAAAGGAAACGGAGGAGGAACCGGAGCCCCTCCCCCCATCCGCCACGCTATTCGATGAGCTTTGTTCTACTCGAAGTAGTTGGCAGCCTTAGCGATGTACTGCTCCTGATCCTCGGGGACCTCGTCCTCGGGGTAGATTGCCTCAACTGGGCACTCGGGCTCACAAGCCCCACAGTCAATACACTCTTCGGGGTTGATCAGGAACTGGTCCCCCGCATCGTAGATACAGTCGACCGGACATACCTCAACACAGCTCTGATCCTTCGTGCCGATGCACGGCTCGGTTATAACGTAGGTCACTGCTCTGTTCCTCCTCTCGGAACCTTGCTGTTTTAAGCTTTATATCAACCCGCCTCCAAACCAACTACCTATCGTTGACTGCCGTCATCGGGGGCCATGACCAGGGTCATAAGCGAGTGTGATCTAGATCAAATAGCGTTCTCGAAGGTTCTCAGCTAGGTACGGGCGCGGAGTTCGGCTGGTTTAAGGATAATGATGGTCTTGCCACCCTTCAGGTCTAGGATACCCTCCTGGGCGAGCCTGCTCAAAGCGCGGGAGAGCGCCTCGCGCGAGATTCCGGTCGCCTCTGCCATCTCTTGACGGCTCAAAGAGGGTTCAAAGACTACGCCCTTTTTGGTGACGCGGCCTTCCTCAGTCGCAAGGTTAAGAAGCATACGAGCCACTCTTTGCGGGGCACTGCGGAAGACGAGATCTCCCACCAGGTCCTCGAGCTCGCGGTTGCGGGCCGAAAGAGCTCGGGCGAGACGAAGCGAAGCTTCAGGTTGCGCGGCCATAAGGTTTACGAGGTCGTCGCGGAAAACGGCGTAGAGGATACAATCGGTAAGGGCGGCCGCACCCTGGCTCTGTGGCTTACCTTCCAGAGCAGAGGCGAAGCCGAGCACCGAGCCGTCGCCGACCACCCCCAGGATCTGGTCGCGCACCTTCTTCCCACCCGAGGAGCGGTAGAGCTTTACCCTCCCCTCGCGCATAAAGTAGACCGCTCCTGAAGGCTCCCCCTCCCTGTACAGAGTACTCCCTGCTCCGATCTCCAGTACCGCGGAGGCAATTGCCAGAGCCTGAAAGAAACTCTCCTCCAGCCCGGTAAGAATCTCGAACTCCTGCAACCCCTCGAGCTTAGTCAAATGCTCGACGGCCCTACAACGAGCACCCGGCAACCGCGCCCACGACGGCGGCGCGCTATCACCGTACACCGCTCGCTACTCCTTCCGATACCCGATTAACCACGACTCCTTTATACGCTAATCGAGGCTAGCTGTCAGCTAAAAGGCTAACAGCCGGTCAGATCTCAGTTGGTCCGCTCTTCAGCCCACACTAAGCTACGACCCGCTATAAACTATCAAGAGCGGCTATCTAGGAGACGTCCGAGAGCCGACAGAGAAGAATGATCAAAGAAATTAATCCTGTCTAGCTAACCTGTTGGCTAGTAGCAGGTTAATAAATAAGGAGCGTTCATGTTGCGAGACAAGGCCATTGTGATCACCGGCGCCAGCCGAGGGCTTGGTAAGGCCCTCGCGCTCGCCTGCGCGCAAGAAGGCGCGAGCCTCGTCATAAGCTCTCGCGACGCGGGCTCGTTAGATCCAGTCGCCGAGGAGGTCGAAGGCGTAGGAGTAGCCGAGGTCCTCGCGATCCCGGCGGACATATCGCGACGCACACACGTTGAGACGCTGGTGAGGGCGACGGTCGAGCAGTTCGGTCAGATAGACGTGCTCATTAACAATGCTGGCCTTTTAGGACCCCGGGTACCGATAGAGGAGTATCCTGAGGATGAGTGGCGCAAAGTGCTGGAGGCGAACCTCACCGGTCCGTTTTTACTCACCAAATCCACCATACCGCACATGCCGGAGGGAGGTTCGATCATCAACGTAACTAGTGGCGTGAGCATCGAGGGCCGTGCCCGTTGGGGCGCATACTCGGTCAGCAAGTTCGGTATAGAGAGCTTGACCCAGATCCTGGCCGCCGAGCTAGAGGAGCGCAGCATACGCGTAAACTCCGTCGACCCCGGCAGTATGCGCACGGAGATGCGCGCCGCCGCCTACCCCGACGAAGACCCGGACACCCTCATAACGCCAGAGGAGAACACCGAAGTCTTTTTGTACCTGGCCTCTGACGAGTCCAAAGATGTGACCGGAGAGCGTTTTAGGGCGCAGGAGTTTCAGAGAGCACCGTAGCAAGAGCCTGGTCTTGAAACAGGCTTAAGTGGGGATCGAAAAACGCCTCGTGGGGAGAGTATGGTGGTTACTAAAGCTTGGCCTAGTAGGGGCGGAACGGCTACTATACAGGCGCTTGTTCGTGGTGAGTGGGCTAGGGTGGCGACGCTGCGTCCGTCAGCGTCTCGTGCAGGTAAACCTGACAGACATAAGGCAAGGGAGGCGTTGTGCCGATAGAGTTCAAGGGGAGCGAAGGCCGCACCCTTGGGGTAGAAGAAGAGCACCTGATCGTGGATGCAACCACGGGCGAGCTCGCTCCGAAGATAGAAGAGATCATGTCGCAGCTGCCGGAGGATCTAAAGGAGGTCGTCTCCTACGAGCTCTTCCAGTCGGTCTTGGAGATAAAGACCCCGCCGTGCGCGACGGTCTCCGAAGCTACGGCGCTACTCCAGGAGTTCAGGAGCCGGGTGATGTCGTGTGCTACGGACTGCGGAGCCGCCCTGGCCTGCGCTGGCACCCACCCCTTCTCCCGCTACCTAGACCAGAAGATCACTAACCAGGAGCGCTACATACTGCTTATGAACGCCCTGCGGTGGGTGGCCCAGAGGGAGGTGATCTTCGGGCAGCACGTTCATGTGGGCGTCTCTGATGAAGGGGAATGCATCGAAGTTCACAACCGCCTCTCGGAGCGGGTCCCGCTCCTTCTGGCCCTCTCGGCTAACTCTCCTTTCTGGCAGGGGATGGACACTGGCTACGAGTCCGCGCGCGTGAAGGTTTTCGAAACTTTCCCACGGGCGGGCCTCCCCCCCGCCTTCCCTGACTATGCCGCCTTCGAGGGTTATGTAGACTGTATGGTCGCCGCCGGCGCTATGGATGATTACACCTTCTGCTGGTGGGATGTCAGACCCCACCCTAACATAGGAACTATCGAGCTTCGCGTCCTCGACTCTCAGACGAGCCTTGAGGCTACCGTCGCCTTGACCGCTCTCACCCAATGCCTCGTGGCAGAAGTCCTTTCCGAGAGCGCTAAAGGCCCCTACGACCGCGTGATGAGCACGGAGAACAAGTTTCGTGCCGCTCGCCACGGCATGGACGCAGACTTCTATGACGCCGAAAGAGAGGTCTCCGTTCCCGCCCGAGAGATGGCCCGCGCCCTCGTCGACGAGCTGCGCCCCGTCTCCCAGGATTTAAGCTGCGAGAACGAGCTTCTGCACGTCCTGGAGATAGTCGAAAACGGCACCGGCAGCCAGCACCAGAGCCGCGTCTATGAAAAGAGAGGCGACTTCTTAGACGTGGTTAACTACCTCATAAAGAATACCCGTCCAGCGATGGTCAAGAAGCAGAGATAGAGTCGAGAGCTCTCAGCCCTTGACCTTTAGCCAACAGCTTTCGGCTAGACTCCCACTCCTGGCGGTCTATGGTGTACCAAACTATGTCGAAGTTACTCCAACGGGTCTCGCCCCTGAGAGTAAGTTCCACCTTTTGCATCACCCGCTGCGAGGCAACGTTTTCGTGAAGCGTAATACTGATGATGCACTCCAGCCTCAGTGCCTCGAAACCGTAACGCAAGCTAGCTAGAGCGCCCTCCGTGGCGAGGCCATTGCCCCAGAACAAGCGGTCGAGCCGCCAGCCCATCTAGGTTTGTGCTCTCCTTCGGGCCAGTCGTCTTGATACTGCAGGCCGATAAAGCCGATAAACACGCCGTTCGCCTTGTCTTCCACCGCTCATAGACCAAATCCCCGCTCCTCCCAATGACAGACAAACCTCGCGATCTGCTCCTGGCTCTGCTCGCGAGACATATTGCTGGGTAGGTAAGGCACCACCCTGGGGTCAACGCAGATACAAGCGTAGGCGTCGAGATCATCCTGCCTCCACTGGCGTAAGAAGAGCCGGGCAGTCTCGATCTCGGTCAAGATTTTGCTCCCTTGCTGGTCAGCTAAATACTAAAAAGCCGATTACTATTCAAACCCCTGTAACCAGATGCGGTCGAGGTCGTAATTAGAATAGTAGCCGAAGGCGACCATAGTCTCGGTTCGGGCGACGCCTGGGATCTGGGCTAACCTTTCGGGGACTATCTGGGCAAGCCGCTCGAACTCGGCGATACGCACCATGACGACTAGATCGTAAGGGCCAGTGACGGAGTATACCTCTGTCATACCCTTAACCTCGAGCATAGCTTGGGCAGCCTCTCCCACTCTCCGTTGTTACCAAAGTACCTCACCTCCCTCTAGTATCCCGAACGTCACCGTGCCCGTGAGGGTGTTGTTATTCTTGTCCTTCTCGTGCTTGATTGGGCCTGCCTTGACGCTGATCTCGGCGGTCTCATCGAGCTCGCCGGGCTTGAAGCCCTTGACCTCCACGTTAGCTGGGCTGCCAGGCTCTGTGCGCTCGATGGTCCCCGAAAGAGCCTGACGCTCGGCCCTGGTGTTGAGTATGACCTCTACCGGGACGCCGGTTTCTGCAACCTCGCCGCTGTTGTTTACCGTAACCAAGAATGCGAGCTCGTCGGAGCCGGCAAGGATCACGTTTCCACCCGCATAAAGGGGCCGTCCGGCAACGTTGACGCTGAGGAGCTCTATCTCATGCAGAGCATTCGGGTCGTCGGGGGTAGAGGAAGCGCTCTGGGTCTCGGTGGAGAGACCCAGAGCTTCGTAATTCATGAACGCTCTGGGCTCGTAGAGATAATTCTGGTCGCTTCTTCGGTTCGCCGAGCTGAGCGCATCCTTGGAGGCGGGAACATAGTGGTCGCGGACGATGGTGTCGCTGAGCTTGTAGTCTTCCACCGCCAATGAGAGGGCCTCACCGAATTTCTCGTGGTCTCCCTGTGCAGTTTCGGCGAGGTCCTTTGTCGCGCCAGCCCGGATGCCTAGAGCCGTGACCATGTAGTGGTGGGTGTCCTCAAACTCTGGCGGCACCTCCCCTTTGCGTAGAGCGTCTAGGTAACCTTTCCTTGTCGCGTCCGCAGCCCGGCTTATGGCCACGGCGTCCAGCTGCTCGGTATCCTTCAGGCCGTGTGAGAGCACGGGTTCAAGCTGCTCGTTCCCCGCGTTCGCCGAGTCGCTCAAAACGCTGTTGGCGCTGGTGACGTACTTGCGGATCTGGGTCGACTTCTGGGTCGCCACACAACTCTTAGCGACGAAGAAGATAAGAGAAAAGCAGAGGATGAGAACCAATACGCTCCCCAAAAGCGTCAACCACGGCGGCAAAGCCCGCTCGCGACGAAGCTGTCCCCTAGCAAGCTGCCGGGAGCCACCTCCCGAGCCCGCGGGCCTGCCCTTACGGCGGACCTTCGGCCCGGACCTGTGGGATCTGCGCTCCACGAACAACCTCCTAACGCGGAGAATGAGGTCCCCCCTAACTAATAAGAGGAAGCGGTTGTTGTTGTGGGCGAGGGGGGACTCGAACCCCCACGTCCTTCCGGACACTAGACCCTGAACCTAGCGCGTCTACCTATTCCGCCACTCGCCCATCTTAGGCTCGATTCCAGCGTCTGCCAGCCTCGAAAACCTGGTGGATTTTACCAAGAAGGAGTGCCAAAGACCATCTAGTTTCCCAACTTTAGTATCAGGCGGCTCGCGTTGCGCCGCATACAATATAAAATTACTGTTCGTGGCCGAGAGGCATTACATTGGTGGTCGGAAGCCAGGACAGGGCCGCTATGCGCTCGCGGAGATGATCGGGCGGGGCGGCTTTGCGACGGTGTGGCGAGCCTATCCCGTAAACGGTTCTCGAAAGGGGTTTTTTGGGGGGCTCGGACACCAGCGAGAGGTGGCCATCAAGGTCATCCCGGTCTACAGCGTCCAAGAGCGCCATAGGGCCTTGAGGGAGGGCCAAATCGCCGAAGGACTGCGCCACAAGAACATCGTCGAGACCCTAGAGGTCATCCCTGGAGACCTCGAGGTGTACCTGGTGACCGAGTTCGTCCCCGGGGTACCGCTCGACGTCGCCTCTAGGCATTACGGCCAGAACGATGTCGTAGATACTCTAGTCCAGATTCTCGACGCCCTCTCCTACGCCCACTCGCAGGGGGTCATCCACCGGGATATAAAGCCCCAGAACGCCCTCGTGGATGATCGCGGGAGGGTGAAGCTCACCGACTTTGGGGTGGCCTTTCGGGCCGGGGACACGCGCCTGACGCAGATCGGCTACGCTGTCGGCACTCCCGGCTACATAGCCCCGGAGATCCTTGATGGCGAAGACCCTACAGAGCTCACCGACATCTACGCTGTCGGCGCTACCGCTCGCGCCATCCTCTCCTACCAGCCGGATGAGCCGACGCCGCACCTTCTAGAGTTCGTCCACCGAGCGACCTCCCCAAACCCCGCCCACCGCCCCCAGAGCGCCTCGGCCGCCTTGAAGCTCCTCACCGGTCACCGCGAAAGCGTCTCCGCCGTTAAGGAAGCCCCGAAGAAAAAGGGGAAAGCCCCCACTGCTGAAAGGTATGCAGGAGTGACTTTGAGGGTGGTGAACGGGCTGGCGGCTGGCTGGCTCGGATATCTCGGGGCCGGCCTCCTACTTAACAGCGCCGGGGCTTTGGGGGTCGCGGCAGGCTTCGGCGTTCTAGGGTACCTCCTGCCACGTCTGGGGGCTTTAGGGGTAATAGTTACCCTGGCCGTAGCGCTCGTGAGTAGCCAGCAGGCAGGCTTGGGGTTCGCGATGCTCCTGCCGACCATGGGGGGGTTGTGGGTCGCTGCCGGCTCCTTGAGCCGGAACGTGAGTAGGCTTCCTTTAGGGCCTCTGCTCGCCATCCCCCTCGCCTCCTACGGCCTCGGGTCAGGGTTGCCGCTATTGCTGGGAGCGCTTATGCGTCCTTTGGGGGCCGCCCTCTCAGCGGCTGCTGGTGTTGTCTCGCTCGTCGTCTACGACCTCTCTTTCGGGGACGGTGTAATACCCTACCTTGGACTCTTTTTGGGCAATCTTTCTAAGACCCTAGGTCCTGCAGAGTTGCTAGAGCGGAGCGAGGTGCTCGTCGTGCAGGCATACCCTGCGCTTACCGCACTAGCCGTTCTATGGGCCGCAATGGCCATGCTGGTCTCCATAGGGGAGTGGTTCGGAGTCTGGGGGCTTGGACTCGTACTTGCGGTCAGTGGCGGCGTCTTCGGGTACCTCATGTTGGTTCCGATCACACCAGAGGCTCTCTACGAGGCTATGACTTCTCTGGGCGTCGCGGCTATAATATATGGGGTCGTGAAGTACCTTGGGTCTAGGTTTGGTGGGTAGTTCTTTGGGTTTCCTTCGGCTCATAGAGAAGCGCATGGAGTCCCTCGTGGAGGGGGTCTTCGGTCGCGCCTTCAAGCGACAAGTCCACCCGGTCGAGATCGCCAAGGGTCTCGCCAAGCAGATGGACGAGAACCGCATGATAAGCGTCTCCAGGACCTACGCCCCGAACGACTTCACCGTTCATCTTTCCAAAGCCGACACAGAATCCATCCAGGCCTACCAGAGCGCTTTGAGGGACGAGCTCATCCAGTACGCAACGACCCATGCTCAGTCGAAGAGCTATCACCTCATGACCCCGCCAAAGGTCCGCTTTGTTGTCGAGGACTCTTTGCGCTTCGGCGAGTTCGGCGTCACTGCTAAGCTCACCGGTGGTGAGGGACCTCGTGAAAAGGACGCTCCGGATGACACCTCGGGGCGGACCCGGATCTTCCGCACAGAGGAGACCGGGGATGATGCGCAAGGAGAAGACCAGGGGACAGCCGCCATCTCTGCAGAGGAGGCACGTAGGCACGGGCTCGCCCGGGAGGTGGTTGAGCTGGTCTTGGAGGACAAAACACACCCCTTGGAGGGCCCGGGACCGTGGAGCATCGGACGTTCTGCGGAGAACGACATCGTCATCTCGGACCCGAACGTCTCCCGCAAGCACGCCCAGCTCTTGCGCTCGGAGAACGGCTTCGTCGTCGAGGACTTGGGTTCGACTAACGGCACCTTTCTCGACGGAGCGCCTATTGGCCGCGAGCGCATCGAGAGCGGCGACGAGCTGGCCTTTGGAGGGATCGTCGCCCGCTTCGTCCGCCGGATGGACGAGGGAGTTCCTTCCTTCAAAGGTCGCGAGGGGCGCTAAAGAGGTGCTTGACCTACAAGTACCGCTGCTTGCAGCGAAGGCCTTGCTCCTCCTCTTGCTCTTCGCCTTCGTCTACGCTGTGGTCTGGCGCGGCATTAGCGACCTGCGCGCTGCCTCCAAAGACAAGACTCCTATACCCTCGCGCAACGGTTTGGGGGGTTATGTCGGAGACGGGGACGGTTTTACCGCGCTCGTAGTCGAGGACTCAGAAGTCCTCGCGCCAAACACCCGGTTCCCGATAACGAGTGGCACGACGAGTGTTGGCCGTTCGGTCTCGAGTGACATCGTCTTAAAGAGCGACGACTACGCCTCTGGGCAACACGCCAGGTTCACCCGGCACGGCGGCCTCTTGTATGTCGAGGACACCGGTTCCACCAACGGCACTTATGTTAACGGGCGTAAGACAGAAGGCGTCACCCCTTTAAGGAGCGGTGACCGGGTGCAGGTGGGATCCACGACCTTCAGGTACCTAGGATAAGCGCTTGCTATTCCTAGAACACTACGGCCTCACAGACCCGGGCAAGGTCCGCAAGAACAATGAGGACTCCCTCCTGGTAGGCGAGGGCCGGGATGAGACCCTCTTCGTAGTCGCCGACGGCATCGGCGGTTTCGAGGCCGGGGAGGTGGCGAGCTCTATCGCCGTAGACGTCCTTAAAGACGTCGAGCCCTCTGGATCTTTAGAGGAGGCAATAAGGGAGGCCAACCGGCGTATCCTCGCTGCTTCCAAAGGCGACGAGAAGCTCCAGGGGATGGGTACAACCGTCGTGGCAATGCGTTTCGGCGGCACTCGGCAGGAGCTACTAGCGGAAGTTTCGCACGTCGGCGACTCAAGGGTGTACCTTTTGCGTGGCGGCGAGCTTACGCCTATCACCGAAGATCACTCCTTGGTCGCCGAGCTCGTCCGGAGCGGCGATCTGACGCGAGCTCAAGCTAGCGAGCACCCGCAGAAGAACCTGATCACGCGCGCTTTAGGCGCCGAAGAAGAGGTCGAGGTAGACACTACGGTCCTCCCCGTCGAACTTGGGGACCGCTTGATCCTCTGCTCCGATGGCCTCTCTGATATGGTCTCCGAGGCCAAGATGCTGGACCTACTCACCTCCCCCGGTTCCGAAAGCCCCGAAAATGCCTCCCGCATCCTAGTCTGGGCCGCCCTCGACGCTGGCGGCGCGGACAACGTGACCGTGGTGGTCGTGGACGTGAAAGAGGAGGATCCCCTCGCCGGGCAACCTCGCCGGGGTGACACCCAGGAGATGCCAGTCGTGACGCCCGAGGAGGCTAGCGACGCAGGGCACAGACCCCGAGACCGGGGTAAGCATGCGAAGAGGAGGGGCTTATCGAAGGCTCTGGGGATGTTAGTCCGAGCTTTGGCGGTGGCGCTGGTCTTGGCGGCGCTTCTCATGCCTTTCTACCTCTGGGGCCAGAGCAGGTATTTTTTAGGCTTCGACGAGGGTGAGGTGGTGATTTATAGAGGGTTGCCATATATGCCTCTTAACGTCGAACTCTACAAGGAGGTAAGGAGGACGGATCTCAAAGAATCCGAGATCGACGATCGTTACCGAGACCATATAGAGAATCACAACCTCTACTCCTCGGAGGAGCAGGTCGAGGCCGCCGCGCGTGATCTGGAGGCCGAGGAGCCAACGCAACGGTGACCCAGCGTGCCACCGTCCCCATGGCTATCGCCCTCCTCGTCACCACTCTGGGCTTCGCAACCCTCATTTTCGTACAGGATGTCAGCAGCCCGCCCCTGATCTACGGCGCCTCCTACACCGGGGTAATGGTTGCACTCTACTTGAGCATCAGGCTCTGGCTGCCTCATTCAGACGCGGTCCTTTTGGCGATAGTGACCCTCCTAACTGGAGTCGGGCTCGTCATGATCTACCGGCTCACCTACGACGTCTCTGGAGTCGAGAACCTCGCTACCACGCAAGTGGTTTGGATCCTCGCCGGGAGCGGCACCCTCCTGCTCACGATTCTCTTTTTCCGCAACTACCACAAGCTCTTTGCCTACAAGTACCTTATCGCTCTGGTCGCTGTCGGCCTCATAGCCTCGACGTTCACGCCGTTGGGGTACGAGGTAAACGGGGCTAGGCTCTGGCTGCAGATAGGGCCGGTCAGCTTCCAGCCCTCCGAATTCGCTCGGATCGCCCTTGTCATCTTTTTCGCCGGCTACCTCGCCGAAAAGCGCGAAATCTGGACGGCGACGAGCCGCACGGTAATGGGAGTGCAACTGCCGCCGCTTAAGTACTTCGGGCCCGTGGCGCTTGTGTGGGCGGCCTCTTTAGGGCTACTCATCTTCGAGAAGGACCTCGGTAGCAGCCTGCTCTTCTTCGCCGTGCCGTTGCTCATGCTCTACGCGGCGACGGGTCGGGTCGCATACGTTATCCTCGGCACGTTCCTCTTCGCCACAGGCTCGCTCGCAACGTTCCGCTTTTTCTCGCATGTTAAGGTGCGAATCCAGTCCTGGATCAACCCCTGGTCCGACCCGGACGGGGCAGGTTTTCAGATCCTACAGAGCATATTCTCTCTCGCCGACGGCGGCATCACCGGCACAGGCTTGGGCGAGGGCTTCGCTCAAGCCATCCCTGCGGTTCAAACAGACTTCATCTTCTCCGCTGCCGCTAGTGAGCTTGGCCTCCTAGGGGCTACGGCCCTGCTCCTCGCCTTCCTTATCTTCGTGTACCGTGGCATAAAGATAGCCCTCCTCGCCGAAGACGACGCCTCTAAACTCCTCGCCTTCGGGCTCACGGCTATGTTTGCTATGCAGACTCTGATTATCGTCGGCGGCGTTACCAAGACCATCCCCCTCACCGGCATCACCCTGCCCTTTATCTCCTACGGCGGTTCCTCGGTGGTCGGCAACTTTATCCTCACAGCCCTACTCCTCGTCATTTCTGAAGAGGCCGGTAAACGCTTCAACAACGAAGAGGAGGATGCCGGGTACAAGGCGGAAGAGGCGACTTGAACGCCCACCTCAGGCGCACCTTCTACCTGTTCGTGGCCGGATTCGTGGTGTTGGTCGGGGTTCTAGCTTATTGGCAGGTCTACATGAGAGAGTCCTTGGTGACAAACCCAGCGAACCAACTGCAGTCACAACGCGCTCAGGAGGTTCCACGCGGCACCATCCTGGCGGGTGACGGGCAGACGGAGCTGGCGAGGAGCGTCTGGAACGGCCAGACGTACGAGCGCGCCTACCCAGAGGGGCCCTTGTATGCGAACGTTATTGGTTACTGGAGCCAGAGATACGGGGCGAACGGGATCGAGATCGGCCAGAACAACAACCTCTCCGGCACTGGTGAGCCCGAGACCCTCGACGAACTGATAAACCAACTAAAGGGCGGTCCCCAGGCTGGTAATAACCTCGAGCTCACCCTCGACCCCGGGCTGCAGCGCAGCGCCTACGATCAGCTAGCCTCTAGCAGCACAGGGCGCGGCGCTGTCGCCGCCGTAAACCCCAAGAACGGCGAGATCCTGGCCTTAGCCTCTTACCCCTCCTTTGACCCGAACAAGGTAGATGAAGACTTCCCGGAATTCGTTGAAGACTCGAACTTCCCCCTCGTAAACCGGGCTACCCAAGGCTACTATCCGCCAGGCTCGACCTTCAAGGTTATAACCGCTGCAGCAGCTCTCGAGGCCGGGGTAAAGACGTCAGACGAGTTCAACGACACCGGGACCTACGAGACGCCAGGTTACGACGTCTACAACTACAGGGGCAGGAAGTATGGAGAGATAACCTTTGATCAGGCTCTCACCTACTCTGTAAACACGATCTTTGCTAGGATCGGCTACGAGTATGTAGGCTCCAGAAGATTAGCTCGGATGGCCCGGGAGTTCGGCTTCGGCGACGCTTACGAAGACTTCCCGTTGCCCGTAAGGCCAGGCTCCTTGGGCGAGGCCCCACCCGAAGAGTGGGCCCAAGGGCTAGTAGCTCAGCTCGCCTTCGGCCAGGGCCCGGCGATAAGCACCCCCTTTGAGATGGCGCTTGTGGCCGCAGCCATCGCCAACGACGGAACCATAATGGAGCCCCGCCTGGTAAGGGAGGTCCGCTCGCCGGACGGCCTCATCCTCGATAAGCTGACCCCGCGGGTCCGCCACGAGGCCATCCCTAAAGACACAGCCCGGACCTTGAACGACATGATGCAAAACGCCGTGACTCAATACGAGTCAGGGGCTGTGATCCCCGGCGTCAAGGTCGCCGGCAAGACCGGGACTGCTGAAGCCCCGGGCGGCGAGCTTCACTCCTGGTTCATCTCCTTCGCCCCGGCAGACGACCCCGAGATAGCCGTGGCCGTCATCGTCGAGAATGGACAGGAGGGTTACAAATCCGCCCTCCCCATCGCCCGCCGCCTTATGGAGACCTACTTAAAGAACCAGGGTAAGCTCCCGGACGAGCGCACGACGCCTCTTCCACCTGCTCCCCCCACCCCACCTAACGAAAGAACTACTACCGAGCCCGCCCAGTCGAAGAGTGGGGAACCGAAGAACGACAGCTCGTCCAAGCTCCCCTTCCCGAACCCCTTCCAGTCTCCTACCCAAGGGCTGAGGGGTGACGCAACCAAGGTTCAGAACCCCGGGCAGAGGTCACCTGGTGGCTAAGGTTATAATGCTTTAAGTTGAAACAGCTCGTAGACAACCGCTACCGTATCATCCGTCCCCTAGGATCCGGGGGCATGGCCGAAGTCTACCTTGCCCACGACGACGTTTTAGACCGTGACGTCGCCGTTAAGGTAATGAGCGGGCGCTACGCCGACGACGACGAGTTCGTTGAGCGCTTCAAGCGTGAGGCCCAGAGCGCCGCCGCCCTCTCGCACCCAAACATAGTTTCGATCTACGACCGGGGCGAGTCCGAGGACGGGACGTATTACATAGCTATGGAGTATCTGCCCGGTGGCACCTTGAAGGACTGCCTTTTGAGGCGCGGGGCCTTGCCACCTCACACGGCGGCGGCGGTAGCGCTCCAGATAGCCGAAGCTTTGCATGCCGCCCACCACGCCGAAGTCGTGCATCGGGACATAAAACCCCACAACGTACTCGTCACCGCCTCGGGTGACGTTAAGGTTGGGGACTTCGGGATCGCCAGGGCCGCCTCCTCGAGCACGATGACGAGGACGGGTTCTATCTTGGGCACGGCTCACTACATCTCCCCCGAGCAGGCGATGGGCGAGCCGGTAGGGCCGAGTAGCGACTTGTACTCTCTAGGTATAGTCCTCTACGAGATGCTCACCGGCACGCTCCCCTACGACGCTGAAACCCCTATAGGTATCGCGATGAAGCACGTCAATGGCCACCTTGTCCCTCCTCGGGAGTTGAGCCCTGAGATACCCGAAGGCATAAACGCTATCACCCTGAAGCTACTCGCGAAGAACCCCAATGAGCGATACGCCGCCGCCGCGGAGCTTATAGAAGACCTTGAGAGGGTGATCGAGGGCCTCGACCCAGCGAACGCCACAACCCGCGAGGTAAAACGCCTCGCGCCTGCTGACATGTACCCAAGTGAGGTGCAAACCCACACAGCCCCTATACCCCCGGCCCCGCCCATAGTGCGCGAGGGTGGCAAGCGCCACAAAAGGAGGCGGTTCTGGGCCCCAATCCTGCTTCTCCTGATTCTCACCCTGCTCGGCGGGCTAGGCTACGTTATAAGTCCAGATAGAGCATTGGAGGAGGATACTGTGCCGCCGGGGGATATGCCGGTCCCAAACCTAGTCGGCTTCCCGTCCATCGATGCGGCGCAAAGATGGGTCGGCGGCGACCTCAAGGTCGTCGAGGGTAACAGCGTGGAGAGTAAAGAATCCCTCGGATCTATCGTGGGGCAGGACCGGCAACCAGGGGAGTCTGTTGAACAGGGAACGACCATCTACGTGGACGTCGTCAGAACCCAGATCGCCGACCTTCCCGACGTTGAGGGCGAGTCGCGCGACGCGGCGAAGCAAACTCTTGAAGAAGCGGGCTTTTATGTCGGTGTTTATGAAGAGGAGAGCAGCCCGGGGTACGAGGGCTACGTGACTAGGCAGGACCCTCAGGGGGGCAAGGGAAAGACCGCCGAGGCTGGGTCGACCGTGGCGATTACGGTTGGCAAAGGTCCCGCACCCGTAAAGGTCCCCGACCTCTACACCCGCACCCCCGACGAGGCGAAAAGGCTTTTGGAGGAGGCAGGTATTTCGCTCGGCAGCCAGACCGAGGAATCGAATGATCAGGTGTCGGAGGGCTATATCGCGAGCCAAGACCCGGCAGCCGATGTGGAGGTGAAACCGGGCAGCTCCGTAAACATCACCGTCAGCTCTGGGCCGAAGAAGATAAAGGTTCCGAACGTCGTAGGCAGCAACGTCGAGGATGCCAAGCGGGCGATGTGGAACGCAGGGTTCGGCTACACCGTCGAAACGGTACAGAGCGATGATCCTATAGACAGGGTGGTCTCGACCGATCCCGAAGCCGGTACGTCCCTCGATCCTAATTCAAGGACGGTAACTATCAGGCGAAGCGCTGGGCCACCGCCACCACCGCCGCCCCAGCCGGTCGCCGTTAAGGACGACGGCAACCCTAAAAACGATGGCAAAAAGAAGGATGAGGTCAAAGACGAAGGCAAGGGCAAAGACGAAAGCAAGGGCAAAGACCAAAGTAAGGGCAAAGACCAAAGCAAGGACAAGAACAAAGACGGCAAGTAAGATGACGGCTGAACGTTACCGGCCGTCTAGTCTCCTCTAAAATTCTTCGAGGAGTTCCCGGCTGACGTAGTCTCTTAGGGTCGGGAGCGTGACTTCGTGGGGTGAATCTACCTCGACAAAACAGTGGCGTCCTATGGCGTTCTCAAAGAGCCAGTTGTTTGTAACCGGCTTGCCTTGTTCGGGGTCGTAGCCAGTCTCGTAGTAGAACGTTCGCAGCTCACCTGTAGGAAGTTTCACGACGAGTATCGGGTAGCGCCCGGGGGAATGGGCCAGAATCTTTACTTCGTACTCGGATGTTGTAGGGTCCATGCGGGAAGTTTATAGCAAGCCAATACCTCGGAGAAGCCTGCGGAAGGCTTTAGACTAGCCCATGATAAAATCTCCACTGTATGAAGCCACTAGAGAACATTAGCATTCGCAAGGGGAGATATGATGTCAGATCCCATACCCAAAGACGACGAAATTGAAGGAACGGAAGCCCCGCAAGACACCGACAAACAGGCGCCGCCTTTGCTCCCGCCGAAAGATTTACCTGAGGAGCTCTTGCAGCGTAGGCTCAGCAGGCTAGACACACGTAGGACACTCGCGGAGTTGTGCAAGAGTGTTCCGGGTCTCGAAGAGGTACTGCTTCCCAGGGGCATCCAGGCTGATGCTCTAACCCGCAAGTCCGGTGGAAGCTCCACCATTCTCAGGGGTGTCTCCCGTAGGGTTATGAACGATGTTGCCGCCTGGGGTGCGTTTCGCACTACCGTCGGGGAGCAGTTACCGTCAGAGACCTTCGAGGCCCTGGAGGAGCTCAGGCTTGAGAACGTCGAGGAGCTCGCAGGAACCTACACCACGGAGGAGCTCTTGCTTGCGGCTTTAAGCGGCGAAACTGAGCCCGAAGAAGAGGTTGTAGAGGCTTTGATACGGATTTGGCGTGAGGAGAACCAGCAGGCCGAAAAAAGGGCCACGAACGACGCGCGCATGGCGAACCTAGAGGCGGAGTTGGAGCGCTTGAAGCGCGAGAACGAGCGGCTCTCGTTCACCTCTCGGGCTGCCGAAGAGCGTGCCGCGTCTTTAGGACACGAGATCGAGGTCTTGCGTGGTGAGAAGGAGAACGCCGCAACACAGGCTAAAAAAGCCGAAGAAAGGGCTGCAGCGGCCCTAGATCTCCGGAACCAAATGAGCCAGAAGGTCGCGGAGCTCGAAAAAAGGACCCAACACCTTGAGCGCGTCCTTGAGGGGGAAAGGGAGGCTTACTCCGCCGCCGCCGAGCGTCTAGAGCAGATGCACGAGGAGTTAGGGCAGGTGGTCGCCGAGCGAGACAGAGTGCAGGATGCTCTAGAACACGCTC
This sequence comes from Rubrobacteraceae bacterium, assembly GCA_035296885.1. GTDB lineage: Bacteria > Actinomycetota > Rubrobacteria > Rubrobacterales > Rubrobacteraceae > Rubrobacter_F. The sequence goes on from DATHAB010000060.1 coordinate 21,963, forward strand.
GCTTTACTGACGAGGGCTTCGGAGAGCTCTTGGTGCGTGCGGTTAAAAATGAGGTGGGCGCCCTACCATACTCTTTGGACGCCTCCGCTCGAACCGCCAAGCTTATGGAATTTATGGGCAGTGTACTCCGTGCCCACGCCGACCTACGCCAACCTCGATCGCGCAGCGGGCGTTCCTCGGACTCCCGCTCGTCCCGCGAAGAGGCTGTCGAAGATCCGGACCCCTCCCCACCAGGTGCAGTCGCGGTCGACGACGTGGTCGTGTCCTCACTCGGCGAGCCGAACGGCAACGTCCTGAAACAAGGCTCCTTCGAGCCTGCGGAGGATGAAGTAGTCGGCACCTATGTGAAGCCCCGGCCGACGCTCTCGTTCAAGGCTTTAGGCGGAGCGGGCGAGGTAGGCGGCAGCAGCCACCTGCTGAACTTCGGGCAGACACGGGTGCTCGTAGACGCTGGGATAAAGCCTGACAGCCGGGGTTCGCTCACCCCAAACTTCCGGGCACTAAAGGGGCTCGATGCAGCGGTGATCACGCACGCTCATCTGGACCATTGCGGGGCGCTACCCCTCCTGGTTCGGGACCAGCCAGACGTACCGATCTACTGCACGCCGCCCTCGGCCAAGCTCATCGCCTCGGCTCTGAACGACCACGCAGCGATGGGCGGAGGTCTGCCTGGCGGTGCACCCTTGCACGAGGTGAAAAGCCGTCTGTGTCCTATACCGTTCGGTAAGCACGTAAAGGTTGGGGACGCTAGAATCACGCTGACTGAGAGCGGCCACATTCTCGGAGCCGCGAGCGTCCTCTTCGAGACCGGTTTGGCGAGCGTATTTCACACCGGGGACATCTGCCTCGAGGATCACTTCTCCATCCCTTCGGCGCGGCTCCCGGACATCAAGGACATAGATCTCCTCATCATGGAGGCGACCTTGGCAGATCAAAAACCCCAGCCTTTTTCCGAGTCGATACGAACTATGATCGAGGTCATAAACGAGACTACCGTGGAGCGCGAGGGTAAAGTCCTGATCCCAACATACGCTTTGGGCCAAGCGCAGGAGATTATCTTAGGCCTTAAGCACTACGGTAAGGAGTACGGCCTCGACCGCGACGTCTTTATCTACGTGGACGGCTCGGTCGTCACCACCTCTGAGCGTCTGTATGCCGAGCAGCTTGGCTATATGAAGCCCTACCTGCAGCACACAGACCCCAAAGAGCTCTTTTTCGGGGAGAACATCCGGGCGGTTGCCAACGACGATACAGCTCGCGAGCGGATACTCTCGAACCCGTGCGCCATCATCGCGTCACCGGTAACGATGCAGGGTGGAGCCAGCGCTTTCTACCGGAGGCGACTACAAGATGATCACAACAATGCCGTAATCCTGCCGTCCAACGCCCAGGCCTCCTACGGCGCTTCCAGGGCCCCGGGCGAGGAGGAGGGTTGGCGGGTCGAGAAGGTTAGCTTTGCCGCGCACTGCACCCAAGATGAGCTTTTGGGTATCACAGAGAAGCTCTCGCCGCGCCAGATCATACTCATCCACGGATCCAAGCGGCGCATAAGCGACCTCGCCTACCGGCTCGCCCCGCGCTACAAGATTCACACCCCAGCCGTTGGCGAGACCGTCCGTACGGTGCTCCGGTGAGAAAGGAGCGTTGAAGGCGAAGATCATCCTGCCGGAGGTCACGCTACTCTACGACGCGCGCGGCGCATGCCCAAAAACGCTATCGGCATAGGGGAATTCTGGTACGAACCGGAGATCTGGGCACTTCCCCTCTCCCCCACCTCGAAGGTCCTCTACGCGGGTTTATGCTCCTTTCTCGGACATGGACAGATCAACCGTAAAGACCTCCGCGCCACACTAAAAGACAGCTCCGATGATGAGATAGCCACAGCCCATGATGATCTTGTTCGTCAAGGTCTACTGGTCCCTGCGCCGAAGAGGACCAGCGGGGATATGCTGCTAGGATACGAGGTTCGATCAGTAAGAGAATTCGAGGATTAGCGGGCGCTAACGGGGGACCTGCGCAACAACCGCCGGGCCTTAGCCCCAGCTTGGGCTTAGTAACGGGCTGCGCAAACTTTCGCGCGTCTTGGAGCGACTTTATAGCAGACCATGTCGGCTTCTTCGCATACGCCTCATATGTCGTACGATTATCCTAGTAGCCTCCCTCGCACATGAGGCGTACTGGCCTCTTGAAGCTGGTACGGCAGGCAAAGCACACGTGATGAGTAAAATACCTGAGCCAATTAGAGCTGACCTCGTGTATCTACAAATTTCCCAAGTCTTGCTTCTCGATATTGCTAACCGCTTAAAAGGCGAATCTTATATTGGTGCTGATCTTAGACAAATAAGGGCGCTATCGTGGCCAGCGCGTCTCCGTAGGATGCTCTTTTCTTGAAAGGAACTCCCTTAGCGTATACTGGTCTTCGGTCCACCTCCGACCCATACCCCCAGTGAGGGCGGCGAGGTCCACGAGCCTCCCTAGTATCCTAAGGCAGAAGCCGTTCAAGATCTCATCCGGATCGTTTACCTGCCCACGAGCCTTTGCCACGAAGAGCCCCTTCGTCTTCCACACGCCGTCTCCATATACGGCGAAGGTCTGACAGGGCTCCTCCCCCACTGCCTCTGACCAGCCAAGGATACGGCCCGAGTAACCTGATGGGTCGAGGCTGTAGTGGCTTAAGTCCTCGTGCATCAACTCCTCGTCCGTCTCGGCCGCCGCGCCGCTGACAAGCCCGAGCGTAAAGCGCACCTCCGCACCAGGAGCAACCTCCACCTTCAAGACGAGTACGTCCTTGGCGCGCTCGACCTCCATCTCGAAGCTGGCTTGCTGTCCCAGCACAACTGCGTACTCCAGGCCCGCGAAGAGTCGCTCAGAGAAGCGACGGGCAGTCGCTTCAACCTTGCGCCTTACCTTCAGCGAGCGGTCGGCCTCCCCGCGGTAGTGCCGGAGCCTCTCGAGCGCGCTCTCCTCGAATCCCAAAACGCTAACCCCCGATTAAAGCTCTCAGCACGCGGTCCGTTAAGCCTGGAAGAAGGGTTGTCCCAGCTACGAAGATACGGTCTGGGAGGGTGACGTACACGTCCCGACCACCCTTTTCGGCGGCGTATACGATCTTTTCGGCCACCTCCTCCGGCATCACACCCTTCCTTCGCCAGCCGCGCTTCTCGTCCTTTGTCCGCCGGGAGTTCTCCCGAAACGCTGTCCGGGTAGTCCCCGGATAGACGCTCGTGACGGTAATGCCTCTATCGACGATCTCCACACGTAAGGCGTCAGAGAGAGCGTTCAAGGCGAACTTGCTGGCGCAGTACCCCCCGACCTTCGGGACGGCGCTCTTCCCTAAAACCGAGGAGACGTTGATAATACGTCCGCCCCGTGGCATGTGTGGAAGGGCGGCTTGTACACAATGCAACGGGCCGAACACGTTTACCTCAAACAGATACCGCAGATCGCTGGGGTGCAACTCCGCCACCCGTCCCGTTAGCCCGAGCCCCGCGTTGTTCACCAGGATATCCAAAGAGTCGAACTCCCCGACTGTCCGCTCGACCATCGCCTTAATAGAAGCTCCATCTGTTGTATCAGCCTTCACCGCCAGAGCTCGGCCCCCAGAGGCGCGGATATCACGCGCCAGAAACCGCAGCTTCTCCTCCGCCCGAGCAGCCAGCACCACCGCGGCACCTTGCCTGGCTAAAATCCGCGCTGTCGCCTCCCCGATACCGCTAGAGGCGCCAGTCACGACCACCACTTTACCTTTGAGCGTCTCTTTCACAGACATCTATCTTAGCGGTATATACTTGCGATTTGTGAGGAATGGTAAAAAGGGTGCCGTTTCTGATCTACCAACCTTCAGGTCTCCTACAAATGCCCCGGTTACTGTTATGCGCCGATCAGGATAAAGAGTGACCGTCGGCCTTAGCATCTTGTAGATCCTATGTCTGTCCTCAGGGAGGAGGGCTTGAAGTTCCTCGCGCACCATGCTGGCATAGGATTCGAGGATAGCGTCACGGTTCCTCTCCAGATCCTCTATAACCTTGCAACGACCCTGTAATGCTACAAGATCTCGTTGCACAGTTCGGCGGCTCTCTTTAAGCTCACCCCTCGCCTCGTGGGTCATATACCCACGGGCGGCCAATCGCTGGGATCCTTTCTCCGGGACGCCATGCCGTATGGCTTCTCTCTCGGCTTTCACGCGTTCCTCAAACCCCACCCGAAGTCGCTCGGGATCCTTGAGTAAGTCGTTCACAAAGCTCCAGACTTGTGCATCCACCTGGGGGGCAGCGTAGCTTGAAGAATGAGTACAGACATCAGCCCCAAACCTCACACGGTTGCCACAGCGGTAGTAGAAGTACCTCGTCTTGTTGGGCTTGGTAACGGTATGAGACGCCCCTAGCGTCTCATACCGTTACCAAGCCCACACCACCCGATCCCTCCTAGAAAGCTTCCAAACCCGTTGTCCATTACAGGAGAGCTGGCGGTTGTCCTTTATAGCCTCGCGGGCAGCTTCAATTAACTGAGGCGGGATGACGGCGCTGGGAACCGGTACAGCTATCCATTCGCTCTCTGGCTTACGTGTCTTCTTCTTGCGCCTGTACTCAATACCGTTAGGCGCAAGCGTTTTGGCCTGCCTAGTGGTGACCCCATGACGATGGAACCATCACAAGCCCATACTGCTTCTCAGGGTCGAGTCGTGCGGCTACCTGCAGGCTTGCAATCTTGGCGATCTCTTTAACGGTATTAGGCTTGTAAACGTCTTGCTTAATGACTTTGCGGATAAATATTTCTGACCACGCTTGCTTGCCGGTCGAAGTCGGGACACGTTCCCGAGGTAGTGTGCAGGCAACCTTGTAGAGCCTCTCCCCCTCTACTCCATCCGTACGGAAGGTTCGCCGGACCATTTACAACGTATCCTCGTCCACGTTGTAGCCATCCTGGAAGCATTAAAGCGAAAGCCGTAATCTAGGAGTGCTATTAGTGATCAGTTTCCCCTCCCGGAAATGTCCTGACTCAACAACCCATTGAAAGTTGTCTCGCCCTCCTCCCTCCGTGCTACCTGCCGGTGTTTTACTAACTATTTCATCTGCTCCTGGGCCTGCTGCTGGATGGTCTCCGCCACGCTCGGATCGGACAGGGTCGAGGTTTCGCCAAGCTCCTCGCCCTCGGCGATGTTCTCTAGGAGGCGTCGCATGATCTTGCCGCTTTGCGTCTTTGGCAGATCCTCGACTGCCAAAACCTGCTCCGGCTTGGCCGTAACCCCTGCCTCCTCGCTCACGCGCTCCCTGAGTTCCCCCATCAGCTCGTCGCTGTACTCCTGGCCGCTCTCGAGGATCACGAAGCCGACGGGGACTTCGCCCTTTTGCTCGTGGTTCTTGCCGATGACCGCCGCCTCGGCCACGCCCTCATGCTCGACCAAGGCGTTCTCGATCTCAACTGTGGATATACGATGCCCCGAGACGTTCATTACATCGTCGATGCGACCGGTTATGGTGTAACAGCCCGTCTCGTCACGCTTGGCGCCGTCCTCGACATAGTAAGTCTGCTCGTCTACGTCGGAGAAATACTCCTCCTTGTAGCGCTCAGGGTCCTGCCACAGGGTGCGGAGCATGGAAGGCCAAGGCTTGTTTATGGTTAATGCCCCGCTGCCAGGGTAGTCCTCGATAAACTCCTTATTCTCCTCGTCCCAGAGACCAGGGAAGATGCCCGGGAACGGGTAGCAGGCACTACCGGGCACCAGCGTGGTGATGCCTGGCAAAGGCGTGATCATGATAGTCCCCGTCTCCGTCTGCCACCAAGTGTCAACGACCGGGCATCTGCCGCCTCCCACATTCTCGTAGAACCACACCCACGCTTTGGGGTTTATCGGCTCGCCCGCCGTCCCAAGCAGCCGCAAGCTGGAGAGATCGTGACCTTCTAGAGGCCCTGTCCCGACCTTCATGAAGGCCCGGATCGCAGTGGGCGCTGTGTAGAGGACGGTGACCTTCTGGTCCTCTATGATCTGGAACCACCGGTCGTTCTCCGG
>DATHAB010000061.1:0-3565 GCA_035296885.1 Rubrobacteraceae bacterium
CCGGTGCGCCCCCAGCTGCCCGGGCCCGCTGACGTGGACGACCAACGCCGGGGGCAGCGGCGTGTGGCGGTCGCTACCACCCTGGAACGTCCTGACCCACCCAGGACCCGACTGCACGATGCCCCAGATCTCGAGGTCACCCCCTCCGCTAAGCCTGGCCCCGATCAGCGAGCGGCGGTAGTCAGCGGCCGGTGAGAGCCGGCAGAGTTCCTGAAGTTCGAAGGGCCGGGGCGCCGTGAACTCTAGCCGGTGCAGGCCCGTGGGTGGCCCTTCCTTCGTGGGGAACAGCTCCGGTTCGCACAAGACGAGGCGGAACGTAATGGGTCGCTCCTCTTCCCGCATCAGGCTCGCCTGGTAGCAGGTGGAGAATACCTCCTGGAGCACCCCTCGCGCGGGCGGTGAGTTCGCGGGAAGGGTCGCACCCCGAGCTCGTCCAACGATCAGGGACGCGCCGTCCCACCGGTCGTGCACAGAGTATGCGAGATCATGGGGGTAAGCGTGGGGCATGGGAACACTCCTCGGCCGTGTTGTGGTCGCCCACGAATTTTACTGCGTGGCTTTTCAGAACCGTAAAGGAGAAGGTGATGGGAGACCCGAGGCGCAGGACAGCGGGCAAGCTTGAAAGCTAGGGGCGGCATTCGGCTAGGATGAAACCCCTCTGCGTGGCGTGCTCGGCAGCGGTGCTCGTATCTGGAACGAGTAGCATTTCGACACCCAGAGAACGCACCTCATGGGCAAGGGCACCGACGGAGGTGTTCCGCTCCTCCGTGCTCACACTACGGATATAGATCGCGCGTATCCGCCCCGGGTGCTTTTGCACCACTTTATGGTAGATCTCTGGGTCCTTCTCCCCCGAATCCCCGATGAGGACGAACGGGAGCTTCGGGTAGGTTACCAGGAGCGTCCGGATTACACCGAGCTTATGCTTGTCACGGTCTTGTATGCTGGTCGGGCTCCAGTCCTTGAGAAACAGCGGGCCTGCCGGTATGCCGTGCACGTCCAGAAAATCCTCCAGCAAGTCGTATAGGTTCCATGGGCTGCTCGACACATAGAAGATCGGGTTGAACTCCCGTCCTCCGCCCCCCCGTTGTAGTGCGCGGTAGAAGGAGGCTACGCCCTCGAACGGGAGTCGCGTGTGGGCGTTGTTGAGGAGCGTTATCGGCACCACCTTAAAGAAGCTCGTAACTCTCGAGCGTACCACCGTGTCGTCGAGGTCGCTGATCACGCCGAAACTCGCTCCTATGGGGACGAGTGCGCTTCCGGTGGCCTGCGCCACGACTCCGTTCTCCTTAGGCCACAAGAGTTCGACCTTAACCGGATGCCACGCCGTAGCCGTGCTTGGCGGAGTCGCAAGCTCGAAGCGCAGGTCGAAAAACCCCTCCTCATCTGCCACTGTCTCCACCTCGTGGTCGCCGAAACGAGCGCGGACGCAGGCGAAGGGGATCTCAGCACTCGCGAACCTGCGGACCATGTTGCGCAAGTTGGTACCGACGGTGTCGTTCGCGCTCGGTTGGGTGATGCCTTTCTTCTCGAGCACCCGCCCCTTCATGAACAGCGCCTCAGGAGTACCATAACCGCGGTAAGGTAGAACCTCGATCTGACCCAACCACCCCGTCTGCTGCTTTAGTTGAAACTTCAGCTGGTCGAACCGCTTCTCGACTACCCGTCCCGCTGTGATTGCCCAACGCCTCCAACCCATCACGCACTATCCTTCCGCAAGCGCCGCCCGTTCGGTCTTTACCTCCAACTTGTCGGACTTCCGCGCGGTCTCTCTCCGCCATGTCTACCGCTTAGCGGTGTCAAGTCATGCGACAAACAACGTCGATCTACTGTCTAACTAGGAGGCAGCTCGCTCGCGCTGGAGGTAGGCTTATGTAAAAATCGTACCGCTCGAACCATACGCTACAGCGCGATCCGTAGCCATCAACCCGTCGACCGGGAAGACCCTATGACGCTGAACCTTAAGGCAAGTCTACACGAGAGGAGGCAAACGGTGAAGATCAAGCTCTACAGCACCAAGGGGTGACCCTACGCCCGGCGGACCAGGGTGGTCTTGCGCGAAAAAGGGGTGGAATTCGAGGCCCACGAGGTGGATCTTCAGAACAAGAGCGAGGAGTTCCTCGAGGCGAGCCCGACCGGCAAGGTCCCCGTTATCTTGGTCGACGACGACTCCCTCTACGAGTCCAACGTCATAAACCAGTACCTCGACGAGGTCTTCGAGGAGCCGAAGCTCCTCCCCGAGGACCCAAAAACACGGGCGTACGCCAGGATTTGGATGGCCCAGGCCGACGACAACTTCTACCCGCAAGTCTTCGTCTCGAGCATGGGACGCGAGCGGGGCTTTCCAGAGGAGCGAATCTCCGAGGCGAAGGAGAATTTGAAGATCACGCTCTCACGCCTCGAAGAGAGACTCGAGGGCAGCCAGTACCTAGCGGGCGGCGACTTCTCTTTGGCAGACATAGCCCATGCGGGCAATTTCAGGCGCCTGCACGAGCTCGAGGAGAACGGCACGGTCTCCCTCGCTGACTACCCGAACGTGGTCTCTTGGATGCAGAGGATCGAGGCTCGCGAGAGCTTCAAGGCCGCGGAATGAGGAGTTGCCGGCTCTCTTTGGGTTCGGCCCGGAGGCCTTAATCGTCGACCCAGGGGAGGGCGCAAATCCCCTGTGCCCTCCTCCTACAGCGTTGATCGAAACAACTGCGTTGCGATAGTACAGGTGAGGTCAGTGAAATTTATGAGTCAAGCATATCGTTGGCGATGGTAATGTCATGTCCCACACCCTTATTGTCTAGCTCTTTAACCAAAAAAGAGGGCCGATAAAATCAGCGCAAGCTGGTTGTGTTCCTACCGGTCTTGTTAGGCGCTCTGAATTGGAAAGGCTCGCGTGGGTGTAGGCTACTACCCTGATGGTCGTATGGTCCGACGTGGAAGCGCAAAAAGGAGCGACAAGATAAGAGACGTGGTGCTGTACGTAGAGCAACCCGGGTCGATGGACGGCACCAAGACGGAGGAGTTCCTTCGTGAAAGAGGCGTCGACTTCATGGTCAGGAACGTCGTAGAAGACGAAGAGGCGGTTGCTGAGCTAGAGTGCATGAAGATTTCGACCACGCCCGTCACCGTTGCGGGGGACGAGGTTATCGTGGGCTTCGACCGCGAGAGGCTGGAAAGACTAGCCGAGGGTTGATGGCCGCGATGGCTAGGGAGACCGTGCGCACCTGGCAGTGGATGAAAAGCGTGGTTGGACCAGTACTCAACAGATAGTGCCTATAAACCGTCTGATTGCTTTAACGTATAGTGCTTACTGTTTTCTAGACAGCACTGGAAGTTCACACTTCTCCTAGCTAAGCCTAGTAGGGCCTTCTGTTTTATAGTGCCTAATGCTCTGAGCCACAATTACTCCCTGTAAACCAGAAGCCGAAGTAGCCAGGGAAGGGGATCACCTGTCCCTTTAGTAGTGTCTAAATATCGTACACTTTGACAGGCACTATAAAATGCGGTCAGGCGAGTATATATTATTGATAAGTAAGGGCTTTGCGCGGGGCAGGCGAGGCTGGAATCATCGAGA
>DATHAB010000062.1:0-15524 GCA_035296885.1 Rubrobacteraceae bacterium
GCTCGTTAGCGTACTTCCTGGAGAAGGCGAACTCCCCGTCCGGGAAGCGGTAGAGGTCGTGCTCCTCGTCGTAGACGAGCTCCTCCGAGGGCAAGCCCTCCTCTCTGAACCCGGTCTCTAGCTCGTAGAGTATCTCAGCCCTGCGACGACGCATCTCGCTATCAGATGATCCCCACATGGGGAGAGTATAAGGAACAAGGCCGGGGGTACACCTAACTAACATACACCTTACTCACACCACCGAAGGCCCTCAGAAGCCAACTTCATGGCCCCTGTTGGGTGTTATGCGGAGTTTACCGTCCTCTTCTAGTGCGTTCTCTTACACAAGCACCGGCAGGAGTAACAACACGCCGATTACCCTAAATAACGCGAGAAAAAAGCTGAGCCAGAATGGCAAGTCCATTTCCGCCTCCTTTCGATAGAAAGCCTTAGCGCGAAAAAGTACATTACCGACGAGTGGCTATCCTAAACAGCATCTTGTACAGGCGGAGATCTTGGAGGTGACTCATGACGATGTACGCTGGGCCGATGGTGTCGTCTGGGGAGGCCTACCCGTTACGGCAACATGACCGCCAAGAGAAGCAGTTTATCGATACCACCGGTGCGTTCTGGCAGAACGGGGAGCTTGAGGACAAGGCGATGGGGGTCTTCCAGCACCGCCACTATCCACGGTGGACAGGAGACAACGATCATCACCAGCCTCGTAGCTCTTCTCCACCTCGGGTTGGTCTTTGCAAGGCACGCCTTACAGGCAGCGCTCGCAGGTCCTGACCACTGAAGGTATCAGAGGCTCGACCTACGGCCCCGCCACCTTAGCCGGCTGGATACCTCCCGGCAGCCGGTGGAGGACGAGTTGACCACCGCCCGCAACCTCGGTCACCGTGCCGCGCAGGTCGCCGAGGTCCTCAAGGGGGTGCGTCAAGAGAGGTAGCAGGGCCAGTAGCCCGAGGCCCCAACCTACACTGAGGAAGGGCCGTAGCGGGGTATGTTCTAGAAACCTCAAAATTTCGTTACATGATGCAGCCCCGCGCTGGGCTTCGAGAGGCCTCGGCGCTTCCTAGGGCCCGAAAGACCGGTGGATCTTCTAAACGCTTCTAGCCTGGGACTTAGAGCGCCGATTTAAAGCAGGGCACGACCTTGGAAACCACCGGACCGACGCTGGTGATCACCTGAGCTGCTCAAAGGCGAAGCGCCCGCGCCGATATTTATCGGCGCGGGCGCTTCAGGTACTTTAATCCCGGATCAGTTCCAGTCGAAGGTGCTCAGGAGGTTCGAGAAGTCGTCGGTCCAAACGTTTTCCGAGTTACCGCTGGTCACGCAGGGTTGCCACCGCGGGTCGTTGGGCACGCTACCGAGATCCGCGTCATCGCGAGCCAGGACCGTGAAATGGGACCCAAATTTGTACGGTATCTCTTCTGCGTCGTCGTTCTCCGAGTCGTACTGGGCGTAGCAGACGAGCCCCCTGTCAAGCGCCAGGTCCCCGACCACGGGCTCCAACTCGAGGTGCCGGTTGGAGATGTGGTGGACCAAAACCCCGTCTTCGTCGAGCTTGTCGAGGAACATGTCGGTCGCCTCTCGCGTCAAGAGGTGCACGGGTATCGCGTCCGAGGAGAAGGCCTCGCCAACGATCATCCCGTACTGCTCGTCGGGAGCTTCGGCCAGCTTGAGGCGGGCGTCGCCCAAGACCACGGGATACTCGCCCGGGCAGTCTCGCAGGTAGGTGAAGAGGTTCGGGTTACGAGCAAGACTCTCAACGGCGGGGTCGATCTCGTAGAAGGTCCACTCTTGGCCGGGCTCGGCGTAACACGCCATCACGCCCGCGCCCAAGCCCATCACCGCGATCGGCTCCTCATCGGTGGTCTGGCTCGGCAAGAGTTCGAAGAGCTGCCCGAACGGCCCCGTGGGATCGTGGTAGGCGATAGGCACGGGGGGAACCTGCCCCATTACCTGCGCTCCGTGGTTGGTGCTACCGACGATGAGCGCGTGGTATGGATTTGGGTTTTCTTCGCTTACCTCCTCGCCTCTGACATTGTAGACTCCGAAGAAGCTGCGGTCTTGGTAGAGACCCGTCTCGGTGCTCGCGACGTTCACGGCTATGACAAGCGCCGCGAGGCCCAGCCCGAAGCGGAGCGCGCGGTTGGAGGCGTACGCAAACCACAAGCATACTCCGGCGCCCAGACCGATTATCACCTCCCAGAGGAAGATCCTGTAGTCGGGAGCTATGACGTTGTCATCAACCCAGCCTAAGGCTACTATCGCCATGCCGAGCGCCAGCGGCAGCATCAGGTCGAGCAAGAAATTTGTCTCTAGCAGCCGGCGACCGATAGTGGAACCCTGCTGCGGGTCGCTCCGCTCCTCATCTTCCAGGTCCCGACGCTCCTCCTCTCGCTGCCGCGTCAGCCGCGCCAGAATCACACCCGGCAAGAACAGGCCTGCCAGCACTATAACTAGGGGGTACTCGATCACGCTGTCGAACGCTATAGGCGCTATGAGCGCGTTGAAGATACCACCCAGAACGCCTCCTACCGAGACCCACAGGTAGAACTCTGTAAGGTACCTAACCGGCGGACGATCCCTCGCAAGCTCCCCGTGCAACGTCATCGCCACCACGAAGAAGCCAAAGAGGTGCAGCAAAATGAGCGCCCAATAGGGATTGCGTATATCGGTGAGCATGGTGATGGTGAGTATTGCCAGCGTGATCGGCAGCGCTGCGACAAATATTTTATGAACCAGATCGGGTGTCCTCTGGTTGCGCGAGAAGACAACCACAAAAGAGAAGAGGTAAAGGCTAAGCGGTATAACCCAAAGCAGCGGTACCGGCGTTATGTCGGTAGTTATGAAAGCCGTAACCCCGAGCATCAAGCTAGAAGGAATAAAGGCTAGCCCTATCCACCTGAGGCGCCTTAAAAGTGTCGGAGCGCTCGAAAGCCCACCAGCAACCCTCTCCCCTAGCGAGGGTCCCTCCTCATCCTGAGTAGCGGAGACCCCAGCAGCCGGGGCCGAACGCCACAGCACCACTGCCGAGGCGAAGACCAAAATCACCAACAGCCCGTAACCTATAGACCACAAGATCCCCTGGCTCACCAGCCTGAGGCTCGGCTCCACCACTAACGGGTATCCCAAAAGCCCCACTACGCTGCCCAGGTTCGAGGCCCGATACAGGAAGTAAGGGTCCCTTGCAGCTGGATGGTCCGTGTCCGCCAGCCACCGCTGTATGAGCGGGTTGGTCGCCGCAATCGCAAAGAACGGCAGTCCGATCGAGACAAAGAGGAGCCCCAAGAGGTACAAGAGAGGGTTGGCATCCGCACCGGGGGCCCATTCCCCGGCGGGCACGGCTACAGGCAGCACCAGTAAAGGCAAAAGGACGACCACCAGGTGGAGCACGGCTTGTCGGCGAGGCCCTAACCAACCAGTGGTGGCATGTACGTAGAAGTAACTGGCCAAGAGCGCCGCCTGGAAGAACATCATCGAGCCGGTCCACACAGCGGGGCTGCCGCCGAAGGTGGGCAAGACGAACTTGGCGAACATCGGTTCTATAAGGAAAAGTAGAGCGGCGCTTATAAAGATGGTGGCCGAGAAGAGGGCCATCATGTAGGCCCTTCCCGAGGCCCCCTTTTGGGGAGCGTCCTTCCCGATGTTGCTTGTTCCTGCTGACATAAAGCTTGGTGCCTTCCTTCCGCTTCGTTGCTTCTAATCGAACTCTAGCGCGCAACTCTAGCGAAGAACTCGAAAGTAGGCAATGCTTTGGAAGAAAGTTTTAAGCAGATTTTAAGGTTCTTCGAAGTGGGTTTTGCTTTCCGGTCAACCGTAAGGCAGAGGACGGACGCTGGACATTGCGGTTTGATCAGCGCGCTGCTCGGTTTTCTCGCTTAGCAGTGGTCCGAATCTTCAGGTTTTCCTGGAGGCCGCGCTACTTTCACCTTTCGCTCCTTTTCTTCGCCCATGCTTACGCCCGAACACGGCAAAGTGCCTTCTCAAGACTTCGGTTTTCGAGTAGTAGAGTTTGTGAGAGTTGGTCTATAATGCGTAGTGGGGAAACATATAGGAGTGACACCGACCGAAGAAGGAGGAGGGACAAAGGGTGATATATAAGGCATAAGGAAATCCGTGAAGAGAAGCAGAAGGGAAGCCTAGGGTGATGTTGGCGAGGCCACGAGGAGGGGCGCCGAGGAGTAACGAGGCTCACGGTCATCAGGGTTGCTGGTGGCAGCGAGCCTCGTGAACTTTCTTAAAGAAGCATGCAGCGAGATGCTAGTTGCCGAAAAACTTTTAACTCCGGGACGAGCCTACACACCTTAGAGAACGAACTGCCGACGACCGAGATCTCGGAGACGAAAGGAGATCGAAGGGTTTACCGGCGGACGTTGTAGATCGTCGTGGCGGGGATGCAGGAGGTGCGATATGTCGGCCGAAGAGGAGCAAGAAGGTGGGCGGCCGGTCAAGGTACCTCCTGCCGTGCTCGAGGGGCTTGAGGCGGCGGAGAAATCAGGCGCGCACATGGTAGAACGAACCCACGTGCTGGTCCTGGCCAAGCGTATGGGCTACCGGCAGACCGTCCACTGGGTCGAGGAGAACCCGGAGGATTACGCGCGCGGGATCGTCCAAGGATTCGAGGCTGTACCGGAAGGGTGACCGCGAAGCTCGCGGCTCCGTTCGGCGGGAGTACAGGGTCGGGAGACGCGAAGCGGTGGGCGCTGAAGGGGACTCTCTTTTCATCTCCTTAAGGGGCAGGCTTAACGCCCGCATGCGCTACCCGCTGCCATACAGGTACCATGAAAGGATGAGCCCAACGAGCTTGTCGCGGCGCTGCCAGACACTTCGTCGATCCGTTAGCGAAACGAGAGAGCGTAGCCGGCGGGGTAGGGAAGATGTATTGAGGCAGATCCTCCGCCGCATAAAGTAGCGACGACGTCCCTTTGGGGAGGCCGCCCCGAAATTTTAGGCGGGGCACACCGCTTTCATCCTTGTTAGCCAAATGAGCTGGGTTATGAGCCAGCCTCTCTGACTGTCTACTTTACGACGCTGCCCAAAGGCAGGTTAAGCCAGTTCGCGTGGTTATCTTCCTGGAGCTCAGGCTCCTTTCTGCAGTTGTCGTACCGCAACTCATGGCCGCACGGGTACAAACGATCTTGGGGTTACCGGTGGTGGAAATGACGAGCGGCATAACCTGCCGCTAGGGTTCACGTCGTCACAAACTATGTGGGCTAAGGCGCTTATGAACACTGGCCTGAAGCCATAGGTCAGCAAGTATTGAGACCTTTAGTGTCCATTTTAGCGCCCGTCGGTGGTTGGGGAAGGGCCAGACCGTCTCCCTTCGGAGGTTGGCCTCACTCGTTGCGGCCCAGGACGGTAAGACGACCTTCCTGGCGTTCGTAAGTAGGTCCCTTTAGCTGCGAGCTGTAGCGTCTTAGCATCCAGAGCTCAGGGACGATCTCCGAGACGAGCTCTCCGTCGTCGAACATCCTTACCATCGAGCTCTCCGAGACCGCTACCGCTACCGCTCCCGTATGCCAGGAGACCGAGGCTGCGGCCATGTGTCGGCTACCCAAGCCTAAGGGTACTTCTAGATCCTCAGAGACCATATCTATGTAGCGAGCCGCCGAGAGGACTACACCTTCGTTCGAGACCACAAAGGCGCCATCGAGTTGAGCGAGTTCCTTTAAAGTCTCGCGGACGCCAGGGTCTTTAATGCGTTTCTTCTCGTCAGGGTGACCGGCTAAAGGGTCGAGGATCAGAGGACGCGAGCTCCTCAACACCGCCTCGGAGTCTCCGACGACGAAGAGTGTCCCGATCTTTCGCCCCTCCCGGCCCTCGCGTGCGATCTCCACGGCGAGCGCAATGGTCTGCTCGAGTACGCGTGTGTTCACCTCGCGCCTCTCCGAGCAGATCTCCTTGAGCAAATTCTTCTCCGTCCCCAAGCCCTATCCTCCGTCTTTTTGTCCGGAGTTTAGCGGTAGCCGTACTCTGAGACACGTCTCACCCGGCTTCGAACTCACCTGGATGTCGCCGCCGTGTCTACCTACTACGATGCGCCGGACGATATCCAGCCCCAGTCCCGTCCCTTCGCCGACGCCCTTGGTGGTAAAGAAAGGCTCGAAGATGCGGTTCTGGACCTTTCTTGGTATTCCGGGACCGCTGTCGACGATGTCCACAAGTACGCAGTCGTCTTCCAGCGAGGTTCGTATCCGGAGCTTGCCCTCGCCGTTCATAGCGTCCACCGCATTGTCTATCAGGTTGGTCCAGACCTGGTTGAGCTCACCGCCTCGGGCGAGTATTCGGGGCAAGTCCCGGTCGTAGTCGCGTATTAGCTCGACGCCCTTTTTGAGCTTGTGCCCGAGGATGGTGAGCGTGTTCTCTATCCCGCGGTGTATGTCCACCTCTTGTAAGGAGGCCTTGTCCATATAAGAGTATTCTTTCATGGCACCTACGAGCTCCGAGATGCGCCCCGCACTCTTCTCCACCTCATCCGCGAGCTCGACGAGTTCGAGCGTCGTCCCAAGCCACTCTAGAGCGCCGACGAGCGACGCGTCTTTCATATCTGCGGCGAGCTCCTCCAGCCGTTCTGCGTCTATACCCGACGCGACGAGTGCCGGAGCTAGCTCCCACGCGTCCTCGACGCCACGCTTCTCGAGCCAGGCAGCGAGATCGTCCTCCTTATCACTCTGTTCCAGGGGGTCAAGCGTTGCTACCGCCTCGCTTCTTTGAACAGCTTCTTGCTGCATATTCGCGAGGTTCTCTTTCTCGGTGGGGGAGAAGCGAACGTCGTTGGAGAGCGCGAGCGACTGGGTCTTAAGCACAGCCTCACGCAGGTCGCCGGCGGCGCGGCCGGCGGCGGAGGCAGGGTTGTTCAGCTCGTGTGCCAGGCCAGCCGAGAGCTTGCCGAGAGCGGCCATCTTCTCCTGCTGGCGAAACGCCCGCTGCGTCTCGCGCATTCGCTTCGCCAAAGCGGAGATAAAAACGTCTGCGAGCTCGGGATTCTCCACGGCGAGCTTCCTGAAGACCTCCGAGCTTATCTTCAGTAGGCGGCTCGGCTCCGTAGCCCGCGCCCGGTGAACCGAACGCTTGCCGGTCAGCACCGCCAGCCCGCCGGTGAAGTCACCCGCGCGGTGGACCGTCAGGGACGTCTCCTCCGCGCCGTCGAGACGGGAGATCCGGATCTCCCCCTTTAGGACGACGTAGAAGTTGTCCACGACCGATCTCTCGTCGAAGAGGAGTTCCCCAGGTTCGAGCCTGAGCTCTTCACCGTATGCGTAGAGCCACGAGATCTGCCTTTCCGTAAACCTCGGGAACAGGCTCGGGTCTTCTTTGCCCTGGACCACGGCGGCGGTTCTCCTTACACCTGGCTCAGGTACCGGTGGACGAACTGGATCGCGACAGAGCCCTCTCCCACGCCCGAGGCCACCCTTTTGACCGACCCGTGTCGAACGTCGCCGGCGACGAAGATCCCCGGCACGCTCGTCTCCAAGAGATAGGGGTCGCGGTCCAAGGTCCAGCCCTTCGGGCGGGCGCCGTTGCGCATAAGGTCCGGGCCAGAGAGGATAAAGCCTCGCTCGTCACGCTCGACCACATCATCCAGCCAGTCCGTCTTCGGCGCTGCCCCGATAAAGATAAAGAGCGAACGGGCGTCTATGGTCTCCTCCTCGCCGGTGCCCGAGTTATTTATGGTGATCTTCTCTAAGTGGTCCACGCCCTCGACTACAACGACGCTGGAGTTCAAGCGCACCTCGATATTCTCCGTCTCCTCGATCTGGTCGACCAGGTACCGGCTCATCCCCTTTCCGAGGTCGTCCGAGCGGCACAGGATGACTACCTTGCGGGCATGGTTGGCGAAGTAGACGGCGGCCTGTCCCGCGGAATTTGCGCCGCCGACGATGTAGACATCCTCGTTCTTACACGAGAGTGCTTCGGTCATAGCGGCGCCGTAGTAGATGCCTGCACCGGTCAGCTTCTCCAGGCCCGGCACGTCGAGCCTCCGATAGGAGACTCCGGTTGTGACCATGAGCGCGTGACAGGAGAGCTCCGTGCCGTCGCCGAGCCTGACAATGCGGTACGGGTCCTCCACCCGTACCTCTGCTACCTCCTGGGGTGTCAGGATCTCAACCTCAAACCGGCGCGCCTGGTCCACAGCCCGACGGGCGAGGTCTCCGCCAGAGAGGCCCTTGGGGAAGCCGAGGTAGTTCTCGATGCGGCTGCTAGTCCCGGCCTGCCCGCCGGGTGCCTCGCGTTCTACAAGGACCGTTTTGAGTCCCTCGGAGGCCCCGTAGACCGCTGCCGCTAAACCGGCCGGACCACCGCCGACGATGATCAAATCGTAAAAAGGCCGCTCGGCACGGGTCTTCAAGCCTATCCTCTCGGCAACCTCCAGGTTTTCCGGCGCTTCAAGGTAGGTGCCGTCCGGGAAGATGACCAGCGGCAGCCGTGGTTCGCCGTGGTCTGCCTTCGCCACGAGCTCCTTGGCCTCTTCGGAGATCTCTATGTCAAGCCACCGGTAGGGGACCTGGTTGCGGGCGAGGAAGTCTTTGGCGGCGTAGGAGCGGGAGGACCAGCGGTTGCCGACCACTCGTACTCCTTCAAACGGTGGACGGTAGCCGGCCCGCCAGTCCTCAAGCAGGTCATCGAGTACGGGATAGAGGTTCTCCTCTGGGGGATCCCAGGGTTTTAGTAGGTAGTAGTCTAAGCCCACCTCGTTTATGGCCCGAATAGCGGCCTCAGTGTCGGCATAAGCCGTGAGCAGGACGCGCTTTGCCTCGGGGAAGGTGGCGATGGCTTCCTCCAGGAACTGCACACCTGTCATCCGTGGCATCCGCTGGTCCACCAGAAAAAGCGCCACCGGGTCGTTGCGGAGCTTGAGCTCGCCTAGGGTGTCGAGTGCTGCAATACCCGAGTCCGCGCGCAGAATGCGGTGCTCGCGAGCGTACCGGCGCCGGAGATCTCGCTCGACCGCCCGCAGAACCTCCGGGTCGTCGTCTACTGTAAAGATCACCGGCTTAGCCATCGGCGCCAGCTCCTTCTTTAAAATGTGTTCTTGAAAACTGCTGCTTCTAAAAAGCGTGCGGTCCCCCGACTCGCCCGTACGAAATTGTAGCACCAACCCTAAGTAAGCCTGTAGTGGGCTCGTCTCAGCCATGGGCTCCGGTGCATGCTCTTCTCTACTCCTCGAGCCGGGTCTTGAGCCAAGCGGACGCGTGAGCGAGCGACTCCTGCGTTACGTGGTGGCCCATACGGTACTCGTGGTACTCGAGCCTTACCGGTAAACTGTTGAGGGTCTCGCGGGCGGCGCGACCGTAGCGGATCGGCAGCACGGGGTCTTCGGTGCCGTGTTGGAGGAGTATAGGCAGGCCCTGGAGTTTCTCGGAAGGGGCGATTTGGGGTCGTATCGCATCCGGGAAGCGCCCGCTCATGGCGACGATGCCCGCTACTTTGTCGGGCCGGGTGAGCGCGACGCTCAGGCCCATGATCGTGCCCTGGCTGAAGCCCATGAGGTATATCCGATTCGAGTCCACACCGTAGACCTCGACTAGTTCGTCCATAAAGCTCAAGATCAGCTGAAGGCTACTCATGGCTTCCGCGGGATCCACAACGACCGGACCGTTAGGGGTGAACTCGAAGCGGAACCAGCCGTAGGCGTCGCGCCATAAAGTTATGGGAGCCCGCGCGCTTGCCACGAAGAAACGCCCGTCGAGCCAGGGCGTCAGACCCATGAGATCTCGCTCGTTGCTCCCCACCCCGTGCAGGAGCAGCAAGAGGGGTGGCGGAGAACCGGCTGCCGCCTCTTTCGTCGGCTCGCGAGTGAGGTGGGTCAACGATAGCGTTCCTTTGTTCATCTTTCCTGCCTCCAACCTGGTCTAAGATCTATCGTAGAAGTAGTGGTCGGGGCCGAGCAACCAGGCACCCATGAAAAACTCTGCTCGGCTCGCGGGTACTATAACGCGCTCCGACGAGCCGTGGTTGGTGGGTGTCCACGGCAGCGTTACGGCCAAAGGCAACCTTCGTCATTACTGTTAGGCATTAGGTGGCGGGGCCGAGGCGCAGGATGCGGTCGTCGCTCTGAATCGGGGTGCCCCTGCCGTCGCGATTGTTCGTCAACACCCATAGCGAGCCGTCGGGGGCCTGAGCGACGTGCCTGAGCCGACCGGCCTCACCTTGCAGCAGCGCCTCCCGTTCGGTGACCGCCCCGCTCTCGTCGATCGCGAGCCGCCAGAGGCGCTGGCCCCGCAGCCCTGCTGTAAAGAAGTTACCTTCCCACTGGGGGATCGCCCCGTTCTTGAGGATCTCCGCGCCGCTCGGGGAGGCTTCCCTCGTGGCGAAAGTGGTGATAGGGTCTATATACGTGGGCTCGCCGCCCGTTCCTTCCACGTTGGACCAGCCGTAGTTGCCGCCCGGCACGATCCGGTTAACCTCGTCGTAGGTGTTCTGACCGAACTCGCTCGCGTAGAGCTGGCCGTTTTCGTCCCACGCTAGGCCCTGAACGTTGCGGTGGCCGTAGGAGTAGACAGGGTTGTTCGGGAACGGATTATCCGAGGGTACGTTGCCACCGGGTGTGAGCCTGAGGATCTTACCACCTAAAGAGTTCGGGTCCTGAGCTGTACCGCGTTCTCCCGCATCGCCGGTACCCACGTATAGGAGGCCGTCGGGGCCGAAGGCGATCCTGCCGCCGTTGTGAAAGGAGGCTACAGGTATTCCGGTGAGTATGGTCTCGGGCTCCTCGCCCAGGCGAAAACGAACCACGCGGTTGTCCTGAGCGGTGGTGTAGTAGGCGTAGACGAGGCCGTCGCTCTCGTAGTTGGGGGAGACGGCAACACCTAGCAGGCCTCCCTCGCCGGTACCACCCTCGGGGAGCTGCTGAACCTCCTCGACCTCGCCTGACCGATCCACCGACAGGAGTCGGCCGGAGTCGCGCTCGGTGACCAAAGCATCACCGTTCGGCAAAAACGCCAGCCCCCAGGGCGCCGCGAGCCCCGAGACGAGTACGGTCGTCTCTACCTCGACCGGTCCTGCGGTCTCAGGATTTGAGGGTACTGTCTCCTCCGGGGGCGGCGTCTCCTGCTTGGTCAACTCCAGCTGTGTGGCCTCCCTGTTGGTAGGCTCCGGTGGCCCCTTTGCCGGTTCTTCAGCGGACTGATTTTCGGTGTTGGCACCGCACGCGAAGGCGAGGAACGTGAGAGCCGAGATCAGGAGCGCGGCTACTACGGGACGGGCGTGATGCACACGATGCTCCTCTCTGTCTACGATCGTTGCTTTTTAGTTACCACCAAAATCCAGGCACTACCACGACTTCTTTCACGTGGACGCCCTCCGGCATCACTCTAATCGCGCTGGCTTTCTAGTTGATTGGTGCCAAGTATTTTAGAATCCTCTGATTGGGGATATAGTGGCCTTGCTGGAGAAAACGGGAGAAAGGGGTATAGGATGCACCTGGCGATACGGTATTATCGGGTGGACCCCGATTCGGTCGAAGAGGTAATGCGGCGGGTCGACGAGGGCTTTGTGCCCATCATCAGCAGCGCGCCGGGGTTCCTGGCCTATTACGCGCTGAACGGTGAGGATGGCACGCTCGCTACGGTTAGTATCTTCGAAGATCAGTCCGGTGCGCAAGAGTCCGTCAGGATGGCAAAGGACTTCGTAGAGGAAGACCTGGCATCCCTGATCCCAGATTCACCGGAGGTCTTAGCCGGCGAAGTCGTCGTACACGAGGCGAGCGAGGAAGAGGGGCAGGGGGGGTACGCGTCGATACGGCGCTATCAGATAAACCAGGGGGCGAGTAGCGAAGCCCTCCAGCAATTTCACGAGGGCATCGTGCCCGTTCTCGACGAGTCCTCGGGGTTTGTAGCGTACTACGGGCTGGAAGCAGACAATGAGATCGCCGCGGTGAACATATTCGAGGATCGCTCGGGGGCAGAAGAATCCAACCAGGTGGCCGCTGACTACGTAAACGAGAACCTATCGTCGATCCTACCGCTCTCACCGCAGATCACAGTCGGCGAGATCGCCATCTACAAAACGAAGTAGTAAGCCGGATCGGCAAAGCCGTTGGCGCGAGCACGCTGCAACAATGACGTGGTTGCCGTTGCGCTTGGTCTTCCAAAACCCCCGGCTCACCCCGTGAAGTGGCTGCGGGACGAGGCCGTCGTGCGCCAGATGCTGCTCGGCCCTCACTCGTGACACGCTCGTAGCCCGACCGTAACACGGCGCGAAGCACAAGCTCGCGCGGTTTGTACGAAAAACCACGCTGGATGGGGTATCCAGGTTACCTGTAGCGCTTTCTCGGTAGGAGAAGCTGTTGACAAGGCTTGCTCTCAGAAATTCGAAGGCTTCGAGTATACAAGAAGAAGACCGGGGCTATTACACCCCAGCCCTTCCTCATCTGCCCGCCGCATCTACTGGCGGCGCTGATACTGGCTGGTCAGCTACCATCAAGGGGTAGCTCAACCCCGGTCAAGAAGCTACCACCGCCAGGCTTTATACCATCCCAATAAGAACTCCAGCACCAGCACTCCCACTAATAGCTCCAGTACCAACCACACTGCAACTTCGGCTGCTAGTAATTGTCATGGTGCCTATTGTGCTTTGCAAAGGCGGGGGCAGCCATCGCTCCCATCACCGCCATCACAACGACTACCGCAAGAACCAAGCTGAGACGTCTCATAGACGCTACCTCCTTTCGTCGGCGATCTTCTCCCAGGACTGCCGTTACCCCTAGGAGGTGGTCGATGATTTGTTAGATACTAGGTAGTTAGTCAGACCTACAAGGCAAGGCCCTCGTGAAGAAAGCATAGAGTGGTGCAGGGCACTACTCCACAAGGGGTTACACTGCGAAGGCTCGGCCGGGCTACCGATGTGCTACGAGCAGTTCGTAGCGAGGAAGGCTACAAAGCAACGGTGCTAGAAGAGGTAACGTGAGCTTCCTGGTTTATTAACTTGTCTTTTGCTTGGAGGTGCCGGAGGAGTCGTGTAAACTGCCCCCCGCAGGGATCAGGAAGAAGAATAGTTCTCAACAACCGAGGAGGAGGTTCGATGAGCGAGGACCAACAGGAAGTGGTCGTTCACGGAAACGGAGAGGTGTTACACCAAGAAGTCTTTATCGGCTCGCACCGGCTTGCAGCTGACGAGCCAGAAGACTCCGGAGGGTATGACCGAGGGCCTGACCCCTACGATCTACTGCTTGCGTCTTTGGGGGCGTGCACCTCGATAACCATTACTATGTATGCTCAGAGCGAAGGTTTACCCCTTGAGGGCGTCACTACTCGGCTTCGACATTCGAGCGTCCACGCCGACGATTGTGCCGAATGCGAAACAGAGGAAGGGAAGATCGACTGGATCGAGCTGGACATCGAGCTCGACGGACCGTTGAGCGATGAGCAACGCTCGCAGCTTGTAGAGATCGCCGAGAAGTGTCCGGTCCATCAAACCCTTACCTCCGAGACTATCCTTAGAGTCGGATCTGGCGACGAGACTGGATAGAGATTAACGACGCTGGGGACCATAAACCCGGGCCTCTTCTAGGAGCCAAAGATGTTGGCCTTTCTATCTCCGTAGCCGCGGCGAGTGGTTCATCACGCGTGAGGTCACCCTCCTCGGAGAGACCCTCGAGGTTAGCGTCGTAGAGAAGAAGCTCGAACAGCGACTTGGACCCGCTGGAGGCACGGCTTGGAGCCAAGGTATCGAGATGCTCGCGCCGCACCGGAAAGACAGGAAGAAGCATCCCTGAAGCTAGGGCTGAGATCGTAAACACCGTGTCCACCAGGGTGAAATACGTCAGCAAACCGGCAAAGGCGCCTCTTAACCAGGGGCCGTGGCTGCAGGCTCGCGGAACTGGCGGCGGTAGAGGCCGCCAGCGGCCAGGAGCGAGGCACGCCGGAGGCTGCCCGCAAGCCCTCCTAGTATCTTAAAGTCGCTAACCACCGAGCCAGCCCCTTTCACCCTTGGCTCCTTACGTCGTCTATCCGCGAACGCTCCGCGTTCACGGCCTCGCGTACCGCCGGGGCAACCTCGTGGGCGAAGAGTTCGATCTGCCGCACGTGGTCCTCTGACGGCCAGTAGACAAACGTGTCCATCCCGAGCTCCATGGCGAAGCGCGTCAGTTCCTCGACCCAGTGCTCTGTGGGCCCGTTCAACAGGCCACGGTGCTCCTCCCCGATCCTGCCCCCGACGTTGTAGACCCGCCGGATCTCTTCCAGCTTCCGCCCAACTTCTCTGGCCGCCTCGTCTATACGCTCCTGCATCCCAGGTAGCTTCTCCGGCGGCGAGTAGACGAGCGAAGGGACCCACCCGTCGCCGAGGCGTCCGACCAAAGAAAGCATCCGTGGCCCGTAGGCACCGACCCAGATCCCTATGGGGTGTACCGGATGTGGACCCGGACGCATGCCTTGAAGGGAGTAGAACTCTCCGTCGAAGCGCAGCGACCGATCCTCGCTCCACACCAGGCGCATGACCTTTATCGCCTCCTCGGTTGCTCGCACCGCCTCACCCGGGCTCCTGCGAGGTCCGCCCATCGCTGCGACTGCTTCCCAGAACGCCCCTGCGCCGAGCCCCATCTCGATGCGTCCCCCGCTCAAGACGTCGAGGGTTGCCGCAGCCTTCGCCAGCATGGCCGGGGGCCTGAGGGGCAGGTTCGCCACGTCAGGAAAGAAGCGCACCCGCTCGGTCATGGGCACGAGGGTGGAGATCAAGGTCCAGGTGTCCAGAAACCTTCTCTGATAGGGATGATCCTGGATGCCGATGAGATCCAGCCCCACCTGATCAGCCGTTCTAGATACGCGCCTCGCCCAGTCCAGCGGGTCCGCTAGCGGCTCCACGCTCGCGCCGAACTCTAATCTTCTGCCATAATCGCTCATTTTCTACCTTTCACCGGACGGGAAGGGGCTTGCGATCGAGACCAAAACGCCGCTAAGGTCTCGCACTCGGGCAATGGCTTGGCCCCACGGTTGGGTCTGTGGCTCTGCCGTCTTTTTGCTCCTGCTTGCAAGGTAGCTTCGTACGACGCCTCGACGTCCGGTGTTACAAAGGAGATCTGGAATGCACCCGGAGCCTGAGCGGGATTGTTCTCCTGGAACCCATCGGGGAAGAGCACCCTTGCCTCCTTTTGGTCCGCGATTGCGAGCGTCGTCGCGCCGGTCTCCATCTCGGCGTAGAGGCCAAGCTCGCCGTTATCGGTGAGGGACCGCCTCTCGAGGCCAAACGCCTCCTCGTAGAACTGCACAGCTTTCTCCGCGTCCTCAACCCAGACAAACGCGTACCCGAACTTCATACCTGTTTCTCCTCCTTTTGATGGGTTTCCTTCGTTGTCGCATGATGCATCCCGCTGCTCGTAGGGCTCTCTAACGGAGGGACAAGGATCAGGGAGAGCCTTCCTGTGGCTTACTCATCGCTCTTCTGCTTTCCCGCGTACCTCGGTAGCCGGAGCGAGGCCACGAAAGCTACCAGGAGGGCCACGCCTATCATCAGGAAGGCGTCGGAGAAGGATGCGGCGTCGAGAGCATACAAGGGGTTGAGGGCTTCAGCCCCGGCCTCCCTCCTCGCCGCCA